>JAFXDB010000188.1 GCA_017516305.1 Clostridia bacterium | reverse complement strand
GGCGTCTGTACCCTGGAGCAGGCGCTCCTCTCCCCCGGAGGCAACAGCCGTCTGTCCCTGCTGCCCGCCAGCCAGTTTGCCCGCGTAAAGGAGCTGGAGCCCAAGGCCTTCCGCAAGATGCTGGCAAAGCTCAAGGAGATGTTCGACGTTGTCCTCATCGACTGCCCCGCAGGCATCGAGCGCGGCGTCCGCGGGCTGATGAACGCCGAGGTGGACCGGAGCATCATCATCTGCACGCCGGATGACATCTGCATCCGCAATGCCGAACGCATGGCCTCGGTGATGGAGAAGAAGGCGCTGCCCCGTCCGCAGCTGATCGTCAACCGCCTGCAGCCGGAGCTGATCCGGTCGGGCGAGATGTACACGGCCGCCACGGTTTCTGCCACGCTGGATCTGCCCCTGCTGGGCGAAATCCCCGAGGATGTGAGCATCTGCCGGGCGATGCTCAAGGGCGTGAGCATCATGGACGTGGACTGCGAGGCCCGCCGGGCGCTGATCCGCATCTGCTGGCGCATGCTGGAAAGCGGGGTGGACGCGCCCCTGCCCCATTACGGAACCGAAAAGCAGCCCTGGTACCGCCGCCTGCTGCACAAGAAAACCAAGCCCCTGACGCAGCCGCCCGCCTGATGACGCCGGCTGTCCAATGACCATGAGAAACGAGGTTGCTCCCATTGTATGCTGAAAACAGGCGCGCCCGCGCACACACGGACTGGCCGCTGATCATCATGATCGGCGCACTGTCCCTCTTCGGCGTCATCGCCGTCTGTGTGGCCACCTTCACGCCCGATTCCACGGCAGAATCCCTCCTGGCGCATATCACCGAGTCCAGCTCGGCCCTGCGCCAGTGCTTCTTCCTCCTGCTGGCCCCCCTGATCGTCACGGTGCTGATGAACATCCCCTATCACCTCATCAAGCGCTTCACCTTCATCCTGTACGTCCTGGCGACCGTGCTGGTTGCCTTCACCTGGCTGTCCAACCGCGCCGAGGGCGTGAAGGCCTGGACGGACGTCATCTGGGGCCTGACCATTCAGCCGTCGGAGTTCATCAAGCTGGCCATGATCCTCATTCTGGCGCAGGATCTGTCCAAGGAGGATTCCCCGCTTTCCACCCCGGGCGATTTCTGGAAGCTGATGCTCCGTCTGGCCGTCCCCGCCGCCATCATTCTGGCCTCCGGTGAGACCGGCTCGCTGATCGTGATCATCTTCTTCTGCGCGGTGATGATGTGGTTCTCCAACGTCAATATGCGCCTGATGCTGACGCTGACGGCCATCGCCGTGCTGCTGATCATCACCCTGTATGCCGGCATGATCGCCCTGGACATTGATGACTACCGCCTGCGCCGCATCCTGGCCTTCTTCAACCCCGACCTTTC
Organism: Clostridia bacterium; assembly: GCA_017516305.1. Taxonomy (GTDB): domain Bacteria; phylum Bacillota; class Clostridia; order Christensenellales; family Aristaeellaceae; genus UBA11524. The sequence goes on along the minus strand of JAFXDB010000188.1, from coordinate 11,304 downwards.
CCCCCTGGACGACGCCTACCAGATGAACCAGTCCAAGATGACCATCGGCTCCGGCGGCCTGACGGGTATCGGCACCTTCGTGGACGGCTCCATGAGCCAGCTCAACTACGTCCCCGCCGACTGGACAGACTTCATTTTCGCCACCATCGGCGAGGCATGGGGCTTCATCGGCTGCTCCATCATCGTGCTGGTCTACCTGGCCATCGTCCTGCGCATGCTTTACCTCGCCCGCTACACCACAGACAAATACGGCATGCTGGTCATCATCGGCGTGATGGGCATGCTGCTCTTCCATGTATTCGAGAACATCGGCATGACCCTGGGCCTGATGCCCATCACGGGCATCCCGCTGCCCTTCCTGAGCTACGGCGGCTCCAACATGACCACCAACATGGGCGGCCTGGGCCTGGTGCTCAACGTCACCCGAAACCGCAACCTGGTTTCCGCCTATTCCACGCCGCAGACGGGATACGCCGGGAAGTTCCGTTACCAGTCACCCCCGATAAAGCCCTGAAAAGGAGTTGATCACAATGCCCCCCATGGTTCGCTTTACCCGGGAAGCCGTGCTGGAGGCCGCATGCCGCCTTGTGCGCCGTGAAGGCCCCGCTGCCCTCAATGCCCGCGCCGTCGCCAAGGAGCTCGGTGGCTCCACGCAGCCCATTTTCCGCCTTTTCACCGGCATGGAGGAGCTGCGGAGCGAAATCATCCGCCTGACGGACGAAAAGCTGTGCCAGCAGATGACCGACAATGCAGCCAACAGCTCTAACCCCTACATCGCAGTCTGCATGACCTACCTGCGCTTTTCCCGCGACGAGCCGCAGCTCTTCAAGCTCCTTTTCATGCGCGATCGCAGCAGTGAGGGCAGTATCGGCCGCGAATACAAGCACGACTGGGGCTTCCCCATGATCGAAGCCAGCATCGGCGTGGACAGGGAGACCGCCATCAAGCTCTATGAGCGCACCTTCTTCCACACCCACGGCATGGCCGTCTGCTTCGCCACCAAGTACATGCCCTGCATGAGCGATGAACAGATGGAAAACCTGATTACAGAAGGGCTGAGGGCAGCAGCCACACAGCTGGGCGTCACGTTCCCTGCCGCATAACCACATTCCGCATCATGCAAAACGACCTGTACCATTGCGGTACAGGTCGTTTTGTGGTGGGCGCAGCCGATCACTCTCCGCAGCACTCTGCATGGATCTCCTGCAGGTAGCGGATGATGGGCAGATGCTGGGGGCAGGCAGCCTCACACTGGCCGCACTGCACGCAGCGGGAAGCGTCATGCTCGTCCGCGATCACCTTGGCATAGCCCTTGCTGTAATTGGGCTCCGCGCGAAGCCTCGTCGCGTCGTAATTCTGGAAGATATGGGGGATCGCCACGCCCATGGGGCAGGGCTGGCAGTAGCGGCAGCCGGTGCAGCCGGTCTTCATGCGGGCCATGTAGGTGTCCTTGACCTGGCGGAACAGCGCATTCTCCGCCTCGGTCAGCACGGGACGCCCGGGGATATCAAAGATGCGCAGGTTGTCGATGGTCTGCTCCCAGCTGCTCATGCCAGAGAGGATGGTGACCACCTCGGGCATGGCGTACAAGTAGCGGAAGGCCCATTCCACGGGGCTGCGCTTGTCCGGGAAGGCGTCGTAAACCGCCTTGACGTCAGCCGGCGGATTGGCAAGCAGGCCGCCGCGCAGGGGCTCCATGATCACCACGCCGATGCCGCGCTTGCCCGCCTCGCGGATGCCCCTGAGAGTCGCCTGGTTCTCATCATCCAGGATGTTCATCTGCACCTGGCACATCTTCCAGTCGTAATCATCCAGGATGCGCATGAAGGCGTCGTAGCCGTCGTGGAAGGAGAAGGAGGGGTAACGGATCTTGCCCTGGGCCACCGCCTCATCCAGGAAGCGCTTGTAATCATAGCCCTGCATCTCCTCCAGGCGCTGGGCATTCATGGCATGCATCAGGTAGAAGTCGATGTGATCCGTCTGCAGCTTCTGCAGCTGCTCGTCCAGGATGGCCATCATGTCCTCATGCTTGTGCACATTCCAACAGGGCAGCTTGGTGGCCAGGATGACTTTCTCGCGGTAGCCGTCCTGCAGGGCCTTGCCCACCACGATCTCGCTCTCGCCGCCATGGTAGGGGTAAGCCGTGTCGATGTAGGTCACGCCGTTGTCGATGGCATGACGGATCATACGGATGGCCTCCGCCTCGTCGATCTTGCCATCGGGTGTGCAGGGGAAACGCATGCAGCCAAAGCCCAGCATGCTGCTCTCGCGCTCAATCGTGGGGAACATCGTCTTCAGCATTGTTTCTTCCTCCTCATTACAGATAGGGGATCATGTCCGCCAGCTTGTCAAAGATCATGTGCGGACGGACGCCAGAGGCAGCCACCTCCTCCATCGTCGCCTCGCCGGAGAGCACCAGGATACCCTTCATGCCGTGGTTGACGCCCGTGGCCACATCGGTGTACAGACGGTCGCCCACCATGGCCATTTCTGCCAGCGGCCGCCCCGTGCGTTCCAGCGCCTCACGGACGATGCCGTAATGGGGCTTGCCGATGATGACGTCCGCCTTGCGGCCCGTGGAGGCCTCGATGAAGGCCATGATGGCGCCCATATCGGGGACAAAGCCGGTCTCCGTGGGGCAGTTGAAGTCCGGATGGGTGGCGATGTAGGGCTTGCCCCAGCGGATCAGGTCGCACACGCGGCACATTTTCGCGTAATCCAGTGTGGTATCGAAGGCCACAATGACGTAATCCACATCATCGTCATCCGCGAATTGCAGGCCCATGCCGGTCATTTCCTCCGTCAGGGCAGGGTTACCCAGGAGGTAGCCGCGCCCCTCAGGGAAATGCTCCTGGACGTAGCGCACCGTGGCATGCCCGGAGGACATCACCTGGCGGCAGAATCTCTCCGGTACGCCCATCTTCCGCAGCTTTTCCGTATACACCGCCGCAGACTTGGAGGAATTGTTGGTCAGAAACCAGGCGTCGCGCCCCGTGCGCTCCAGCGCAGCCAGAAATTCCAGCGAGCCCTCGATCAGCCTGTCCCCCAGGTAAAAGGTACCGTCCATATCCAGCAGGAAGCAGCGCACATCCGCCAACTGCCGCGCATAATCCACCCTATCCATGTTGCCCTCCTTTGTGCTTCCCTGCCATTGTAGCATATTCACAACCAAAATGGAAGCATCCCGCAACAATAACATACGTTACCTTCGCGATCCGGCGCGTTCCTGCGGCCGAAGCGGGAATCCAGGACGCATCATGGCCGTCGCGGCAGCTTGTCCCCGTTTTCCGGGGTACTCCCCCGCCGCTTCCCTGTTTTCGGGCGTTGGCTTTATTTTTTCCGCAGCGTCACCGTGAAGCAGATCTGCTCCATGCCGACCGGAGCGGCCTTGATCGAACCGCCGTGCCACTGGGCAGCCTTCTGTGCAATAGAAAGCCCCACGCCGAAGCCGTTGCGGATGCTGTCCTTGCTCCTCGCCGGGTCAGCCTTGTAGAAGCGGTCGAACATCCGCTCATAAACGGCGCTGTCCTTCGCTGCCGGCCAGGGATTCTGTATGCGCAGGGCAATCGCCTTGGGCCGTTCGGACAGGGACAGCGTGATGCAGCCCTCTCCAGTGGCGTGCTTGATGGCGTTATCGCACAGGACAGAGATCATCCGCCGCAGCAGCTCCTCGTTGCCCCGCATGGTGATCTTCTCCGGCACATTCAGCTCAATCGTGCGCCCGGCAGCCGCCGCCATCGGTGTGAAGCAGGTGGCAGCATCCGTCACCAGCTCGCTCAGATCCAGCAGCTGCTTCTCCCCATACAGGGAAGCCTCCTCGTCCATGCGGGCGGTGCATATCAGCTGATCCACCAGTCTCCGCAGTGTGCCCAGCTGTTCGTTGGTGCTGGTGATCCACTCGTTCTCGCCTACCTCCATCCCCAGCAGCTCCATGTTGACCGAAATGGCGGACAGCGGCGTTTTCAATTCATGGCTGGCGTCGGTGATGAATTGCTGCTGCCGCTGGCTGCTGACGATCACGGGATGAATGGCCCGCTTCGACAGCCACAGGACGATCAGGAAGGTCACCGACAGTCCGACGGCGCCCATCACGACGGAAATCAGTGCAAAGCGCTTCAAGGCAATGATTTTTTCTTCCCAGTCCAGGAAGATATACCGGGTCAGCGAACCATCCTCGCGGACATGAACCCTGTACATATAGTGCCCGATCCAGCCATATTCCTTTCCTGCAGCCTTCACCTGGGCAACAAGCTCCATCGCTTCCGCCTCGTTCACGGCGGCAATCTGCTTCAGATTCGCCGATACGATTTCCCCCCTGGGGCCAACCGTCACATGAAAATAACGGATGCGGTATTCGGATTCCTCCGTGATCTGATAGCTGCGGCCTGGCTTGTTCTTTCCGAACCCCGAATTGAATGACGGGAAGCTGCCGCCATTCTCCGAGAGGATCATCAGTATATCCCGCTGCTCTGCCACCACCGAGTTGAAGGTAAGCAGGTTGATCATCAGCAGGAGAAGCACCAGGCAGGCCGTCATGGCCGACATGGCGATCAGGATGAATTTCCTGCGATAGGTCTGTATGTTCACTTTTGCTCCTCCAATGAGTATCCGGTTCCGCGCAGGGTTTTGATAAAGGCGCGGCTGCCCAGCGAGGTCAGCTGCTTGCGCAGGAAGGACACATTGACCCACACCACATGGATCTCTGCATCCGAGTCCCACCCCCAGATGCGCTCCATCAGCTGCTCGGGGGAAATAACCACATGCGGATTGCGCATGAAGGTTTCCATTACCTGATACGCACGGCGGCTGAGGATGGCCCCTTTGCCGCCGCAGCGCAGCTCGCAGGAGCCGGTGTCCAGCGTCAGATCGGCAAAGGTAAGCAGGTTGGGGGTATACTCCGCCCGTCGGCGCAGGAGCGCCCGCACCCGGGCCCTCAGCTCGCTCCCTGCAAAGGGCTTGGGCAGGTAATCATCCGCCCCCGCGTCCAGGCCGTTGACCCGGTCCTGCAGGGATCCCCTGGCCGAAAGAAACAGCACCGGCGTATTGTTCTGCACCTGACGCAGCATGCGGACAACGCTCAGCCCGTCCAGTCCTGGCATCATCACGTCCAGAATGATGCAGTCGTAGTGCTCTCTTTGCGCATAGGCAACTGCGTCCTGTCCGTCCGCCACCGCATCAACGATGTATCCGTCGTGCTCCAGCAATGCCGTAACGCCCCGGGACAGCGTATTATCGTCCTCTGCGAATAAAATCCGCATCATCAATCACCTCGTCTTCATCATATACCCCATAGTTAAAACAGACCTAATACGCGGCTTCAAAATTTATTTACAAATGATTTTAGGTAAGCTTGAGGTACCGGTGTTAGCATGGCTATGCCAACCGGCAGCACCCCGCATGTCCACTATACAGGATGCCTGATCCTGCCGTAAGCAGGGTTCGCCGCCGGAAAAACCGAAAGGAGCCTCAAAGGGATGAGCGAAATGAGCCTTCCAACCACCCAGCTGCAAGCACAGAAAAAGAAGCGGAAAAAGCTTCTGCGCACCATCCTGCGTATCCTGCTGATCCTGCTGCTGATCGCCGTACTGCTGCTTGGCGGCCTGTTCATCTACGGAAAGACCGACTCCGGCAAAACCGTAACCTACCAGTCCTACACCGCCTCTCAGGGCACGATCTCCAATGCACTGTCCTTCAGCGGCAGCCTGCAGCTGATCGACAGCGCCACCTACACCGCGGACGCCGCCAGCGAGGTGCGCACCGTATACGTCAGCGCAGGCGATCAGGTGACTGCCGGTCAGAAGCTGATCCGCCTGTCCAATGGCCAGATCATTGAGGCCGAGTTTGACGGCCGGGTCAACCAGCTGCTGGTGAGCACCGGCGATAAGGTGGCCGCAGGCGATCAGCTCGTTCAGGTAGCCGACTTCAGCCGCATGAAGGTCTCCATCCGCGTGGATGAATACGACATCAGCGATGTGCACGTCGGCCAGACCGCCCGCGTGACCGTAACCGCTACGGAGCAGACCATCGAAACCATGATCGACTCCATCAACTACATCTCCGCCTCCTCCGGCAGCGTGGCCTACTACACCGCCACCGCCTATGTGGATGTGCCGGAAGGAGTGTACCCCGGCATGCAGGCCACCATTTCCATCTCCCAGAGCGAAGCACAGGATGTGGTGGTGCTGAAGATCGACGCGATCAGCTTTGACGAAACCAATCAGGCCTATGTGCTCATGCAGAATGCCGACGGCACCATGCGCCAGGTGTACATCACCACCGGCGTGAGCAACGGCAACTATGTAGAGATCACCTCCGGGCTGCAGAGCGGCGATACCGTCTATGTGGAGGTGGAGGTCGAGGAGGACAGCGGCAGTTTCCTGGACGGCCTGTTCAACTTTGGTGGCACCCAGCCGACCATGCAGAACCGACAGACCAACACCGAGCGCAACTTCCAGGCGCCCGGAGGCGGCACTCAGCGCAACAACACCCGTCAGAACAACGGCGGCGGTCAGGGTGGTGGACGCTGATGATGCAGGAATTCTTCCGCATGACAGGCATTCACAAGATTTACCCGCTGGGCGACGAGGAGCTGCATGTCCTCAAGGACATCAACCTCCACATTCAGCAGGGTGAGTATCTGTCCATTCTCGGCCCCTCCGGCAGCGGCAAATCCACGCTGATGAACATCATCGGCTGCCTGGACACGCCCAGCCAGGGCAGCTACATCCTGCACGGGCGGCAGGTGGACGACATGAACGAAAAGGACCTGGCCCGCCTGCGCAGCAAGGAGATCGGCTTTGTGTTCCAGAATTCCCAGCTTCTGCCCCGCCTGACGGCACAGCAGAACGTGGAGCTGCCGCTGATCTACGCCGACGTATCCACCAGGGAACGCAGACGCCGCGCCCAGGAAATGCTGGAGCGCGTCGGCCTGTCCGACCGCATGGGCCATTACCCCAACCAGCTTTCCGGCGGTCAGCAGCAGCGCGTCGCCATTGCCCGGGCCCTGGTAGGCAACCCCTCCATCCTTCTGGCGGACGAACCCACCGGCGCGCTGGATCAGAACACCGGCAAGCAGGTGATGCAGCTCTTCCGTTCCCTCAATGACGAAGGCCGGACAGTCATCATGATCACCCACGATATGAACGTGGCCGCCAATGCCCGGCGCACCGTTCACATCATCGACGGCGAACTGACGGAAGGCGGTGACGCAGGCAATGTTTAAGAAAGTCATGCAGTTCCTGCGGATGCTGCGGGAATGCTTCGTGATGTCTGTTCACAACATTCTGGGCAGCCGGATGCGCTCCTTCCTGACGATCCTCGGCATCCTGATCGGCGTGGCGGCGGTCATCGCGCTGATCACCACGGTGTCCGGCTTTTCCGGGTCGCTGTCCGATTCCTTCTCCTCCATGGGCGCGGGGACGCTGACGGTTTCCGTGTCCGGCAGCGAGCTGAAGGAGGGCCTGTCCTCCGCGGATCTGGATACGCTGACCGCCATGGACTGCGTCCGGGGCGTGACGCCCACGGTGTCGCTGAAGGCCCGCGTGTCCCGAGGAGACGCCTATGAATCCAGCATTTCTGTTTCCGGCAGGAACACCTTCTACTTCCGGGAAAACAGCGAACTGGTCAGCCGTGGTCGGGCCATCACGCCGGTGGATGAGAGCAACATGTCCTATGTCTGCCTCATCACCCCGGAGATGATGGAAACCTTCTTCTTCGGCGTGGATCCGCTGGGCGAAACCCTCTACATCAGCGGCATTCCCTTTCAGGTGATCGGCATCCTGTCCGACGACACCACCGAGAGTCTCACGTCCCTGACCAGCGGCTCGTCGGACATCCTCGTGCCCTACACCACCGCCATGCGCCTGAACAATGTCAATGTGGTCACCTCCTTCACCGTGTATCTTGCGGACGGATACGATTCCGAAACCGGCACGACGCTCCTTGAAGAAGAGCTTGACCGCATGTTCTCCTTTGAGGAGGACTGCTTCACCGTCACCAACATGTCCGGCGTGGAGGATACGATGGAATCCATGCTGAACATGGTCAGCGCGCTTCTGGCGGGCATCGCCTCCATTGCGCTGGTGGTCGGCGGCATCGGCATCATGAACATGATGCTCACCACCGTTACCGAGCGCACGGTGGAGATCGGCCTCAAGAAGGCACTGGGTGCGCTGCCCTGGCAGATCCAGACGCAGTTTCTCATGGAGTCCTTCATGCTGTCAATGATCGGCGGCATTGTGGGCATCCTCATCGGCCTGATCCTGTCCTACACGCTCTGCACCGTAATGGAAACAGACTTCGCCATTTCCGTGGGCGCCATCGCCCTGGGCGCCGGCTTCTCGGCAGCCGTCGGTATCATCTTCGGCTGGGCGCCGGCACGCAAGGCCAGCAAGCTCAATCCCATCGACGCGCTGCGTTCAATGTAAAGGAGGAACAAAGATGAAAAGATTCACGGCAATCCTGCTCCTGGCAGCGATGCTGCTCTGCAGTACTGCAAACGCCCTCGCAGAGGAACTGGAGCTGACCGGCACGGTCTCCGCAACGCAAATGGTCACCCTGACTTCCCCCGCTGCCGGAAAGGTCGAAAGCTGCACCGTTTCCGTCGGCGATCATGTGGACGCCGGTGCAGCCCTGATGACCCTGCAGACCACCAAGGTCTATGCCGAGCAGGACGGCACGGTCTATATTTTCGGCCAACCCGGCGACAGCGTAACGACCCTCACCACCCGCTACGGCGGTGTGGCCTACGTGGAACCCGCACAGCGCTACACCATCTCAGGCTCCACCAAAAGTGCCTATGATGCCGATGACAACAAGCTGATCCACCCCGGCGAAAAGGTTTATCTGCGCAGCTACAACAACTATACCCTGAAGAGCACCGGCACCGTAACCATCGTTTCCGGCACCAGCTACACGGTGGAGGTGGACGATGACGTCTTCATCAGCGGCTCCACCATCAACGTTTATCGTGACGCCGCCTACACCTCCTCCAGCATGATCGGAAACGGCAAGATCTCGCAGGCCAGCGCCACCGTGTACAGCGGCACCGGCCATCTGGTCCGGCTGCATGTGCAGAGCGGGCAGCAGGTCAGCGCGGGCGATCTGCTTTACGAAACCCTGGATGGCACCTTTGTCCCCGGCGACACCGATATCAACACGGTCTTTGCTGACCAGGCGGGTGTGATTGCCTCCGTCACCACCGGCAAGGGGCAGGTGGTCACGGCGGACGAGGCCGTGGTGGAGCTTTACCCGGACGCAGGTATGCGGATCATCGTTTCTGTGCCGGAGGATGACCTGGCCCGGATTGAACCCGGCATGACCGTGCAGTACCTGCTTCCCGGCGAGGAGGACAGCACCGCGGCACTCACCGGCACGGTTGAGAAGATCTCCCTCCTGCCGGATGACGATGCCACCTATGGCACCACCTACGCGGTTTCCGTCATCCCGGAGACGGTCGCTCCCCTGCGCTATGGGCTGACTGTGACCGTGCTGATCCCCTGATATCGCCTTGCAGCAGATACAGCAGGTATTCCCTGCCAGAGAAATTCTGACAACAGGAGTCATCTTGTATGAAACAATTCCTATTCTGTTTCCTGCTGCTCCTTCTGCTTTCGACAATGAACGCAGCCTTCGCGAATGACAGCCCCGTACTGACCGGCGTGATTGCCGCCACGGACGAAGAAAAGATCACCGCACCCTATGCCGGTGAAGTGATATCCCTGTTATTCCGCGAAGGCGACGCGGTCACCGCCGGAATGGAAGCCGCCACGATGACGCCCAATATCATGCGGGCTCCCTGCAGCGGAACCGTGACGCTCTTTGCCAACCAGGGCGATGACGCAGCAGATGTTCAGCTGCTCTACGGCGCACTGGCCTGCATTCAGCCGGACGCCAGCTATCGGGTCGCTGCCGCTATCCTGACGAACAATTGGCTGCCGCAGAATCAGCTGGTGCAGCCCGGCGAAACCGTTTATCTGCGCTGTACAACCGACGGCGTGCGCAGCGGCCAGGGAGTTGTCACCTCGGTGAGCGGCAGCAGCTATTCCGTGCTGGTCACAGAGGGCGACTTCCTTCTCGGCGAGGCGGTGGATATCTTCCGCCGGGTTGACGGCATGGATGATAACTGCATCGGAACAGGCACGATTGCCCGGATCGACCCGGTTTTCTGCACAGGGGACGGCATGGTCATCAGCGAGTTTGTTGGTAACGGCGATTATGTGGAAGCCGGCGATGAGCTGTACGAGCTTGCTCCCACCCGGGATGGGCATTTTGTCATGCACGAGACCTCCGGCGTGGTCGCCGAGGTATGCGTAGAGGAAGGCGACCGGGTCGAAGCAGGCGACACCATTGCCCTGGTCTGGCCGGATGAAGCCATGCACGTCATCATCCATGTACCGGAGCATCTGCTGGACGATTACGCCTGGAACGCCGCCGTCACCCTGACATTCTCCGATGGGCGCCAGACAGAGGGCCGCATCTCCTGGGTCAGCATGGTTCCGGATGGTTCCGAAGCCACATGCACATGGGAAGCGCATATTGCCTTCGCGCGGGATACGACGCTCCGGTATGGCATGCGGGTTGAAGTCCGGCCTGTGCAGGAAGAATACAGCACCAACTGAATACGATGCACCCTCACCATCACAGCAAGCGCCCTCTGCCAACAGCTGCGCTTGCTGTTTTCCATTCTTCTGCATATAGCTGAAGCCACCTCGCTGCGCAGCGAAGTGGCTTCTTTCGTATCCACGGTCAACCAGAGGCTACGCTCAACCAAGCGCAGCCTGTGTGGTTAATCCATGGCATCATTCATGCTCTTGTCCCGGATGAACAGCACCAGTGAGGATTCCTGGGCATCGTAGATCACATTGGCATCCAGCGCCTTGCGCAGGAAGGTTCCGCTGACGTACATCACGCCGTTGCGTACACAGGCGTCATCCGCGGCCACGTCGATGCTGCGGCCGTCCACCGTCACGCGGACGCTGTCACCGGCCATCAGCAGCTGCACATCGTAGCCTGCTGCCATCAGCTGGAAGCGCCCCTCCGCCGCAGATCCGCTGAGCGTCCAGCCCTCGTAGCAGTTCGCCAGGTCGCGCAGCATCATGTACGGCTCCCCTGCTGCATCCAGCCACAGCTGCGGCTTCACGGGCGACGCAACGCCATCCAGCATCTGCGTGATGACCAGCGCCTTGCCGGTATTCCCGGAGATGACCAGCGCGCCCTCCACCGGCGTCAGCACCAGCGGCGCCGCCGTGGGGGCCGACGTCACCTCGGTAAGCACCGGCGGCTCGTCCATCGGCGGAACGATGG
>JAFXDB010000187.1 GCA_017516305.1 Clostridia bacterium | reverse complement strand
CTTCTGGGCGCAGGCAAAAGCGTCGCCAGGAGGCTGCCCAGGAGCGTCGTCACGCCGGTGAAGCTGTTGACCACACCCAGGGCCGTCTCGCCGCCCTCGCGTGGCAGAACCAGCGCCGGAAGGGTCGCATTGACCATGGAGGCGACCAGGTTGATGGCCGCCAGGAAGAACACCAACGACAGCACGCCCCGCTTCTCCCTGAGGAAGCGCAGTCCCGCCTTTACAGACGCCAGCATCGGCTCCTTCTTCGCGCCGCGCTCCCCGTCCGGTATCCGGATGAAGAACAGCAGCGTCACGAAGGCCACCGCGAAGGTGATCAGGTCAAAGAGGATCACCGCATCCATGCCAAGGAGGCTCATCACGGCGGTGGCGAGGATCGGGTTGAGAATGCCCGTCAGGCTGGAGGACAGGTACCTCAAGCCTCCCACCCGCTGATAATGCTTCCTGGGCAGCAATGCCGTGGTGGCAACCTCGCTGGCAGGCTGCTGAACGGTGTTCATCAGGCCGTTCACCGCATTGAGGACGTACAGGTGCCACACCTGCAGCGCCCCCGCCCTGAACATCAGCAGGGTGACGACGGTGGTCGCCGCGGCAATGGCGTCACAGGTCAGCATGATCTTCCGCTTGTCCCACCGGTCGCTCAGCGTCCCGGCAAAGATGCTGCACAGCACATAGGGCGCATAGCTGGACACCATCAGCCCTGCCGTCGCCAGCGCGGAACCATGCTGTTCATAGCTCCACAGCACCAGGGCGTAGGACGTCATGGCGCTGCCCAGCCCTGAAAGCAGCTGTGTCAGCCACAGGATGAGGAACGTGCGCATCTCGCGCAGGACAATCCCGGCTTGTTTGATTCTTGTTTTCATTTTCACTTGCTCCTTTTCGTTGAGAATCAATGGCGAAAAGGAGCCCTGTCAATGGCCAGCAGCATACGCCGCTCCGCCTCCCTTCTGTGTTGTATGCTTTTACATCAGCGCTCTCACGATGGCCTCCGCGCATTGTTCGGGCGACATACGATCCGTTTCCACCCGCAGGGCATAGTCGATTCCCTGCGCCATGATCTCCGCCTGCTCTGCGGACTGGTTCTCATACCGATCCCCGCGGGCGATGTTCCTCGCCCGGCAGATATCCAGCGGACAGGCGACCTCCACGATGGACAGCGGATTGTCCTGCAGGATCTCCTTCATCTGCCGGTAATGCGGCGCGATCTTCGGACGCTCCACCAGAATGCCGTCGATCAGCACATCATGCCCCATATCGCTGTACAGCTTCGCCGTATGGTACATGAGAATGATGACGCGGGACAGGTGCTTCCAGTAGTCCTGCCGCAGGAAACGCTCCCCCACCATCTCCTGGAACAGATCGTTGGCCACGACGTAGAAATAGCAGTCCTCCCTGTCCTGCAACGCCTCGACGATGGAGGTCTTGCCGGAGGATGTAACGCCGTTGAGGAAGATGATTTTTCCCTTCTTCATATTCATACGCGACCCTTCCCGTCATGCCCTTTGTCCATGAGCTGCTGCAGATCGTATTCCATCTGCACGTCATCCGGTTCGGCTGCTGTACGGGCAGGATCCCGCTCCCGTGCATGCACACAGCCCAGCGCACGGTAGGCTGCCTGGGACTCTTCGGAAGAATGGGCCGAGATATAGAGCCGCTGAGCCCCCTGCACCATCGCTGCCTCACAGGCGGTACGGAACAGCATTCGCCCCACGCCGCACCCGCGCCAGGGCGCGCTCACCTGAAAGCCAAGCAGCTCCACATACTGTCCTCTGCTGCCCAGTCGTCCGCCGAGGCTGGCATAGCCGATCACCGCTTCTCCTGCCCGTGCCAGAAAGACCGCATGCCCCGCGCCATGCAGCGCCAGCAGCTCCTCCGCCTCCTGCCTGAGTCGGTTACCATCCCAGTCCTCCGTAAAGCCCACGGGCTGCAGCTGCCAGCCCTGCGCTGTTTCCCGCCAGCACTGATGCACCTCCTGGCGGCGGATAAACCCATCCAGACTGTCCCTCCGGAAGCTCTCCGGCATAAGAGGCTCCACCCGAGGCTGCGGCCGCAGCGTCCTCCGCACCAGCACCCGGCTGTCCTCGCCGTAGATGCTCACGCGGTTTTCCACATAGGCATAGCCGTATTTCTCATACAGTCCCACATGGTCGGTGCAGACATACACCTGCTTTGCGCCATGCTCACCGGCCAAGCGCACCGCATGCTCCAGCAATATCCCGGCGCATCTGCGGCCCCGGTACGCCGGCGCCGTATACACAAAGCCGATCCAGGGACACAGCTCCGGTGCATCGATACAGTCCCGCTCCGTCAGGGTCAGGAAGGACACCAGCGCATCGCCCTCCGTCAGCAGAAACAGTGTTCCGCGTCCCAGAAGTTCGTGGAAGCTGCCCTCCCTCAATATCTGTGCCAGATATTTCGCCGCCCGCCACTCGCTCGCTGCGATTCTCTCCTGCCAGCGGCTCTGCCGGAGATCCTTGAAATAGTCGATGATGTTCATGCTTGCTCCTTGCTGCCGCATGCAAGCGGGTCACCCCGCAGGGGGGGGGTGGTGCGGAGGCATACTGCATCCGTTTCGCCCCGCAGCAGCCTCATATCCTCGCAGACACCCCGAGCATGCGGGGTGTATACGCACCGCAGCCCGCGCTCGCGCTGCCGCAGGCACCAGTCCACTGCCCCCTCTGCACCGGACAACGACTCATCAAAGGGAATGAAGTAATCCCGTCGCACCATCATGCAGGCGGTACTGACGGCCAGCACATTGTGGCTGGTGCGGTTCATGCCATGCCAGCCGCCGACGCTGCCCGGCAGCCCAGCATTCCGGCTGACGATGCGCCCCCGTTGCAGCGTGAACCCCGCATGGGTCACGCGTCCGCGCCGGTTCACCAGCTGCGGCGTCACGGCGGCCACATCGTCCCGCTGGGCGTACATGAGCAGTTCCCGCACATCCGCTTCGGTCAGTCCGGTCACGCCTTCGGACAGGATCAGCAGCACATCCG
>JAFXDB010000186.1 GCA_017516305.1 Clostridia bacterium | reverse complement strand
TGGCGCCGTGCTCGGCGTTGGCGTGGTTGACGGCGTCCTGGTAGAGCTTCTGGCACTGCTGACGCATGGAGGTCATCTCGCTCTGGGCCTGCTGACGGGCGTTCTCCAGGTCGCGCTGACCCTGGGCGCGCATGGCGTCGGCCTCCTTCTGAGCGCGGGCCTTCTCGCCCTCGGCGGCGTTGTGGGTCTCCTGCTTCTCGCGGGCAGCCGCCTCGCTGTCCTGGCGGGCCTTGACGTTCAGCTCCTCCGCCTGGCGCTTGGCGTCGTCAATGAGCTTCTGGGCCTCCTCGCGGGACTTGCGCAGGGTCTCGGCGGCCTCGCGCCGCGCCTTATCCAGGATGTCCTTCTCCTGGACGACGATGGCCGTGGCCTGCGTCACCGCAGAGGGCAGGGCATCGGTGATATCCTTGAGCACATCCAGGAGCATGGAGCGGTTCAGCACGCACTGGCTGCCCAGGCGCAGCTGCGCGCGGCCGACCATCTGCTGCAGCTCGTCCACGGCGCGCATCACCGTTTCAACGCTTCCACCATCATGCCTGATCATCTCTGTGACCTCCGTTTCTCCGCATCTATCATTTCATCGTTTCCATCTTTTCCATCATTTCCGTCTATCGGCGTCCTGTCTGAAATGGGCCGCCACCTCCTGCGCAATGGCCGCAGGGACAAAGGCGGCGATATCCGCGCCGAAGCTGGCCGCCTCCCGCACCACGGAGGAGGACACGCAGCCATGCTCGGGCTTCGTCATCAGGAACACGGTTTCCAGGCCAGGCAGCAGCTGCGCATTCACCTGCGCCATGACCATTTCGCTCTCAAAATCGCTGACCGCCCTGAGGCCGCGGACAACACAGCTGGCCCCCGTGCGGCGCACATACTCGGCCAGGAGGCCGTCCCAGGCGTCCACGGACACATTGGGCAGATGGGCCACGGCCTTGTCAATCAGTGCAAGCCGCTGCTGCACGGGAAAGCAGCCGCGCTTGGCCGGGTTGTGCATCACCGTCACGATGACGCGGTCAAACTGGGCCGCTGCCCGCTCAATGACATCCAGGTGGCCCACCGTGATGGGATCAAAGCTGCCGGGGCAGACCGCTGTACGCATGCTCATTCCACCTCCGCCGGGCGCAGGAAGCTCACGCCTGCCGCGCCGTATTTCCGGTTGTCGTATAGTTCATAGCCGTCCGCCACGGCAGGGAACACCTTCGCGTCATGCTCCAGGAGGATGACCGCATCCGCCGTCAGCAGGGGCCTGATGGCCATGAAGACCGCCGTCAGGTCATGCATTTTGTAGGGCGGGTCGAGGAAGACCATGCCGAAGCGGGCGCCCTCCTGCTGAAGGCGGCGGACGGCGTCCTGCCAGTCGCTGTGGAGGATGCGGCACTGCCCGTCCATGCGCAGCTTCACGGCGTTGCGCTGCTGCACCTGATGGGCGTTCCTGTCGCAGTCCACCAGCACGGCAGACTCCGCGCCGCGGCTCAGGGCCTCGAAGGCCATGGCGCCGCTGCCGGAAAACAGATCCAGCACCGCCGCGCCCCGCACCTTCATCTGAAGGATGTTGAACACGTTTTCCCGCACACGATCCAGCGTGGGCCGGGTATCCATGCCCTGGGGCGCGTCAAAGGTGCGGCCCCGGGCGCTGCCTGCAATGATGCGCATGCCGCCCCTCCCGTCAGTTCAGCTGGTTGTCGCGGCGGCTGGCCTGCTGACGGGCACGGCGCTCCTTGCGCTGCTTCTTCAGCTGCTTCTTCTTGCCAAGGGCGATGTTGCCGTGCACCGCCGCACGTTCCTGGGTGCCCATCGTGTAGCCCACGCCGTACACCAGGGCGGGAATCATCGTCACCACGGGGCTGAGGCGCTCCAGGAGGAGGATGCCGTCCTTGTTGTCCGCGCCGACGATGGAGACCCAGGGCATCACCGCCACATGCACCACCACACGCAGAATGCCCTCCAGGGTCATCTTCACATCCTCGTGGTAATATGCCAGAGCCCCGCCGATCTCGGGACGGCCCTCAAAGCTGCTGACCCAGGTGGGCAGCACGCCGATGGAGGTCATCTGCCGCTGGGCAATCAGCGCCAGCACCAGACAGCAGACAAACAGCGGGATGGAGCCCACCAGCGCCACGATGAAGCCCTTGAGGGGGTGATAGCACTGCTCGGCCTCCCAGTCCGCCACGGGGCGGCCCTTCTCCCGGCGCTGATACATGATCTCGCCCTGGGAGACGGCGTCCGCGCCGCTGGTCATGCCCGACTGCCAGAAGATCAGCCAGGTGGTGAGGATGATCGCAGCGTTGATCACAAAGTTCAGGAACCCCGAATCCATGGAGGCGATCATGATGCTCATGAAATACACAAACAGCATCAGCACCATGAAGCCGAAGTACTTCAGCGCACCGCCCGGGAGGCCGCGGTCAATCATCCTGCCCCGCATGAACGGCTTCGAGATACGCTCCACCTTGTCCTTCTTTACCTTGTTCATCTTGCAGTTCCTCTTTCCTTCATCATAATCTGTTGAATTCGTGTATGCCCTGTGCGTCCGCACAGGCGCGAAGGGGCCTGTCCCACGGGTCGGCCGGGAGCCGGTCCACCTTCTGCCACGACAGCGCGCAGCCCAGGGTCAGGGCGCTGCAGTCCGCCAACAGTCGGTCATAATACCCGCCGCCCTTGCCCAGGCGGAAGCCGAGCCCGTCCACGCCCTCCAGGGGCACCAGCAGCAGCTCCGCCTCGTCCGGAGGGATGACGGGCGCATCCCGGGGCGGTTCGGGGATGCCATATGCACCGGGGATCAGCGCCTCCAGGGAATCGACGCGGCGCAGGGTCATGCACGGCGGCGCGTCGCACAGGGGCAGCGCCAGGGTCTTCCCGTCCGCCAGCGCCTGACGCAGCACCGGGGTGACGTCCGCCTCCCATTTCAGGGGGATGTAGCCGCCGATGACCCGCGCCCGGCGGTACCAGCCGCTGGCAAGGATATGGCGGCAGATGGCTTCGCTCTCGGCCCGACGGGCTGCATCGCCGCCGTGCAGGGCCCGCAGCTGTCTGCGGAGCGTTCCCTTGTCAGCCCATTGCCGCATATCACACATCGTCGTTGAGCCACACGCGGTGGACGCGGTCGGTGGCGGCCAGCAGCACCTCATAGCCGATGGTGCCCGACCAGGAGGCCAGCTCGTCCGCCGTGATGCACTCGCTGCCCTGGCGTCCCAGCAGCATCACTTCGTCCCCGGGAACGACACCGGGGACGCCGGTGACGTCCACCATCATCTGATCCATGCAGATACGGCCCACGACCTTCGCCCGCCGACCCCGGATGATGACCTCGGCCCGGCCCGTGGCAGCGCGGTGGTAGCCATCGCCGTAGCCGCAGGCCACCGTGGCCAGGCGCATTTCCCCGGGGGTGGTGAAGGTGCAGCCGTAGCTGATCTTCTCCCCTGCCGGGACGGTTTTGACATGGGTCACTGCCGTTTTCCAGCTCAGCACGGGCTGCATGGGCATGTCCGTCTCCACCGGCGGACAGCCGTACATGGAGATGCCCGCGCGCACCATATCCAGCGCCGCCTCCGGATAACGGTGGATGGCGGCGGAGTTGGCGCAGTGCCGGATGACATCCCCGGGCAGCGCGGCGGACAGGTGCATAAAGCGCGCCAGCTGCATGCGGGTATAGTCCTCCTCGGCGCCGTCGGCGTCGGCAAAGTGGGTATAGGCGCCCGTCAGGCGCACATCGGGGCATTGCGCCAGGGCAGCCAGGACATCGGCGACCTCCGCCTCCGTCCGCACGCCAATGCGGCCCATGCCCGTGTCGATCTTCAGGTGCATCAGCCCCGGCATGCCCGAGGCCGCCGCTGCCTTCTGGAGCGTGAACACGGACGCCGCGGAGCAGATGGTCATCGTCAGGCCGTGCATCACGCCGTCGGCGATTTCTGGCCCCGTGGAAGCGCCCAGCACCAGCACCGGCGCGCCGATGCCCGCCCTGCGCAGGATGATCCCCTCGTCCGCCCGGGCCACGGCCAGCCATTTTGCACCGGCCCTGAGTGCGTTGCGCGCCACCTGCACGATCCCGTGTCCATAGGCGTCGGCCTTCACCACGGCCATGATCATCGTCTTTTCCGGCAGGCTCCGGCGGATCAGGCGGACATTTTCCCGCAGCGCCGCCAGGTCGATCGTTCGCAGCGGATATTGCAGAATCATGCGCACCGCCTCCTTTTTCCCATCGAAACTGCAGCTGACACCGTCAGCCGTATCTTGTATTATAGCACACCCTGCGCGGAATGAAAAGCGTTTCAGAAAGAATTCTCCATTTTCACGGTTTTCCCACGTTCACCACATCCTCCACATTTCCTCCCCGCCTTCCGGCTGCAGCCCGCATGGCTGCCAGCATCAGGGCACAGCCGCCGCCCAGCACCGGGTAGGCCGCGTCCACCACGCCCGTAAAGCCCAGCGCCGCCGCCCCGCACACGCCGGGGATCCCCCATCCGCCCAGGCTCTTCATACAGGCCGACAGGGTCGAGAGGATGGCCAGGTACAGGCATGACCAGGCCAGACAGGAGGCTGCTTCCCCCAGGGACGAGGCCAGGTACAGGAAGGGCATCGGGTAAGCCATGGCCGCCGGATGGTGCAGCAGCGTCGCCTGACCCAGCGCCAGCAGCATCGCCAGCAGCACGGCGGCGCGGCGCAGGGACGTCCTGCACAGTGCCTGCGGCCGGGAGACCAGCAGCGGCTGCAAAAGCGCGGCGTTGAAGCCCCCGTAGGTCACACCCCGCAGCAGTCCCGCGGGGAGGGACGCTTCCGGCAGCGTCGCCTGCATGGGCGGAAGCATCAATGCCCACAGGAGCAGCGCCGTCATCCCGGCCAGCAGCATGCGGCTGACCCACGCCAGCCCCGAGGCCGTCCGCCGTGCCAGGAGCCAGGACAGCAGCAGCGTCGCCCCCATGCCGGTCAGCCGACCCCAGGGGGACGGCAGGAGCGACGCGGTCATTTCCCCTGCCCCGGCCAGCATCGCGCCGCCCACAGCCGTCAGCAGCAGCGCATTCAGCCCCCGCCAGAGCCGCTCCGGCCACCTGCCCTGCCATGCCTCCGGCAGGCGCGCACCGGCCAGCCAGGCCACCGTCAGCGCCGCCAGGGCCAGTCCCGCATAGCCCCACGCGCCGCTGTCGCCGAAGAACGCCGCCACCTCCCGTCCGCTGGCCAGCCCCGCGCCCGTGGCTGCGCCCAGGAGCTCCCAGGTCAGCATGCGCATCACCTCCCGGGGGAGGGTATGCAGGGCGCGGCCGCCGGATGCATTCGGGGTACGCAAAAGGCAGGAGCCGGAGCCCCTGCCCTGTCTGTTCCATATCATTGCCCAGGTGATTCATTTGGGAAAGACGCGGTTACGCCCCGTTCTCAGGCGCGGCCCGCCTCTACCTCATGCCGGTGGATCTGCTCGTTGAGCATGTTCACATCGCCGCAGCCCATGGTGATGGCCAGGTCGCCGGGCTTCAAATGGGCGCGGAGGTAGGCCTCCGTATCGTCGAAGGAGGGCGTCCAGACGGCGTTCACGCCGTGGGCCTTCATGCCGTCCACCAGCATGCCGCTGTTCAGGTCGCCCGGATCCTTCTCGCGGGCGGCGCAGATGTCCATGACCACGGTGACGTCCGCCTGCCGGGTGCAGGTGAGGTAATCATTGAACAGCGTGCGCACACGGGAGAAGGTGTGGGGCTGCATGACGGCGTAGAGGGTGCCCTTGCAGCGCTTGCGGGCGATGGAGACCGCGTTGCGCATCTCGGCGGGGTTATGGCCGTAATCGTGGAAGATCTCCGCGCCGCCGTTGATCTCGTCCGTCTTTTCAAAGCGGCGGTGGGCGCCGACAAAGCGCCCGATGGATTCCGCCGCCCGTTCCATATCCGCGCCCAGGACATACGCGGTGGTCAGCGCCGCCAGGGCGTTCTCCACGTTGAAATCACCGGGGACGGCCAGCTGCACATGAGCCAGCTTCCGCCAGTTGCCGATGAGGTCAAAGGAGGCGCAGCCCAGCTCATCCTCGGTGAGATTGGCCGGGTGGAAGTCGCAGTCGGTGGTCATGCCGAAGGTCAGCGTGGGACAGGTGAGCCGCTTCATCTGGCGCAGGACGCGCTCGTCCGTGCCCTTGCCGATGACCATGCCGTCCGCCGGTACCAGCCCCATGAACTGCCCGAAGGTGGCCTCGATCTCGTCGATGTCCTTGTAGCAGTCCAGGTGGTCGGCGTCGATGTTGAGCACCACGGCAATGGTGGGCCTCATCTCCAGGAAGGAGCGGCGGAACTCGCAGGCCTCGGCCAGGAAGGCGTCGCCGGCGCCGATGCGGGTGGAGCCGCCGATGGCGTCCAGCTTGCCGCCGATGTGCACCGAAGGATCCAGGCCGCACTCCACCAGCACCTGTGAGAGCATGGAGGTGGTGGACGTTTTGCCGTGGGCGCCGCAGATGCCCACCGCATGGGGGTAGCCCTCCATCAGCTGGCCCAGGAGGACGCTGCGCTCCATGCTGGGGATGCCCAGGCGGTCCGCCTCCAGGCGCTCGGGGTTATCGGAGGCCGCCGCGCCGGTGTAGACCACCAGATCAGCGCCATGCACCTGCTGCGCCGCGTGGCCGATATACACCTTCGCGCCCGCTGCGCGCACGTCGCCGATGAGGTAGCCCTCGCTGCGGTCGGAGCCGGAAACCTGATAGCCCTTGGCGATCAGCATCTGTGCCAGGCCGGACATGCTGGAGCCGCCGATGCCGATCATGTGGATGCGCTTGCCGACGTAATCGCGGATATGGGGAATCATCATAATTATCTTCACCTGCTTCGGGTAGATTCGGTAACCAGTCTATTATACGCCATATCCGGGGGAATAATCAAGCCCCCAGGAGGCTGCGGGCATATTGCTCCGCCCCATCCGGCCAGGCATAGCCGTGCTTCTGCGCCGCTTCATGGCCCACGCGGGCGAAGAGCCGCACCGTTGCCAGCAGGGCAGCGGCCATATCCTCCGCGTCATACCGGGCAAAGCAGGCGCGCAGGGCCTCCCCCGTTTCCTCCCCGGCCCATCTGTCCAGGAAGCGCCCGTCGTGCCAGACGTCCCGCTCCCCGCACCGGCCCATTTCCAGCGCCCTCCGCAGATGGCGCTTGAGATAGCCGTCCAGGCACATCATCGCCGTCCAGGTTTCGCCCCGGCGCAGCTTCTTCTGCGTCCACACGGCATGGAAGAAGAAGTCGTTGACCAGATTGACAAACTCCGCCTCACTCATGGGCGCATACACAGCGCTGCGGGGAATCTGCCTTTCCAGCAGGG
>JAFXDB010000185.1 GCA_017516305.1 Clostridia bacterium | reverse complement strand
GAAGGTGTCTGCGCCATGTCATACAAACCATTCCCTAACTTTCCGTGAAGAGCCAAAAAGTTGCCGACGCTCCCTTATGGCGCCTGCCACCCCTTGCACACATCCACCCAGGTGCCGCCGGAGTACTTTTCCAGCTCGGCCATGTTCAGCTCGATGGCGCTGTTCGAGCTCCCGCAGGCGGGGTAGACGGTCGTAAAGCGCCGCAGGGACTCGTCCAGGTACACCGTCACGCCCTCTTTCACTGCGAAGGGACACACGCCGCCCACCGCATGGCCGATCAGGTTCAACGCGTCATCGGGCGTCAGCATCTTCGCCTTCACGCCGAAGCGGGCCTTGTAGCGGGGGTTATCGACCTTGGCGTCCCCGGCGCAGACGATGAGGACGGGCCCCTCCGCTGCCATGAAGGACAGGGTCTTGGCGATGCGGCAGCCCTCGCAGCCCAGGGCCTGCGCCGCCAGCTCCACCGTTGCCGAGGATACGTCAAATTCCATGATGCGCTCCTCCATGCCGAGGGCGCGGAAGTATGCGCGGACACGTTCGATGCTCATCTATTTCAAAGCCTCCTGTGGGTGATGGTGACCATTATAGCACTGCGTGACAAGTGTGTAAATCGGTTGTACAACGGAAATACGACGCTGCCCACAAACAAAAGGCTCTTCACGTTTTCTTAGGGAAAAGTTGCGTCACGCGAGTAGGAAGCCGCTTTCGCCCGCCGAAAGCGGCGCAAAGGCGCTTTTTCCTATCAGTGATGCGAACGGCGCATCACCCCCGGACCCCCGCCGTAGCCAATCTTGGTCGAGACGCGGCTGCATTTGGGGCGGCTCGGGTTGCGGAGGGTTGCTTGAAATCAAAATCAAAAGGTCGCAACCCTCTGCAAATTCGCCGCATCGTCCCCTTTGAGGTTCCGGTGCAGCCGCAATGGCAGGGAAGGGAATACCGCCCAGCACTCATTCATATCCCCTAACTCTCCGTGAAGAGCCAAACAAAATTCCTAACGAAAAGCCCTCCTCCTGTCGTCAGGAGGAGGGTTGCTGCGGTTCACTTCATCACAGCTCCGCCAGCACGCCGGAGACCTTCTTCAGCAGCTCGCGCACCTGAAGATGCTGGGGGCACTTGCGCTCGCAGTAGCCGCAGTTCACGCACTGGTCGGGATGGACGCCGGGGTTCTTCTCGTTGGTCAGATAGCCGTTCCAGGTGTTCTTCGCCAGCTCCTTCAGGCCGTAGACGTTCAGGTAGGTGTAGGCCTGGAAGATACGGGGGATGTTGATCCCCTTGGGGCAGGGCTGGCAGTAGCCGCAGCCGGTGCAGTACAGCTCGGAGAACTTCTTCAGGTTCTCCAGGCTCTCGCCCACGCGCCGCCACTCTTCCTCGCTCATGGGGTTCTCCAGGGACGCGACCTTCGCGTTCTGCTCCACCATGTCGATGGTCTGCATGCCGGAGAGCGCGCAGCACACGCCGGGGTTGCCCAGGACGAACTTGAAAGCCAGCTCATAGGTGTTGACGGCTTCGGTACCCAGCTTCGCCGCCAGCTCCGTGGGCGCTGCCAGACGACCGCCGCCCACCGGGCCCATGACCACCACGCCCAGGCCCTTTGCCGCCGCATACTGGATCATCTCCTCGTTGGCGCGGTCGAGCAGGTTGTACTGGAGCAGGACGGATTCAAGGCCCTCGCCATTATCAATGATGTGCTTGAGCGCCTCGGGGCTGTCATGGAAGGAGAAAGAAATGTGGCGGATGAGGCCTTCCGCCTTCAGCTTCTGCGCCTCGGCGATCAGGCCCATGGGCACGATCTTCTCGTCGAAGGTCTTCTGGTTGATGCCCCAGAAATGGTAGAAGTCCACATAGGGTGTATCCAGCTTTTTGAGGCTGGTTTCCAGCGTCTTGCGGAAGTCGCCGGGCTCCTTCACGCGCTCAAGAGGGCACTTGGTGGAGATGTACACCTTGTCGCGGATGGGCTTCAGGGCCTTGCCGATGGCGATCTCGGAATTGCTGTGGCAGTAGTACAGCGCGGTATCGAAGTAATTCACGCCCAGCTCGTAGGCGCGCATGAGCATGGCGTTGGTCTTCTCCTGATCGACCTGCCAGTCACCGTTTTCCAGCTGGATCTCCGGCAGACGCATGCAGCCGAAGCCCAAAGTCGAAATACTCACGCCCGTGCGGCCAAAGGGACGGTATTGCATCAGTATGTCCTCCTGTTCTGGTCAGCGCCCGCATCCGGCGCGCCTTTTGTCATGTAGGAACAACGTTGCGCAAGCAACTGTCTGCATCATACCACATCCGGAAGGAAAAGGCAAGGGGCACAGACTGTTATGGACAGCAAAGCCCCGCCCGGAGCCAGAGGCAGCAGGCGGGGTCGGGGTCAGTTCAGGGTGATGGGGAGGTCAGTGGTGACATTGTTGCAATCCCGGACGCGGAGCATCAGCTGTGCGGGGGCTTCCGCAGACGCGCCGAAGCCGCCGTGCCACACCAGCTCGTCGCCCTCGTGCTGCGCCAGACCGCTGCCGCCCACGCCCAGGACGCCCCGGGGCAGCATGCTGCCCGCCGCGTCCAGCACCTCCACCCGGAAGCCGCCATTCTGCGCCTTTTCGACGTCGGTGACGGTGTAGAACACCTCCCAGTAGCACTGCAGAACCGTGGCAGTGATGCGCACGCCGTCAATGCGGACGCCGTAGTGCGGCAAATCAAAGCGTTCCTCGCTGCTGACCTGCCAGAGGGGAGCGGAGGCGGTCAGACTGATCTCAACCTGTGCGGTGGATGCGCCCTCATCATGACGCACCGCCTGCTCATAGGGGAAAGTGCTGAAGGTCAGTGTCAGGGGGAGTACTTCATCATTCGCATGAAAGCTCTTCACCAAGGTCAGCATGCCATCATTCCAGTCCGTGATTTCCATGCTGTCTGCAGGATAGGACTGGCGCATGGTCACGACGATCATGGTCAGGCCGTTTTCTGCTGCATACTCGGCGATGGTCTGCTCACCATTTTCCGCCTCCGGAATGAGCAGAGCAATCCGCTCCTCCTCCGGGCAGGAAGTCTCCTCCAGCAGCAGATAGCGCTCATCGGTGGGTACGGCCTCCGCCATAATCAGTACAGACTGGCCGTCATAGGCCGCCTGATGCACATGGATCGTCGCGTATTCCGTCTCCGCAACAGCCAGACCACTCTGAACAATCTTATCAGCGCCAGGCAAAACATAATGGCCGATTGTACGGGACAGCATGTCAAACAACCCGCTTCCCGCCGCCACCGCGGCACTCGCCAGCAGCATCAGCACCAACGTCAGGGTGATGACAAGGCTCATTTTCTTCTTCACAGGCTTTTCCTCCTTTGCGGCCATGCGGATGCGCCGCACAGCCTCGTCCGGGAGGCGCACGTGGGCGACGTGCTCCGTCAGCACACGGGTCAGGTCGCGTTCATTCATTCTCCGTGCCTCCTTCCCATTGGATGCGCAGGCGTTTCAGCGCCTTCTGCAGTCGGTGAAAAGCGGTCGAGCGGGACAGCCCCAGCGTCCGGGCGGCTTCGTCGAGGCTCATGCCGTGGTAGTAGCGCAGGATGACCACCTCGCGCTGCTTGTCTGGCAATGCCTGCACGGTCATCAGCAGCGTCCTGTCCTCCTCCTGGGCAGGCAGGGGAAGCTCCTCCGGGGTGACGCTGCGGTCGGTCTTCCGGAACCATGCGGTGCGGCGGATGTTCTTGCAGGTGTTGATGGCGATGCGGATGAGCCAGCTCTTGGGTGCTGCGTTGTTGCGCCCTTCAAATTGCGCCATCGACTTCCACGCCCGCAGGAAGGTCTCCTGCGAAGCGTCCTCTGCCAATCCTCTGTCGCCCAGATACAGGCAGCACGTGCGGGTGATCAGGTCGCCATACTACTGCATCCATTCGGACAGGATCTCCTCTCGCGTCATAGGCCCGACCTCCTTTCACCCATATAGACACGCTGCATGCCTCATCTGTCCAATGTCCGCAAACAAAAATCCGTCCGGGACGCGCCTGGACGGACTGTATTGCAGGATTTGCCTCCCCTTATTCGCTGACGCTGACAAAGACCCGGGTACCATGGGCCTCAAGCTGCCCGGCCCAGGGCGCGCCGTCCCAGGGGGTGAAGCCTGCCGGGAGCGCCACGGTCTCCGGGCACGCGTTGTGGTTGAGCAGGAACAGCCAGGTCTTCCCGCCCTTCACGCGGCGGACGGCCTCCACGCCATGAGGGGTGTCCATCAGCGGCGCAATATCCGCCGACGCCAGCAGCGCTGCCACCATGCGGTCCGCCAGGGCGTCGCTCAGGGTGGTGCCGACATACCAGCACTTGCCCGCGCCAAATTCATTGCAGGTGATGGCCGGCGTACCGGCGTAGAACTCGTGGCCGTAGACGGCCACAGGGCGGGCAGTGGTCACCTCCACCACATCGCACCACTGGCTGCAGGCCAGGCGCTCACCCTCCCAGAGAACGGCTCCGTCCGTGTCGCGCAGGCAGTCGTACTCGGCAAGCTGCAGACCGCACAAGTCGTCCACCAGGCAGGGGACGGGCATGTCCGTATGGCAGAGGTTGCTTTCGTCCTTCACGCCCGTGCGCCAGGTCAGCACCAGCTGGCCTCCATTTTCAACAAATGCATGGAGCTTTTCCGACAGCGACGGGGTCATCAGGAACTGCAGCGGCGCGATCAACACCTTGTAGCCCGACCAGTCGTGATGCTCGCCCACGAAGTCCACCGGCACATTGGCCCGGTGCAGCGCCTTGTAGTAGGTCATCAGGTGCTGGGTGTAGCGGTGCTGCGGGTGATGGGGCTGGATCTGGAAGGCGTACTCCTGTTCATAGGAGCGCAGGATGGCGACCTCTGCCTGCGGCAGCGCCCCCTGCATCTCCCTGAGCAGGGGCGCGTATTGCTTCATGAAGGCCTCCACCTCGCGGAAATAGCGGCCGGGCTGTCCGCTATGGGGCAGCAAGCCGTGCCAGTACTGCTCCGTGCCCATGGGGCAGGAGCGCCAGCGGAAGAAGACGATGGTGTCCGCGCCGTGGGCCACGCACTGCATCGCCCACAGCCCCAGCTGACCGGGTCGGGGCGTGCGGCCCAGCACCTCCCAGCCGGTGATGCCGCTTTGCTGCTCCATGATCCAGAAGGGCTTCTGCTTCACCGCGCGGATGAAGTCAAGTTCCGCCGCGTGCCAGTCGGCGCGGTATTCATCATGGCGGGCGTGGAAATGGCCGCCGGGATACTGGTCGTGAGAGGCGAAGTCCAGCTGCTCACCCAGGGCGTAGTAGCTGGGCTTGCTGGAAAAGCCCATCAGGTTGTGGGTGATGAACTTCCCCGGCGCGGCGGCGCGCAGGATATCTGCCTGGAGCTGATGGAATTCGCACACCAGGTCGGAGGAAAAGCGCCGCCAGTCCAGGTCATGGGACGGATTCTGCCCCCAGGCAGCAGTGATCTTCGGCGACCGGATATGCTCGAAATCAGGGTAATCCTGGCTCCAGAAGGCTGTGCCCCAGGCGCGGTTCAGCTCCCCGATGGTGCCGTACTTCTCCTTCAGCCACACCCGGAAGCGCTTTTCGCAGCTTTCGCAGTAGCACAGGTCGCCGTGGCTGTTGCCCAGCTCGTTGTCCACCTGCCAGCCCACAACGGCCGGATTGTCTGCAAAATGCGCGGCGAAGGCGGTGACATAACGGCGGATATGCTCCCGGTAGACGGGATTGGACTGGCAGTCGTGGTGGCGGCCGCCGAAGAAGCGCTGCTGCCCCCGCCAGTCCGTGGGCTGGATCTCCGGGTTTTTCTCGATGATCCACGCCGGCGGCGCAGCGGTGGGAGTACCCAGGATCACGTCGATCCCCTGGGCAGCCAGGAGGCCGATGGCCTCATCCAGGACGCTGAAATCGAACCGGCCCTCGCCGGGCTCAAACATCGCCCAGGAGAATTCGCCCATGCGGACAACCTCAATGCCCATTTCACGCATCATCTTCGCATCCGTTGCCCAGCGCTCGCGGGGCCAGTGCTCGGGGTAGTAATCCACGCCAAAGGTGTAATGCTTCATTTTTTACAATTCCTCCCGTCAGGGACTTTTTCCTCATTGTACCACAAGCCCGCGCTGCCGTAAAGCCCGGTTTTATCAACGAAATCCCAATGAAATACGCAACAAAAAGGCTCTTCACTGAAAGTTAGGGAAAACAAAAGGGTATAGGGAGATATTCTCTTCCCAGCCTTTGCGGCTGCATCGAAGCCATGAAGGGGAAGATGCGGCGTCTTTGCGGAGGGTTGCGCCCTCGTTCTTATTCATTCAAG
>JAFXDB010000184.1 GCA_017516305.1 Clostridia bacterium | reverse complement strand
TGGCAACGGCGGTGATGGCCCTCATGGGCCTGGAGGCCGTCGTCCTGTTTGACCTCATGACCTTTGCGGTGGCCTTTGCGGTGCTGCTTTTCTTCATCCGCATCCCGGAGACGGAGAAGCCAGCACAGAAGGAGCCGCTGATGAAGGCTGCCCGCGCCGGACTCTGCTTCCTGCGAGAGAACAGGGGCGTGCTGTCCCTGGTGCTGTTCCTGGCGGCGATCAATCTGGTGGCGTCCATGTTCAATGCGTCCCTGCCCGCCATGCTTCTCCCGCGGGAAAACGGCGAGGCCGCCCTGGGCATGGTCAACAGCGTCACCGGGGCGGCAACGCTTGTCGGGAGCCTTCTGGCGACGCTGCTGCCGGCGCCCAAAAGCCGCGTGCGCGTGGTGTGCTGGACGCTGCTGTTCTCCATGAGCACGGAAAATTTCTTCCTCGCATTCGGCAAAAGCCTGCCGGTGTGGTGCATGGGTGCGTTTCTGGGGTGGATCTTCATTCCGCTGATGAACGCGAACCTGGACGCCATCATGCGCCTGAACATCCCCCAGGGGATGCAGGGGCGCGTGTATGCGGCGCGCAATTCGCTGCAGTTCTTCACCATTCCGCTGGGGTATTTCCTGGGCGGCGCGGCAGTGGATATGCTCTTTGAGCCGCTGATGGCCCGCCAGGAGGCGTCGGGCCTGCTGGTGCGCGTATTCGGCGCGGGCAAGGGCAGCGGCGCAGCGTGCTTTTTCGCCATCCTGGCGGTGCTGGGCGTGGCAGTCTGCCTGTGGTTCATGCGGGATCAGCACATCCGTCAGATGGCCGAGGCGGAAAAGAATTGATCGTGCTGCCTGAATAAGGCTGGCCCGGAGCTTCCCTGCAGCGGAGCTCCGGGCCTTTGTGTCCGGTGGTTCAGTTGGTGAGCAGCCAGTTCTGCCAGTACATATGCCAGCGGGCGGGAAAATCATCCCTGGCGACGGAGGTCGCGGCGACAAGGTTCACCTCGGCCACGGCTTCGACACCGGCCATGAGCTGTGCCGTGCCGATGGGCTGTCCGGCCATGATGGGGGCGTTCAACGTGTCCGGCAGGGTCATTTCGATGCGCCCGACGGTTCCTTTGGGGACAACGCCTGTGAGTTCATCGGCGAGAACAACGTCCACCGAAGCGCCTCCGGATACCAGGACGGGCAGCGTGGTCATGACGTCCCCGGCATGGGCCAGGGTGATGGACTCGTAGCGGTCGAAGGCGATGTCCATCAGCCGCGCCGCCTCGTCAAACCAGTCCGGGCAGTTCAGCACCACGCCGATGATGCGCATGCCGTTGCGCTCTGCACCAAAGACCAGGCAGCGCCCGGCCTTCTTGGTGTAGCCGGTCTTGATGCCCGTGGCGCCCTCATAGGTGGTCAGCAGGCGGTTCTTGTTGTTCAGCACCCGGTCATAATCGCGCCCCTCCCAGGGGATGGTGGCGCGGGCAGTGCTGACGATCTCGCGGAAGACGCTGTTTACCATGGCTTCCCGGGCGATAAGTGCCAGATCATGCGCGGTGGTGTAATGCCCCTCGCAGGGCAGGCCGTGGGGTGTGAGGAAGACCGTGTTGGTGCAGCCCAGCTCGGCGGCGCGCGCTGTCATCATGCGGCAGAACTCCTCCGCCGTACCGCCGATGTGCTCGGCGATGGCCACAGCGGCGTCGTTCCCGGAGGCCAGCATGAGCCCCGTCAGCATCTGCCGCAGGGTCAGGGTCTCGCCCTGGGACAGGTAGATGGAGGTGCCCGGGACGCCAAAGGCGTTGCGGCTGCAGGTGACGGGCGCATCCAGGTCGCCCAATTCAAGGGCGAGCAGGGCGGTCATCACCTTGGTGGTGCTTGCCATGGGCAGCGCTGCATTGGCATTGTGCTCCAGCAGCACCCGCCCCGTGGCTTCATCAATGATGACGCATGCCTTGGCGGAGGTGCCAATCTCCTCTGCCGTGCCGGACAGGGGAGCCAGAAGAGCAAGGAGCGCAAGGCATGCGAAGAGCAGCTTTTTCATCGGGTACATCACATCCGTGTCATGGCGGAGGCGCCGCCATCCGGCTTGCTGATGAAGCTCTTCACGTCCTCCATCACCGTCGGGATCAACTCCACCATCCGGTCGGCCACGCTGGAGCAGGTGGCAGGCAGCATGCGAACCGTGCTGCCGTTGACCACCAGGAAGCCGACGGGCTGGACGCTGACCCCTGCGCCGCTGCCGCCGGCAAAGGGGAAGTCCTCCTTCTGGGCCCCGGCGTTCTCGCTTGTGCACAGGTCGCCGCCTGCGGTGACGTAGCCAAAGGAAACGCGGCTGATGGGGATAACGGTGGCGTCGGCCCCGGCCTGGACGGGCTGGCCGACAACGGTGTTGACGTCCACCATATCTTTGATGGACGCCATGGCGGTCTGCATCAGGGCTCCGATGGGATGTTCCATATGGTTTGTGCCTCCCTCTTGATGCCCTGCGTCATTCTGCTGAGGAAATACAGGGCTGCGGTGATAAGGATTGTGCCCAGACGCAGGGTGAATATGCATCTTGCCTGAAGAAGCGAGTGATCATGCAGGAAGGCGGGGAGGATGCGGATGCGGGAGATGCGCCGCGCATCCGTGTTCAGCTGGGAAAGGAACACGCGCAGCGAGCCTGTGGCCAGGGCGGTTCCGGCTGCGCTGGGTGTGTGGAGAAGTAGCTGAACGTCAAACTGCCGGGTATGGATGTGCCGGTGCAGAAAACGGCGGGCGGGTTTGTTTTGCCACAGGGCATGCAGCGCGGTTTTCATGGTGTCGTGCTGCTTTTTGCCGGGATGGATGATCCGTGGCTCCCGCTGAGGGAATAATCCGCCGCGGACGATCACCTCGCGTCCGTTCGCAGACCTCCTGGTTTCAATATGCCACATGCGCGATAGGCCCGCGCAGGTGATGGCAATGCGCATCAGTCGGCGGTCGCCATGATGAATGTCCGTCTGTATGCTGACGGGGAGAAGCATGGCGAGCATCGCTGCTGACAGCATCAGAATGACATAGGTCATCGGCGGCACCGTCCTTTCCGTTCTTCAGCATAACCGTCATGCTGCTTTCCCATGCTCTTTCATCTGCCTGTTCTTGTTTTCTTGCCGCATGCACAAGCGACGGCGGCATGCTTGACGAAATCACAGAAAAACAGTATAATAGTACGTATTCCCAAAGTATGTACGCAGGAGGTCGCCATGATTGGACTGATTGGTGCGATGGCGGTGGAGGTCGAGGGCCTGATGGCGCTGATGACCGACCGTGAGGAAACGCAGATCGGCATGGATATGTTCGTGTCCGGAAAGCTCTGCGGGAAGGATGCTGTGCTGGCTGTCTGCGGCCCGGGCAAAGTGAATGCCGCCTTGTGTACGCAGAGCATGATCCTGCATTTTCACCCTGAGTGGGTGCTGAATCTGGGCGTGGCCGGGGCAGGCGAGGCAGGCGTGTCCATCGGCGACATGGTGATTGCCACCGCAGCGGTGCAGCATGATATGGATACCTCGCCCATTGGCGATCCCGTGGGCATGGTCAGCAAGATCAACCTGGTGGAGATCCCCTGCGACGCGGCGCTGCGTGAAAAGCTTCTTGCGGCGGCTTCCACCGTGGAGGGCATGCGGGTGCATGAGGGCATCATTGCCACCGGCGACCAGTTCATTCACGATGGCGGGGTCCGCAGCCGCATCAATGGCCTTTTCCACGCCAAGGCGGTGGAGATGGAGGGCGGTGCCGTGGCGCAGGCGTGCTACATGCACGGCGTTCCCTGCGGCGTGCTGCGCTCCATCAGCGACCAGGCGGATGGTCACAGCGAAATGGATTATCCCACCTTTACCCGCCTGGCAGCGGCACATTCGCAGCAGGTGGTGAAGGCGCTGCTGTCTGTATGAGGAAGGGAAATAGTGAGAATGAATAAAAGTCATTGTCTTTTGGGGCAAATCGCGCTATAATGTAGCCGTGACAACCTGATTTACTGGAGGCTGACTGATGTACAAGCTGCTACTGATAACGGATGTGACACCGATCCGTCAGGCATTCGGAGATCTGGCGTGGGAGCTGATGGGATTCCGCAGGCCGGTTTGCGTAAGCAATGAGGAAGAGGCGCTTGCGGAGCTCAAAGGCCACCATTATAACGCTGTATCCGTTGCCTGTATGCGCAGCGAGGATTCTGAAAGGATTCACCGGATGCTGCAGGATTACCCGGATCGTCCTGTGATGGAAGCGGTGGATCAACCGGCCGCGCTGGAAAAGAATGTGGTTGAACTGCGCAAGCTTCTGAACCGCATCAATCAGGATACGAGCAATACGGCCTTCACGCCCGATGAACAGCTGATGGTGTGCAGGCATGAGTTCTTCCGTACATTGATGGATCGCCGCGTCCCCAACAAAACGGATATCCTGCGGATGCTGCGCCTGCTGCGGAGCAAGATGGAGCCTGACAAGCCCTGCGTGGTGGCGGAGCTGAGCATGCCCGAGGACAGCGATTTCCTCAAGGGCCGCTGGCATTACGGCACGGAGCGCCTGGAGCTGGCGCTGCGCAATATATTCGGCGTGGAGGTGGATGGCCTCCGCATCCTCAGCTGTGTCCTGCCGGGTGACCGCATCGTTCTGCTGGGCTGCCCGATGCTGTTCCACGATGCGCCTGATGCAAGCGAGGACATGGTCAGCCTGATCACGCATCATGTCAATGACTGCATCGCCCATGTGGATGAATTCCTGGGCCTGGATCTTTCCATTGCATCAATTCGCGTCCTGCCTGCTCTGACTGCGCTGGCCATGGACGCCTGACCGACATACGAAAACGGAGGTAAGCAAAATGGGTATTTTTGATACGCTGGGCAATCTGATCAAGGGCGAACTGATTGACGTCATCGAGTGGACTGACAATACCGGCAACACCATGGTGCAGCGCTTCAACATGGGCGGCAAGGAGATCATGATGGGCGCGCAGCTGACCGTGCGCGAGAGCCAGGCGGCTGTCTTCGTCAACGAGGGCACCATTGCCGATGTTTTCGGCCCCGGCCGCTACGAGCTGTCCACCAGCAACATGCCTGTGATGACCAAGCTGCAGTCCTGGAAGTTCGGCTTCAACAGCCCCTTCAAGGCGGAGGTCTACTTCGTCAACACCAAGCAGTTCCTGGACCGCAAGTGGGGCACCTCCAATCCCGTGATGATGCGCGACGCGGAGTTCGGCATGATCCGTCTGCGCGCCTTCGGTGTGTATGCGGTGCGCGTCACCGATCCCGCCGTGTTCCTCAAGGAGGTCTTCGGTACCCGTCAGGTGACCACCATCGAGGATGTTGAGGGTCAGCTGAAGCGCACGATGGTGTCCGGCCTGTCTGACGCCATCGCCGAGAGCAAGATCCCCGCGCTGGATCTGGCTGCGAACTATGATGAGCTGGGCAGCTATGCTCTGAAGGCCATCAACCCCAAGGTAGCCGAGCTGGGCCTGTCCCTGACCAGCTTTGTCATCGAGAACATTTCTCTCCCCGAAGAGGTGGAGAAGACCATGGATCGCCGCACCTCCATGGGCGTCATCGGCGATATGGGCCGTTATACCCAGTACCAGGCTGCGGAGGCCATGCGCGAGGCGGCCAACAACCCCGCCGGCGGCGCCGGTGCGGGCATGGGCATGGGCGCGGGGATGGCCATGGGCCAGATGTTTGCCCAGGCGATGGCACAGCCCCAGCAGGCTGCCCCCGCTGCGGCTCCCGCTGCCCCTGCTGCAGCGCCCCAGGCGGCCGGCTCCTTCTGTCCTGAGTTCGGCAGCCCCGTGGCCGCCGGCGCCAAGTTCTGCGCCAATTGCGGCGCCAAGCAGGCCCAGCAGGCCGTCTGCCCCGGCTGCGGTCAGCCCGTTACCCCCGGCGCCAAGTTCTGTGCCAACTGCGGACAGAAGCTCTGATCAACCCGCAAGGATAAGGAGAATGAAAATGCGTATCATGAACGGTAACCAGCAGCAGTCCTCGCAGCAATCAGGCCGCGGGTGACTCTGCATGCCGTGAACGGACACGCTTCACAGGTCAGCAGCCACGCGCTGCTGGCCTTTTGTATTTGCAGCATAGCGAGGAGGTGAGCCGGATGCCGGAACAGCAAGAGATCCCCCAGTGCGGGAGGAAGCGCATGCCTGAACAGAATATAAGGAGGAAAGAACAATGGATGCGTATGGACTGGCCGGTTACAATGCCGGCGCGGAAATGGGGCGGCTTCACAGAGGGCTCGGCCTGATTGAGTTTGCCCGGACAAAGGAGCTGCTGAAGGAATGCCTGCCGCCTGCCCCTGCGGTGGTATATGACGTCGGCGGCGCATACGGTGAATATGCCTTCTGGCTGGCTGAAATGGGGTATGAGGTGCATCTGTTCGACCTGGCGGAAGGGCATATCCGATTGGCCCGGACGCATGATGCAGAGGTCGCGGCGGCGCACAGGCTGGTAGCAGCGGAGGTTGCCGATGCGCGGGATGTGCCTCGGCCGGATGCATCGGCGGATGCTGTTCTGCTGCTGGGGCCGCTGTATCACCTGCCGGAGAAGGCGGAGCGCGAGGAGGCCCTGGCTGAGTGCAGAAGGCTGCTGAAGCCCGGCGGCATCCTTGTCACGGCGCATATCGTGCCCTGGGCGCCGCTGGTGGACAACGTCATCCATTATGACGAGAACCCGCGCCTGGATGACGATGCGCTCTATGAGCGCCTGGCCGATACAGTACGGACGGGCTGTCACAGGGGAAAGGTGGTGGGGCTGATGTATTTCCACCGCCCGGAGGACGCCCGGAGGGAAGTCGGGGAGGCAGGTTTTGCTGAGGTAGCGCAGCACGGCGTTCTGGGGCCGTGCTGGGCGATCCGCCATCTGGACGAAGCCTGGCCGGATATGAAGAAGCGGGAGGCCATCCTGCGGGTTGTCCGTCTCCTGGATGCAGAGGAGAGCCTGATGGGCTTTTCGACCCACTATATCACGGTTTCCCGAAGGGCATGAAAAGAGGCTGGTGCAGCGCAAACTGCATCAGCCTCGGTGTTCATATTATTGTGTTCCGCCAAAGCCTGCCGGATCGGTAGCCAGGCTGGAGCCGATGACCAGGTCGTCGTGGGCGGGCATGACGAAGGGTACGGTGGGCTGCACCGTCTGCTGATCTGCCATGCTCAGGCGGGAAACGGACACCTCATAGGCCGTTTTGCCGATGACGGAGCCGTCGGCCAGCTGCTTCTGATAGGCGCGGGACTGGAAGCGCCCGATGAGCGTCACCTTGTCGCCCACCTTCAGGTGGCTGGCAAAGCGGGCCGTGCGCCCCCAGGTGATGCAGGGGATGTAGTCGCTCTTTCCGTAGGCGCGGTTGACGGCCAGCATCAGGTCGGCGATTTCGCGGCCAAAGGGCGTGGTGCGGTAGGAGGGGAGCTTGCACAGGGCGCCGGTCAGCTGCACCTGATTGGGGTTCTCCTCCGTGTCCGGATCCAGCAGCCGCTGGGCAAAGCCGGTGATGAGCAGGCGGCCTGCGCCCTCCACCACCTTGTTGTAGCTGCGCAGCTGGCCCTCCAGGCAAAGGGGCGCGCCGACCTCCAGATTCACGCCCTCCATCAGACGCTCGGACAGGGTGATGGGCAGCAGATCCTCTGCGCCCGAGAGGCGCGGAACGGAAAGCGTGGCATAGTAGAACTTTTCCCCGAAGACCTCGTGGCCGTAGGTGGGGGCGTCGGTCAGGACGCCGCTGAGATGCAGGTAGTTCCCGGTTTCTTCCATAGCGATTCACCTTTCTGTTTTCCTGCCTGCCGTGGCGGATGGCGGTTAATTTCCGGCGGCAGGATGTTGTTTGCCTTGCACGTCAATGGTTGTTTCACCCTCAAGAAGAATCTCTCCGGCCGGAATCATCGTGAAGCCCTGGTCACGATAGTAGGCGAGGATCTCCGGCAGCGCATCCACGATGTACTGGCTGTCATTGTGGAAAAGGATGATATCGCCCGGCTGCACGTTGTTCGTCGCCCGGCGTACCAGGTCGCTGACGCCGCGGTTCTTCCAGTCCAGGGAGTCAATGGACCACTGCACGCATTCGTAGCCCTCGTTCCGGCTGACGGTGACCACCTTGTTGTCGTAGTCCCCGTAGGGCGGGCGGAACAGGGTGGGCCGGTTGCCGGTCAGGGCCTCGATCTTGTCGGAGCAGCTTGCCAGCTCCGAGCGGATCTGCCCTTCGGATATCTGCGTGAAATGGGCGTGGGAGTCCGAATGATTGCCGATTTCGTGCCCCCGGGCGGCAATCTCCTTCACCAGCTCCGGGTATTTGTCCACCCAGATGCCTACGAGGAAAAACGTGGCCTTGGCGTTGTATTCGTCCAACAGATCCAGAATGGCCATGGTTTTATCGCCGCCCCAGGAGGCGTCAAAGGTGACGGAAATCACCCGATCCTCTCTTTCCACGCTGTAAACCGGCAGAACGCGCTTGACGGCCAGGACGTTCACTGCATCCTGCTGCAGGGGGCCGATGTAGAATCCGCACAGCAGGAGCAGCAGCGTACCCAGCGCGCCTGCACGGATTCTGCGCTGCATCAGCCTGCGGGCAAAATCCCGGTGCGGCGTGGGTGTGGCCGTTGCCGATACGGGAGGGGACGGAATGGGCTTCGGGCGGAGCCTGAGGGGTGTTTGTGTCATCAGCTGCCACCATCCTTGGATAATTTATGCGCTGTCCGGCTGAGTATGCCGGTCAGGCCCGCGTCCGCCAAAGGGAGTGCATCTTCGACAGATGCCGTCCCGGTTCCGGACGGAGGCGGATGGTGAATGGTATGGGGACTGAATCAACCATAGAACGGATCACCCGGGGAAAACCATTCCATGCAAGGGAGATTGCGTCAGAATTTGCATTCTGTCATATTTGCAGCCGTATGAGCTGACAGCATGCTCCATGCTGTAATACGATTATAGCCGGTAATTATGTCTGCATCATGAACAAACGGAAAATACTTACCGGAATGGAACCGAATCGACTGTAAGCGCGTCTGACACGGGAAGGGTGGCACGCTATGGACAGAAATGAAAAATGCGCTCCCCGTCCTTGACAACGGAGAGCGCATCTGTTTTTCTCGTTTTGGTCTGGGAGATCGGCTTAGTACATGCCGCCCATACCGGCCGCGCCGCCGGCGGGGGCAGCGGGTTCGGGCTGGGGAATGTCAGCCACCAGGGACTCGGTGGTCAGGACCATCGCCGCCACGGAGGCCGCATTCTGCAGGGCGGAACGGGTCACCTTGGTGGGATCGATGATGCCGCGCTCGATCATGTCGCAGTACTCGTCGGCCAGGGCGTCGTAGCCGTAACCGGCGGCCTTCTTGGGGTTGCGCTTCTTGTAGGCCTTGATGTTCTCCACGATGACGGAGCCCTCCACACCGGCGTTGGAAGCGATCTGACGGATGGGCTCCTCCAGCGCGCGCAGGATGATCTGCACGCCGGTCTTGGCGTCGCCGGAGAACTTGGGCAGCAGGGCCGCCACGTTGGAGGCAACGCTCAGCAGGGCGATGCCGCCGCCGGGGACAATGCCCTCCTCAGCCGCAGCACGGGTGGCCGCCAGGGCGTCCTCGATGCGCAGCTTGCGCTCCTTCATCTCGATCTCGGTGGCCGCACCGACCTGGATGACAGCCACGCCGCCGGCCAGCTTGGCCAGGCGCTCCTGCAGCTTCTCGCGGTCGTAGTCGCTGGAGGTCTCCTCGATCTGGGAACGGATCTGGCCCACGCGGGCGGCGATCATATCGGGGTTGCCCGCGCCGCCGACGATGGTGGTGTTCTCCTTGGTGACCTTGATCTGACGGGCCTGGCCCAGCATGCTCAGGTCAGCCTCCTTCAGCTCCATGCCGGTCTCGGAGGAGATAACGG
>JAFXDB010000183.1 GCA_017516305.1 Clostridia bacterium | reverse complement strand
TTACAGGAAAAAATTGATGCAGGTTTAGTTTTAAAATGTGTTAAAGAGATTAAGAAAGTTTTACCTGAACCCAAAAATATCAATAAAAGTAAGGTCTGTGAACGATTATATAAAATTGTTAAAAATTCGGATATTTCCAAAATATCAAATATGATGATTAAAGAAAGACGTATTGTGTCTGCTTTTGTTACTTCAGGTGGCGAAAAAAATTCTGATATTGTGCCTTCACGCGTTGCTGAGATTGTTTGTCAGTACCTTGAAGAAACAGCCAAAGTCTAAAACGGATTGATTGTTTAGTATGATTATAAAAAAGAAAATAAAAAAACAAAATCAAATAGATTTGAATAGCAATGAAAAACAAGAAGATTTTTCTTTGCTTGAAAATGTGGAAACAACGGTTGATACCAGAGATGATGTTAGTAATTTGAATGACAAAAAAGAAAACGAAGTTGTTGATGAAACGGATATATTTGCCGGCTTTAATTTTGATGAGATAACTTTTAATCAAAGAGCAGAAAGAAGACGTGGTGATAGACGTAGAGGTTATCGGGGGTGGTCTGCTCCCTGAACGTTGAACAGTCGTACAGAGGCGGGGAGGGAGATTGGGGACAATTTGCGTACATGTTTTCCCGGTGTGGGCCGGAAAATGCCTTGCAAATATCAGGCGGATGCGATATAATAGAACATGCTGTACCAACAGGAGGATGCGCAGATGCTGCTGCATGAGTTTGACCCGGCGGAGACGGCCATCTTCAACCCGGAAATGGTGTTCGCGCCCCTGGCGGGGATGCCGAAGGTGGCGGTGAGCTGCTTTTCCTGCGTCACCTTTGCGCGGATGCTGGCCCTGTTCCCGGAGGCGGAGCAGATTGCCGTGATGAAGTGTGCCAGCCAGACCTTCCCCGTGTACCGGGTGCGGTACCGGGAGGTGGAGCTGGCGCTGTACATGAGCGGCGTGGGCGCGCCCCTGTGCGTGGGCAATCAGGAGGAGATCTACGCCTTGGGGGCGGAGTGCCTGGTGCTCTTTGGCACCTGCGGGGTGCTTGATCGGGAGATCGGGGACTGCGCCATCATCCTGCCCACCGCCGCCATGCGCGACGAGGGCACCAGCTACCACTACGCGCCGCCCGGGGATGAGATTGCGGTCAATGTCCACCACGCAAAGCTGTTCCGGGAGCTGCTGGAGGAGCTGCGCGTGTCCTGCGTGACGGGCAAGACCTGGACGACGGACAGCATGTACCGCGAGACCCGGGAAAAGGCAGAGCGCCGCAAGGCGGCCGGGTGCGTCTGCGTGGATATGGAGTGCGCCTCCGTGGCGGCCGTGGCCCGGTTCCGCGGCAGGGAAGCGCTGCACTTCTTCTACGCGGCGGACAACCTGGACGCCGAGGAATGGGACGAGCGAAGCCTCTCCAACCACGCCAACGTGGAGGAGAAGGATCGCATCGCCGCCATTGCCCTGGAGGCGGCGCGGCGCATTGCCCTGGGTAAGGCTGACAGCCACGCCTGACAGGGGCATTAAACAGCCCCATGAACGAATCAAGGAACAGACCAATGAACATAGAGGAGAATCATCATGCCCTACATTGAGACCACCACCTCCGTCGCCATCTCCGGCAAGCGCGAAGCCGCCATCAAGGAACGCATGGGCAAGGCCATTGAGCTGATCCCCGGCAAGACCGAGGGATGGCTGATGCTGTCCTTCCGGGACAACGCCAGCATGTACTTCAAGGGCGAGGACGACCCCTGCGCCATCTGCCATGTGAAGCTCTTCGGCACCGCCAGCGAGGAGGTCTACGCCGCCCTCACCGAGGCGCTGACGGACATCCTCAACGACGAGCTGGACATCGACCCCGACCGCATCTACATCACCTACGAGGAGATCGGCGTCTGGGGCTGGAACGGCGGAAATTTCTGATCGGATCATGGTTTCATGGCCTGCCATTGCGGCGGGTCTTCTTTGTTTCTTCACGTTTTCTTAAGGAATGACCAACGCCGCAAGTTGGAAGCCGCTTTCGCCCGCCGAAAGCGGCGCAAAGGCGCTTTTTCCTATCCGGAAATCGAACGGCGATCCCCCCGTCCCCCTCCTGCCCCTGAGATGTCGGAAAGGTGGCTGCATATCGGGGCGGCGACGTTGCGGAGGGTTGCTTGAATGAATAAGACGAGGGCGCAACCCTCCGCAAAGACGCCGCATCTTCCCTTTCAAGGCGTCGATGCAGCCGCATGGCGGTGAGGGTATCTGCGCCACGTCATGTAAACCATTCCCTAACATTCCGTGAAGAGTCTTTTTTTCTTGGCTTTGCGGGAAGGGGCAGAAGCGGGTTTGTAACAAAGTGTGAAAAATCTATAAAAATTTTCAAAGGGCATTCATATTCGTCGTAACTTGTTGTATAATAGAGAAGTGATATGAACGGGCGTATGACGCCCGATACGATACATATGTGGGGAGGCGGGAACCACGTGGCTGCGTTTTGGGAAACGGCCGAGCTTTATCTGTGGAATATGCTTCACCGCCCCGGCCTGAGCGACCTGGCGGACATACTGATTGTGGCACTGGTGATCTACCAGCTGCTGAAAATGACAAGGGATACCCGCGGCAGCGCAGTTCTCAAGGGACTGATGCTGCTGCTTGTGGTGGTGGGAATTTCCAGCCTCCTGGGCCTCAATGCCCTCAACTGGCTGCTGATGCAGGTGCTCAATAACGGTGCGCTGGTGCTGCTGATCCTCTTCCAGCCGGAGATCCGCAAGGCGCTGGAGCAGATCGGCCGCGGAGCAAAGCTGGATGTGGGCCGCCAGAGGGAACAGGATGAGGAGTCCGTCCGTGTGGTGGAGGCGATTGTCCAGTGCGCCACGAAGCTCAGCCGCCGCCGCGTGGGGGCGCTGATCGTCTTTGAACAGAAAACCGGCCTGAAGGATATCATCGAGAACGGCGTCTCCATTGATTCGGTCATCAGCGCGGGGCTGCTGGAGAATATCTTCGAGCCCAACACCCCCCTGCATGACGGCGCGGTGGTCATCCGTGGCAAGCGCATCATGTCCGCAGCATGCATCCTGACGCTGACAGAGGCTGTCGGCGTGAGCCATGATCTGGGTACCCGCCACCGTGCGGCCCTGGGCGTGAGCGAAACGACGGACGCCGTGGCGCTGATCGTCTCCGAGGAAACGGGCATCATCTCCGTTGCCCGCGGCGGGAAGCTGACCCGGCACCTGGACGCCAGGGCCCTGCGCGTGCTGCTGGAGGAAATGTACATGAAGCCCCGGAGCCAGAAGCAGCTGTTCAGGTGGCTGCCGCGCCGCGGCGACAGGAAGGAGGGGCAGGAATGAGCCAGATGCTGAACCAGACCCCCGCCCCCCAGCCCCACGAAACGCCCGCCTGGCTGCAGACGCTGCGCCGGGTGAAGGATGCGGTGCTGAACAACTGGCCGATGAAGCTGCTCTCCCTGGTGCTGGCCATGGCCCTGTGGGTCGGGCTGATCACCCAGGATCCGACGCTGACGCGGGAAAAGATGTTCCGGGATGTGTCGGTGACTGTCAACAATGCGGATATCCTGCGGCGCAATGGCTATGTGGTCGTCAGCGACCTGGACGCGCTGCTGCAGGATGTGGATATGACGGTGCAGGTGCCCCAGCAGCAGTACGGCACGGCGACGTCCTCCAACTACAATGTGCGCGTTGACCTCAATCGCCTGGAGGCACGGGCCGGGACGCAGGAGCTGCAGATCATGACCACCAGCACCAGCACCTACGGCACCGTGACGCGCATCAGCCCCGCCAGCATCACCGTGCAGGTGGAGGAATATGTGACCCACAGCTACATCCCGGTGAACGTGGTGCAGGAGGGGACGGTGCCCGAGGGCTTCTATGCCGTGGGCATCACCCGCGACCCCAGCTGGATCACCGTCAGCGGCCCCAGGAGCCTGGTGGAGAAGGTGGACAGGGCCCAGGTGATCCTGAACCTGAGCGAGCTTCCCGCCCGCGAGGGACAGGTGGAACGGGCGCTGA
Organism: Clostridia bacterium; assembly: GCA_017516305.1. GTDB lineage: Bacteria > Bacillota > Clostridia > Christensenellales > Aristaeellaceae > UBA11524. The sequence goes on along the minus strand of JAFXDB010000183.1, from coordinate 3,601 downwards.
CGTTTACGCTCCTGGACGCGGAGGGCAACCCCGTGGAGAGCGATATGCTGCAGGTGACCCGCGAAAGCGTCCTGCGCGAGCGCATCAACATTTCCCTGACCCTCTACACCATGCGGGATATCGACATCCTGGATGCGCAGCTCTACACCGGTCAGCCTGCTGAAGGGTACGAGGTGACGGACGTGTTTGTCACTCCCGGCTATGTCACGGTGGCAGGTCAGGCAGATGTGGTGGACGCCATCAGTACGATCCAGCCCAGTCGCCTGCTGAGCATCAGCGGCGCGAAGGAGACGGTCACCGGCACGGTGGATCTGTCCAAGCCCAGCAACCTGCAGTGGATGAGCACCACCAGGGCCAATGTGACCGTGGTGATCCAGCCCATGCGGCAGACGGTGCAGATTGCGGGCGTTCCGGTGAAGGTCGTGGGCGTTCCCGAAGGGTATGCGGCAGGCACGGCCCTGTCCGCCGCAACGGTGCGCATCACTGGCGACGAAGCCTGGGTGTCCGGGCTGAGCGCGGCTTTGCTGACCCTGCAGGCGGACGTGTCCGGCCTGGGGGCGGGCATGCATGAGGTGGCCCTGAGCTGCATCCCGGCAGATGCAGAGGGCCGGGAGTATCTGGTGGAGATCGAACCGCAGACCGTTCGGGTCATTCTGACGGAAACGGCGGAGTAAGAAAACCGGTGAGGAAGCCGGAACGGAAGGAGGGAGCGCATGGGTAATTTTGCCAACACGCTGTTCAGCGTCCTGCTGGGCTGGGTGCAGCAGGCCGTGGCCTGGCTGTGGAGCCTGGGCGGGTCGGAAGGCGCTTCCGGCCTGATGGGATGGATCCTGGATAACTGGCTGATCCTGGCAGTGGGCCTGTGCCTCCTGGGGGTGGCGGTGGATCTGGTGGTCTACATCATCCGCTGGCAGCCCTACCGCGTCTGGCGGAAGTCCAAAGGGAAGGAAGACCAGGCGGCGGAGGAAGAGCCTGCCGGGGAGCAGGAGCCGATGCAGTGGGTCTACGCCACGGGGGAGGCCGCGCCGGAGCCGCTGCCTGTGCAGGCCGGAGAATGGCCCGTGCAGGAGGACGCCGTGCGCCTCCCTGTCCGGCCGGACGGCGGGGTGCAGCGGGTGTTCGCCGCCCGTGATCACCGCACGATGAACGCGCCTGACGCCTCAGCCTATGTCCAGCAGGGATACCGCCAGGCCTATTTCCCGCCGCAGTGGACGGCGGAGGAGGGCCGCAGCGACGATGGAGGTACGCACGGATGAAGCTTCCGCAAGCGTTTATTGACCGCATGGCGGCGCAGCTCGGCAACGAACTGCCCGCCTTTTTGCACACCTACGAGGAGCCATATCACCGCGGCATCCGGCTGAACAGTCACAAGCTGACGGAGGAAAAGGCGGAATCGCTGCTGGGGGCTGACCTGCTGGGCCGTGTCCCGTGGGAGCCGACGGGGCATTACCTGTCCATGGATTCCACTGCGGGCGCAGCGATTCTCCATGAGGCGGGCGCGTGGTACCTGCAGGAGCCCAGCGCGATGATCCCTGCGGCCGTCCTTGACCCGCAGCCGGGGGAGCATGTGCTGGACTTATGCGCGGCTCCGGGCGGGAAGTCCACCCAGCTGGCCCTGCGGATGGCAGGGCAGGGGACGATCATCTGCAACGAGCCCATCCGGGACAGGGCGCGCATCCTCTCCCGGAACGTGGAGCGCATGGGACTGACCAACGCCATGGTGGTCAGCGAATGGCCCGAGAAGCTGGCCGAGCGCTGGGGAGAAGCCTTTGATGCCATCCAGTGCGACGCGCCCTGCTCTGGCGAGGGGATGTTCCGCCGCCATCCGGAGACCCGGGCGGAGTGGATCCCGGAATCCCCCCAGGGCTGCGCCAAACGCCAGGGCGACATCCTGGACAGCGCGGCCAGGATGCTGCGGCCCGGTGGGCGACTGGTGTACTCCACCTGCACGCTGAACAGAATCGAAAACGAGGGCGTGGTGGAAGCATTCCTCGCGCGGCACCCGGATTTCGCATTGCGGCCCTTCGCACTGCCCGGCCTGGACGCGCCGGAGGGGATGCTGACCATCTACCCCCATCGCGTGAAAGGTGAGGGGCATTTCGTGGCGCTGCTGACCCGCCAGGGCGAGGGGCCCGGGATGGCGTGGCGTGTGCCGGAGCTGGCGGGCAAGGACAGGCGGCTGCTGGAGAGCCTGGAATCGGTGCTCCCGGAGGGGCATGGCGCGAACTGGCTGCGTTCGCTGAGCGGCGGGGAGTATGAACTGCGGCGCGCCCCTGCGTTGCCTGATGGCGGTCTGCCGACGATCCTGCCGGTCAGCGTACCGTCGGTGCTGCGCTGCGGCGTACATCTGGGCACGGTGAAGCTGGGGCGAAACGGCAAGGGAAAGCCGGTGTTCACGCCGGATCACGCCTGGGCGGTGTGCTGCGACGCACCCGACGTCCCCCGCGTTGCGTTGACGGAGGAGGACGCCCGTCGCTATCAGCATGGCGAAACCGTGGCGGCCGACGGCCAGGGCTGGGCGTTGGCTTGCTATGCCGGGATAGCCCTGGGCTGGGGTAAGATATCCGACGGGATGATGAAAAATCACTACCCGAAGGGACTTCGGCGCTGAAATGAGGGGCAGGACACAAAATATGGTGCATTTTCCTGCGAAAGATGAAAAAATATGCTTGACTTTCCACAGGAAATATAGTATTATAGACGATGGCATCAATAGCTCCGCTAGCCCCGGTAACTATTGAATGAAAGATAAGCAGAAGCATGTCTGACCATCGTGCGGCTGCATACACCCCTTTGAACTGATAATTTAGGGAGGAAACACCTTTGAAGACTTTCATGCCGAAAGCGGCTGACATCACCCGTCAGTGGTATGTCGTCGATGCCGAGGGCCAGTCTCTGGGCCGTGTTGCCAGCCAGGTTGCCAATATCCTGCGCGGCAAGAATAAGCCGATCTACACCCCCAATGTGGATACTGGTGACTATGTCATCATCATCAATGCTTCCAAGGCCGTCCTGACCGGCAAGAAGCTGGATCAGAAGATCTACTACAAGCACAGCGGCTACGTTGGCGGCCTGAAGGAGACCAAGTACCGCAAGCTGATGGCCGACAAGCCTGAGTTCGCGCTTCGCAAGGCCATCGTGGGCATGCTGCCCAAGGGCCCCCTGGGCCGTCAGATGGCCAAGAAGCTGCACGTGTTTGCTGGCGCCGAGCACAACCATGCCGCCCAGAAGCCCGTCAAGTTTGACCTCGTGTAATCGACGGAAAGGAGTAAAAGCAAATGGCTAAGGTTAACTACAGCGCTGTTGGCCGCCGCAAGAAGGCCGTTGCCCGTGTCCGTCTGGTTGCCGGCGAGGGCAAGATTGTCATCAACAAGCGTGACATTGATAACTACTTCGGTCTGGAGACCCTGAAGATGACCGTTCGTCAGCCCCTGACCCTGACCAACACCACGTCCTTCGACGTGCTGGTCAACGTCTGCGGCGGCGGCATCTCCGGCCAGGCTGGCGCAATCCGCCACGGCATCGCTCGCGCCCTGTGCAAGGCTGATCCCGAGCTGCGCGCTGCCCTGAAGAAGGCTGGCTTCCTGACCCGCGATCCTCG
>JAFXDB010000182.1 GCA_017516305.1 Clostridia bacterium | reverse complement strand
TTTTGCTTTTTATCGGGGTTTTCTTCGGTTTTTTGCAGGATTGAGGGGCGTGAGGCTGCATTTTGCAGAATCTCGCGCCCCTTTTTCTGTTTCTCTGTCAAAAACACGGGCAAAAACGGCCCTTGTCATGTGCCCGGGAAGCCTTGATTTTGCTGGCTTTGCGGGCCTTTTGTGCAGTCAATATGGCTGTCAAATGGACGGCGCGTTTCAGCCTGCCGGGGTGGTGTAGATGCGGTCGATCACCCGGGCGGCATCGTTCGTCTTTTTGCGGCCCTTAACATAGTGCTTCATGGTGATGTCGGGCGTGGCGTGACCGGCTGCCTGCTGGGTCAGCTTGATGTCGCCGGTCTGTTCGTAGATGTCCGTCAACACCGTGGTGCGGAAGCGCATGGGGGTAATGCGGCCCTCAAAGCCCAGCTCATTCGCGATGCGCTCGCACATCTTGCGCACCTGGGTGTAGCTCAGCGGCCTCGTGCCGCCAACGACATACTCGCCGGGAGCGCTGCGCCCGATCTCCTTCAAGTGCCTGAGGCACACCTCGGACATGGCCGTCTCGCGGCATTCGCTCGTCTTGGTTTCCTTGACCTCCGGTGCGTTGCAGTTCGGGTGCGTCACGGCCCGCTGGATGTGCAGCGTCATGCTCTCCTCGTCCACATCCGCCCAGCGCAGGCCAAGGACTTCCTCCAGCCGCAGCGGGTGCAGGGTATGCAGCGCCATGTAGGCGCGGTCGGTGGGGTTCTGTAATCTGCCGATGCCCTCCACCAGGCAGCGCATCTCCTCCACCGTGTAGGGCTCCGTCGCTTTACTGGCCCCGCCGCGCAGACGGAAGCTGCTGGACTTGAGCAGGTTGCGGGTCATCAGCCCTTCCTCCACCGCCAGCTCGAAGATCATGTTCAGCACGACCTTGCACTTCTCCTTGGTGGTCTTCGCCGTGCCGCTGCCGAAGCTGTTGAAGAGCCCCTGCACGTCATCGAGGGTGATGTCCTCCACGGCCTTGTCGCCCAGTGCGGGCAGGATGTACAGCCGCAGCTGCCGGTCATAGGTTGTGGCCGTTGCCGTGCTGACGGTGGGCTTGGAATACTTCTCGTACCAGTTCCGGGCATACTGGCCGAAGTTCTTTTTTGGCTTCGCAGGCGCGGGAGCCGGGGTGAGGCCCATGAGCCGGATGGCGTTGTCCAGCACTTCCTGCTCGGTGTTGCCGGAGATCCAGCACTGCGTGCCGTTGATGATGTAGGGTCTGCGGATTTTCTTCGCCATGTCAGATTCCTCCTGAAATGGCTTTGAATCACGCGGAATGATTCGGTTTTCAAGGTGCGTGAGGCGTTCCTCCAGCGGCTGCTACGCGCTCTGGACGGCCTGCGTCAGCAACAGCTACGCATCGGCGGAGATGCCTTCATGTGTCTGAGTATAGGGCACGCTGCTCTGCTTGTCAATGATGGGATGATTGGTCATGGTGGTTCCACCTTTCTGCCCTGGAGGCGTTTCATATTATAGGTAGCGGTTCGGTGCGGGGAAAAGGGCCCACGCCCGGGAGATTGCTCTCCCGGGGCGAGCCCAGATTGTCAGAAGGGCAATCCGTTGTCCTCCTCGAGTTCCTTTTCCCATTGCAGCTCCTCGAGCGTCTTGGGCTTGTATAGGTAGTTGGGCATCTGGTAGGGCGGCGGCACATCCACAGGTTCCTGCTGCATGACAGGCGGACTCACCGGGGCTTCCTCCATCTCACCGGGTAGTGGCGGGCTGCCAGCAGGCCGCTTCATGCCCTTTACATATGCCGGGTTGAGGGCATAAGCTCCATCGTTGGGACGGCCATTCGGGTTGACCGGGAGGTAATACGACCGGATGTAGCAGGCGGCAATCAGCTCCTCCATGCCCTTGGCGAAGGCTTCTCCGCCCTCCGGCCCCTTGAACTGCTTCTGCTTGCGCACCTTGTCCTTCAGATCGGCGCTCTTAATATAGGAAGCGCCTGAGAGAATGGCAGACTGGATGACCTTCAGCAGGGCCGATGCTGGCTGTGACAGCTTCCGCTCACCGCAGAACGCGCGTACAGCATGCGGATTGAAGTACTCCTTCATCAGGGCAACAGCCGCCTCTGCCGCGCGCAGCGAGACCTCCCGCGCATCCGGGTTATCCAGCAGCGTCAGCAGCCCTGCAAGCCTCGCGGCTTTTCCGTGCGCCTTGCTGGCCCAGGCATAGAGGGCGTCATTCTCGCAGAAGGAGGTCTCCTGCGCATCCACCATGTACTACCAGAAGTCGCGGATCGTCTGCGCGACATGCTGCGAGCAGGTCATTTCCAGCGCCTTCTCCCTGTGCAGGGACGCCAGATAGGTGATCTTCTTCGCCCAGTGCTGCATCAGCTCCTCCGGCATCTCCGTGATGGCGTTCACATCGATTCGGCCCACAGGCTCGGGGATGAAGAAGGCAGGCGCTGAGGAAGGCCGCGATCACACAGATTCGGATTGTTGGCGAAATTCTCGAGCACCTGGGGCTGCAGGCCGAGCGTCATTGAAAGGTGGGCTTCCGGGATATCGATGCTTCCGCCCTGTCCCTTGCGAACGACGCTGACCGGGTCGCCGTCGTAGCCCTTCATGACGCCGCCGATATTGGGCAGGGACTTGCCGTTGCCGTAGGTGGAGCCGCCAAGAATATTGAGGAAGTCACCCTCGTCGGTGTAGAAGATGCCGCGCCCATCCTGTTCGGCCATCCGAGCCAGCAGTGCTTCAGGCCTGGCGTCGGTGCAGATGGTCTCATACTTAGGCCCAGGGAGTGCTTCCTGGCCCGGGAACCGCATCGACATCAGCCACTGCTCCAAGGGGCGCATGAACTTGCGCAGTGCGGAGGTCTTGCGGGTGCCGCTCTTGCCGGTCATGCCGAGGAACAGCTGGGAGGGCTCGCGATAGTCGCCCCAAAGCCTGATCCACACCCGGCCCACCTATACAGCGGATGCCGTGCCCAGCTAACCGCAGGCGGCATAGTCAACGGGGATTGCCGAGGAGGCTGCCACCTTTTCGACCAGGTCGGCACAGTCGGCGGGGAGATACTGAGTAGGGAAGCTGGGGAGACGCTCGTCGCGGAGCTCAGGCCACTTCCGGTTGTTCTGGGTGGTTGCATAGTCATTCTGATAATTCATGATATCATTCCTTTCGGTGCACATATTGTCGGATTTGCTTCGCTTAACCTTCTGCGCTCAGACGGCGGATCAAGCCCACTTGAGTTCGATGCCGCCCGACGCCGCAGGCTCAGCAAATCATTTGATACCTTAATCCTACTGATCTACATACCTTTACTTCCTTTCTCGCGCAGATGCCATAGGGTGCTGCGCGTCCCCCGGATTGAGGAAGGCCATGCCTTTCCCGGATTAGCCGGACATATCTCGGGTGTTTTCCGGCACAGCTGAAAATGCCGCAAACCCTGTATTTTCAAGGGGTTGCGGCACTTTTTCGACTTTTTCGGATGTCTCGGAATTTCAGCCGATTTTTCATTTATTTTCCATTATGTTATTTCCCGAATGCGTACAAGCGGGCTTGCAGCCGTAACATCACTTGTGTTTGTGAGGAGCATAACACCACGTCTCCATTTTCGCCTTAAGTTTTGGTGCGTAAACTTCACATCTGCTCATTTGCCGCGAAATCCCAGCGACGTCCTGCGCAGGCGTCGCTGTTCTCATATTCCTGGAACTCTGCTGCAGCAATCCATGTTCATCATCACCCACGCGACCAACACAACAAGGAGGAACACCCACATGTCTACCAACGAACTGAACACCCTCGCCCGCGACCTGAAGGAGCTGCGCCTCATGGCTGAACAGCTGGACGCCGAGATCAAGACCATCGAGGACGCCATCAAGGCCCACATGACCGAGCACGCTGTCGACACCCTGATCACCACCGACGTGAAGATCACCTGG
>JAFXDB010000181.1 GCA_017516305.1 Clostridia bacterium | reverse complement strand
GCCGGTGAGGTAGGCCATCAGGCCGTCCAGCCAGGCGTCGCCGTGCATGTAGGCGGCGCGGGTGGCCTCCATGGCAAAGATGTTGCCGCTGCGCACGCCGGCCTTGTCCATCTCCCGGCGGAGGGCGGCGCGCATGGCGTCGTCAGGGCAAATGCACTCGGCCTGCATCAGGCCGGCCAGGTTGAAGGTCTTGCTGGCGGCGCACAGGGACAGCACGTTGTCCTCCGTGATGGAGAGCACGGGCACGAATTTGTTGGGCGCATAGACAAAGTCCGCGTGGATTTCGTCGGACACCAGGGGCACGTTGTAGCGCTTCAGCAGGGCGATCAGCGCGGTCAGCTCCTCCCGGGTCCAGGCGCGGGAAACGGGGTTGTGGGGGTTGCAGAGCATCATCAGCTTTGCGCCCTCCTGCAGACGCGCTTCCACCGCGGTCAGATCCATGCTGTAGCTGCCGTCTTCCTGGCGGAGGAGGGGCGCGTCCATCAGCGTGCGGCCGGTGGCGGCCACGCTCATGCGGAAGGGGCCGTACACCGGGGACTGGATGATGACGCCGTCGCCGGGCTGGGTCAGGGCCAGGATGGCCAGCTTGAGGCCCGTGACGACGCAGGGCAGCATGGTGAGGGTATCCGGAATGACGGTCAGGCCGTGGCGGCGGTACCAGAAGCCAGCCAGGGCGGCAGCGTCGTCCGCCATTTCCGCCGTGTAGCCGAAGGTGGGGTGGCCGGCGCGACGCAGGATGGCCTCCTGCACGGCAGGCGGGCTGGGGAAGTCCATGTCCGCCACCCACAGGGGCAGCACGTCGTCGCCATGTTCGCGCCGGGCTTCGTCCCACTTTTCACAGCGGGTGCCCATGCGGTGCAGCCCAGCATCGAAGTACTCATGATCAAACTTCATCATTGGCAGCCTCCTTCGGTTCAGTCGCTTTCAGGACCCAGAATCCACCGGATTTGTCCAGCTTTTCCACCTCGCCATAGAGGGTCTTGAGGTATTTGACGCAGCTTTCCGCCCCCTGCTGCTTGCGGATGACCAGATAGAGCGCGCCGCCGGGGCGGAGGCAGCGGGCTGCGTCGGCGAACATGCGGTAGATCACCTGCTTGCCGGCGCGGATGGGCGGATTGGTGACGATGGCGTCGAAGGTGCGGTCCATGAGGGCCGCCATGCCGTCGGACTCCAGGCACTCGGCGCTGACGCCGTTGCGCGCGCAGTTGTCCCGGGCCAGGCCCAGGGCGCGGTGGTTGACGTCCGCCATGACGACGCGGGCTTCCTTATTGGCTCTGGCGATGGCAACGCCGATGGCGCCCCAGCCGCAGCCCAGGTCCAGCACATCGCCGGAAAGGTCGGGCAGGGAGTCCAGCAGCAGGCGGGAACCTGCGTCCAGCTCGCCCTTGGAGAAGACGCCGGCGTCCGTCATGAAGTTGAGGCCATATCCCCGGTAGGGAAACGCGCACGGAACCGGCTTCGATGCGCTGGTCGGGTCGGCGGTGTAATACTGATCATTCACGGCTGGGGGCCCTCCATGTGTGCATCGTTGTAGAGCGCGGCAAGCTCGTCCTCCGTCAGCTCCCGCCACTGGCCCTCGGACAGCGCCGGATCCAGGGTCAGACTGCCGAAGGTGAGGCGGTGCAGGGCGGTCACTTCCCGGCCCACGGTGGAGAACATCCGCTTGATCTGGTGAAATTTGCCCTCGTGGACGGTCACCAGGCCGGTATCCGGCGCGATGATCTCCAGCAGGGCGGGCTGAGCGTCGAAATCGAACAGGTGCAGTCCCGCGGCGAAGGCTTCCACATGGGCCTGGGTCAGCTCGCCGTCCACCTGGGCGCGATAGGTTTTGTCCACATGCCGGCCCGGGGCCAGCAGGCGGTGGTTGAGTTCGCCATCCGTGGTCAGCAGCAGGAGTCCGGTGGTGTCCTTGTCCAGCCGGCCAACGGGCATGCAGCCGATGGATGCATACGCTTCCGGCAGCAGGTCCATCACGGTGGGCTGCTTCTTGTCCCGGGCGGCGGTGAGGAGCCCGGCGGGCTTGTGGAGCATGACATGGCGGGTCAGGCGGCCGTCCAGGGGCTGTCCCTGCAGGGTGAGGGCGGCGGAGCGCTCGTCCACCTGCTTGCCGGGGTCCGTTACGGCGACGCCGTCCACGCGGACAGCGCCCCGGCGTACCAGCTTCTGCACTTCGGAGCGGCTGCCCACGCCCAGGGTCACCAGCCATCGGTCAAGGCGCAGCATTCGTTTTGATCTCCTTATAAACGGTTTTTGCCCGCTCGTCCAGGGCCACAGCGGGAATCAGCTGCTTGAGGGGCACCACGGGCAGGAACAGCACCACGAAGGCCCCCAGGAGCAGGTACAGCCTTTCGCCCAGGGCGGGCAGGGCAATGTTCTTCTCCAGGTACATCTTCGCAAAGCCGGTGATGAACAGCGGCAGGTTGTTGCCCAGGGTATACAGCGTGATGGCGGCAAAGGGCAGGAAGAAGAGCAACCCCAGCCCCCACAGGAGGAACAGATTCAGATGAGCGCCCTTCAGGAGGAGCTTGTCCTCCAGCGCATGGGCGTGGCGGGCGCCGCAGTGCACCGCGCAGCCGATCACCGGCAGCACCCACAGCACGGCAGCCCCCAGCAGCAGGTGGGAAAGACCGTCCACGGCGTCATACCCGAAGGTGGAAAACCAGCGCGTGGCGGTGAGGCCATCGCGGCTGGTGACGCCCCACAGGCCCATCACCGCAGGAGCCAGCGCGCCCTTACCGGTGTAAACTTCCGCCAGCACCAGGATGGCCAGCAGGGGCAGCGCCATCCAGCAGAGCATCTTCAGCGTGCCCAGTAATCCGCGGCCCAGCTTCTTCAGGTAATCATCCGTGCTGATGAGGCGCACACTGAACACCTGGCCGCCATGGAGCAGATCCTGCAGGGCAAGGGCATAATTCTGCCGGGCCGGCAGGGCAATGAGCACATACAGGGGAATACACAGCCAGGCCAGGAAGGCCATCTCCGGCTGCAAAAGAAACAGCAGCGGTACGAAGCAGAACGCCCGCAGCACGCCCTCCAGCAGATAAGCGCACATCAGGTCGGCAAAGTTCTGCGCCCAGAGCTGCACGCTCCTGCGCAGCACCGTCCAGATTTTCATGCAGGAAACCCCTTTCTCGACAATCCTTCTCCTTATTATACAGGACATGGGCGGCAATTGCAAATGCTTCTGTGTTTGTGGTAGAATGTTTCATCCGAATGTTTGGAGGAATGTCCATGCCTGCTGTCCTTCGCCTGACCCTCACCGGTCTCGCCAGCCAGTACATCCATATGCCCCTGGCTCCTTTCTGCCTGAAGAGGGCGGTGGAGGAGCGGATGCCCGGCACGGCGGTAACCATCTGCGACCTGAACATCAACGATCCCCAGGAGGACCTCCTGGCGCGGGTGATGGAGACGGATCCTCAGGTGCTGGGCGTGTCCCTGTACATCTGGAACCGGGTCTGCGCGACGGCGCTGATCCGCCGGGTGAAGGCTGTGAAGCCGGAGATGATGGTGCTGGTCCGGTCAGGAGAACCCAGAACCGTCACATCGTGCTTTTGGGCGAAGGTCATCAGCTGCTCATCGGGCTGAAGGCCCCGGGCGATGAGCATGGCAGGGAACCGGTAGGAAAACAGCCGGTCATAGATACGGCTTCGCTCCTCCGGGGATTGCTTTGCCATGTAGCTGATCTCCACATTGCCCATGATCTGCAAGCGCATGGGCTCGTAGTGGTCGAAAAAGCCCGTCAGCTGCAGGCCAGGCCGGGCCACATCCTCCACCGTCAGGCGGATGGAAGGATAGTCGGTGGATTCATGGAGGATGGTAAGCTGAAATTCCTCCACCAGTTTGGACAGGGCCACGGAATAGGTATCGATCATGG
>JAFXDB010000180.1 GCA_017516305.1 Clostridia bacterium | reverse complement strand
TTGAACATGCCGTTCACCTTGCGGGGGAAGAGCACGGCGTTGCGGTTGAAGGGGATGAAGGGGTTCTCGATGCGGGTGAAGGTCTCGAAATCCTTGGTCTTCGCCATGCCGATGGAGGCGCCGAAGAAGTCCGTGCACCAGATGATGTAGTAGGTGTCATCCACCTTCACCAGGCGGGGGTCATAGGCGTAGTGGGGCATCTTGGGGTTGCCCTTCTCGTCCACAAAGGGAACCTTCTGGCGGTCAACATCCCAGTGGATGCCGTCCTTGGAGCGGCCCAGGTACACATAGGGCACACCGTTGACCTGCTCGCCGCGCAGCACCGCAATGAAGCCATCCTTCCACGGCACCACGGCGGAGTTGAAGATGCGGGCGATTTCGGGCGTGGGGTTACGGCCCATGACGGGGTTCTCGGTGTAGCGCCAGACGGGCGCGGCGGTCTTCAGGTTGGCGGGCTTGTCCTGCCAGGGGATGTTCGGGAGGGAACCGGCATTGATCATCTTCACGGCCATGATGGATTACCTCTTTCCTTCTGTCGTTTGTTATGGTTGAAACCAGGATCATAATGTATGTATGACGCAGGCTTCCCCGCGGTCATAGCGTTAATCAACCCTTGATGGGCGCAACGGACTCCCTGTACACACAGGTGCCGCCCACGGTGATGCGGGCCGCGGGCTTCTTATCCCCCGCGCAGCGCTCGGACACCAGCTGCACCACGATGCGGCACATGGCCTCCTTATCCACCCGGTAGGTTGTCAGGGGCGGAAGGGTGGCCGGGACATAGTTGAAGTCATCGAAGCCAACGATGGAGATGTCCTCCGGCACGTGCAGGCCCTGCTTGGCCAGCTGGTCGATGGCCCAACGGGCGGACCAGTCGCTGTTGCAGACCAGGGCCGTGGGGCGCTTTTCAGGCAGCACCAGCGGCTGCAGCGCCCCCTCCTCGTTGCGGTCGGGGATCAGATACTCCGGTGTCACGGGGATGTCACTGGACAGCATCGCCGCCAGATAGCCCAGATAGCGCTCCATGATGGAGCTGGTCGCCTTCACCGAGCCGTAGTAGGCAATGTCGCGGTGACCCTGGGCAATCAGGTGCAGCGTGAGCGCCGAAGCGCCGCCCGCGCTGTCGCCAATGACCATGTCCACGCCGGTGGTGGTGTTGTAAAAGTCCATACACACCACAGGAACCGACTGCTTCACCAGCAGCTCCACATAAGCCTGCTCCGGCTGGCCCAGCAGGATCAGCGCATCGACCTTGCGGCTGCGCAGGAGGTTGGGCAGGATCAGGTTCTGCATCGTCTCCCTTGAGATCAGTTCCAGCAGACCGAAATGCCCCGCCTCCGCCAGCTCCTGCACAAGGCTCTTGTAGAGCATCGCATAGAAGGAGTCGTTGGAGAAAAAGAGCGCGGGGATGATGATGCCCACATCCAGGCCGCCGCTGGTTCCGGCAGGCTGTGCGTTGGGGTTCACATACCCCAGCTCCGCCGCCAGCTTCACAATCTTCTGCCGCATTTCCTCGCTTACGCCGGACTTGCCGGCCAGGGCCTTGGAAACCGTCACGGCGCTCACGCCGATACGCTTGCCGATGTCGCGCATGGTCACGCCCATCTCATTCACCTTCGTTCACTCAGATTCAAGGGGCCCTCATTCCGCCCGGGCCGTCAGCGTCAGGCTGACAGAGGCTGCATCCCCCCAGGGCAGGCGGACGCACAGGCCCAGGTTCATCAGCTCGGAACCGGTGTAGCTTTCACCGGTCTCGGCAACGGTGTAGACCTTCTCCGCATCCAGGCCGCGCAGGCGCACCAGGGGCGGATAGGTGCCGGACTTCGCCAGCGCACGGGTCAGCATGAAGACGGCTTCGCATTTGTCCGGGCTTACGGTGATCCACGCCGTGTCGTTGCCCTCGTAGGGGCTGAGCAGGCGGTGGAAGTCGCCATAGAGCAGCGTCTGGCGCAGCTTCTTCACCCGGGCGATCTGCTGGCGGACCTTCTCCAGGTCGTCGGCAGAGAGCGTATTCAGATCCAGCTCGTACCCGAAGCAGCCGGACATGGCCACATTGCCGCGGGTCTCGATGGGGGTGATACGGCCTGTTTGATGGTTCGGCACCGCGCTGACATGGCTACCCATGGCAAAGGGCGGGAACACCAGCGAGGTCGAATACTGGATCTGGCAGCGGCAGAGAGCATCCGTGTTGTCGCTGGTCCAGGTCTGAGGCATGTAATACAGCATGCCCATGTCGAAGCGGCCGCCGCCTGAGGAGCAGCTTTCGAACAGCACCTCCGGGAACTCATTGACCAGCCTCTCCAGCACGCGGTACAGGCCCAGCATGTAGCGGTGGGGCAGCTCCTTCTGCCGCTCTGCCGGCAGAAGCGCCGAGCCGATGTTGGAGAAGTTACGGTTCATGTCCCACTTCACATAGTCGATGCCGTCCTCCCGCAGGTGCCGGGCGACGCAATCGTACACATAATCCTGCACATCCTCGCGGCTCATGTCCAGGGTCAGCTGCTGACGCTGCTGCACGGGCTCACGGCCGGGAATGTGGATGGCCCAGTCGGGATGGGCCTCGTAAAGCTTCGACTTGGGAGACACCATCTCCGGCTCGAACCACAGGCCGAATTTCAGGCCCATGGCATGCACCTGATCGGTCAGATGCTTCATGCCGTTGGGCAGCTTGGCCGTGTCCACGAACCAGTCGCCCAGGGAGGTGGTGTCGTCGTCGCGCTTGCCAAACCAGCCGTCGTCCAGCACGAACAGCTCCACGCCTACGTCCGCCGCCGTCCGGGCGATCTTCAGCAGCTTTTCCTCATTGAAGCCGAAGTAGGTGGCCTCCCAGTTGTTCAGCAGAATCGGCCGGGGAGCCTTCGCGTATTTCCCGCGCACCAGATGCTCCGCGCACACGCGGTGGAACTGGGCGCTCATGCCGTCAAGACCCGCGTCGGAATAGACCGTCACGGCCTCGGGGGTGTCAAAGGTCGCGCCGGGATTCAGCGTCCAGGAGAAATCCACATCGTTCAGGCCCAGGAACACGCGGCAGTTGCGGGCCGGGTCCACATGGACGCTGGCCTTGAAGTTACCGGAGTACACCAGCGCCGCGCCGATGGCCTCGCCCTGCGCCTCGGTGGTTTCGGGGCGGCAGAGGAAGAGCATGTTGGAGGCATGCAGGCTGGTCGCGCCCTTGAGGGAGGACACGCCCTGCTCGCCCATCACCAGCGGACGGCGGAACATCTCGCGCTCGCGGCTCCAGGCGCCGGAAAGGGTGATGAGGTCGTAGCGGCTGTCCGGCATTTCCAGGCACAGGCTGTATGCGCGTTCGATGACCAGATCGCTGCCGGAAACATTGCGCAGCGACGCATGGCGCACCACGCCCGCCACATCGTCAAACAGCGTGTAGGAAAGGGTCGCCTCCAGGCCGATGCATTCGTCCTTCAGGTGCACAAGCAGCGTCCTGCCGTTGTCGCCGAAGGTCGCGGGCAGGCCGGGAATGCCGGGCTTGCCCTCCACCACCTCGGCGGAGACGAAGCGCAGGTCGGCACTGCGGGTGCCGTCCGCCGCCCGGACGGTCAGCGCGCCCTCGCGCAGGTCGCCCAGGCCGTGGGAGGGGTACTCGTGGGGCGTGTGATCCAGCGCGCAGTTGTGGGGCTGCCAGGCGCCGTCCGCGCGCAGGTCATAGTGCCGCAGCAGGCTGGCCGGGTTCATCCCCTCCAGGCGCTTGCCGAAGTACAGGTGCGCCGGCACGCCGCCCTCCAGGATGCCGATCACATAGGAAACATGGTCATTGCGCAGATGCAGGAGCTTCTCCGTCAGCAGGATCTCAGTCATGGCGTTTACCTCCGCAGATCATTTCATTCAGATCAGTTCTTTTCAAGAAACCGCAGGCACATGCGTCCATTGTGGTAGGGGCACTTCCACTCCTCCACGACAGGCTTGCCCGTGGGCGTGCCGTCCTCATGGGTGGACCAGTGCCACTCGCTGCCCTCGCGGGGGTCGGCAATGACGTCCTGGATATAGCGCCACTGCACCTCCATGCGGCGCAGCCACGCCGCATCCCCGGTCGCATTGTGGGCAAAGAGGAATCCCAGCATGGTCTCCGCCTGCACCCACCATACGCGGGTATGCTCCACCTCGCCCTCGACGATCTCGTTCTCCATGCCGTGATCGGTGAAGGCGCGCTCGCAGGTGGCCTCTGCCAGGTTCAGGCACATGGACAGGTAAGGCGCCCGCTCGCTGCAGGGGATCAGCGTCTCCACCGCGTCCCACATCAGCCAGGAGGCCTCGATGTCATGACCGTAGCTCTGCATGTCCAGCAGGC
>JAFXDB010000002.1 GCA_017516305.1 Clostridia bacterium | reverse complement strand
GCAGTCCGTATCGAAGATGACGCCCAGATCAGCCCCGGCCTTCTTCACCGCCTCGGAAATGGAGGCCATGGCCTGCGCATTCTCCGGATTCGGCACATGGTTGGGGAACATGCCGTCGGGCTCCAGGAACTGGCTGCCCTCGATCCAGGCGCCCAGTTCTTCCATCAATTCGGCATAGAAGCCGCCGGCGCCGTTGCCCGCGTCCACCACCACATGCAGGCCCAGCAGCGGCTTGGCAACATCGGTGTCCAGGCCCTTTCGGATGCGGTCAGCCAGCAGCTGCTTATAGGTGGGCAGGAAGGGCTTCTCGGTGATGACGCCGGAGGCCTGGGCGCTGTCGGGATCATAGCCGGACGCCATTTCCAGCATCTTGCCGACCTGCTTGCCGTCCAGGCCGCCCTCCTTGACAAAGAACTTCAGGCCGTTCTTGTCGAAGGGATGATGGCTGGCGGTGATCATCACGGAACCATCGGGCTCGAAGCCGGGGGTGATGATGGACATGTACATCGCAGGCGTGGAACACATGCCGAAGTTCAGCACATTCGCACCGGCCTTCGCAACACCCTGGGCCGTGGCCTCCAGCAGCGCCGGGCCGGAGATGCGGCTGTCGCGGCCAATGGCCACGGTCACATCGGTCACCGGCTTATTCAGACGCTCGGCCAGGAAATTGGCAAAGGCCATGCCCAGGCAGGTGGCAATTTGGGGCGTGAGGTTCTTGTTCTCGCCCACCGCAGTGCCGCGAACGTCGCTGCCGCTCTTGAGTTTCATCCAATCCATGATGTGTTCCTCCCTTTGATTTGTCTATGTATTGTCTTTATTGATGGGTTTACATTCGCTGATCGTCCGCAGCCTCGTCATACGCGCCGCGCAGCAGATGATACAGAGGCGCCAGGGCTATGAAGTCCGCGCGGACGGTATCCAGTATGTCAGGGGTGGAAACCAGCGCCATATCAGGATGCTGCTTGCCCACATAGACCTCGCGTGCCGTATACCAGCAGCGCAGGCTTTCGGGAACGCTCTCCGGCAGGGCCATCCGCTTCCAGGTGGAGGAAAACACGGCAAAGTCGTTCTCCTTCAGCTTTGCTGCGCGGACTGCCTTTTCGACAGCCTTGGGATCGGCCGCCATGCGTCGCCGCAGAGCGTCCATCATCGGCCGGTTCTCTCCCCAGGTGCCCATGCCCCAGCCCAGGGTGGTGGGGCCGACCTCGAAGAAGAAATTGACGCTCCCCTCCCGCGGCTCCGCAGCCCTGCGGAAGCAAAGCCACAGGTGATCACGGAAGGGCGACTTGTCCTTGGAAAAGCGCGTGTCGCGGTGAATGCGGGCCAGGCACTTGTATGGCCGGATTTCCATCTGCGGGTCGATCTCCTGCATGGTGGGCGCCAATTCGTCGATAAACGCATTGAACACCGCCTTGACGTCCCGTTCGTACCGGGGCTTGTGTTCAGCAAAGTACGCCTTGTCATTATGGAAACGGATATCCAGGAAAAACTGCATCGTTTCCTGCGGAAAACCGTTGAACATGTCATCCCTCCTGTTTATACACCTATATTATAATTGGTCTTAACCGTTTTTTCAACCGCTGAAACGGTCAAATTTGCAAGAATTCATGCCAGAATGCGCACTATGGATAAAGAAAAAGCGCGAAGCCTAAGCCTCGCGCCAGGTGTTTTACTCTTTGGTTCAGTCGTGCAGCTTTTCGTCGATCTCATGACGGAATTTTGCCATCATGTCCTCCACGGACATCACGCCGTGGTTGCCGCCCTTGCGGTCGCGCAGGTTGACAACCTGGTCTTCGACCTCCTTGTCGCCCAGGACGACCATGTAGGGCACCTTCTGCATCTGCGCCTCGCGGATCTTGAAGCCGATCTTCTCATTGCGGGTATCGACCTCGGCACGGATGCCCTCGGCCTCCAGCTTGCTGCGCAGCTCATAGGCCCAGTCGTCACAGCGGTCGGTGATGGTCAGGATGCGAACCTGCTCAGGCGCCATCCACATGGGCAGGGCGCCGGCATAGCGCTCGATGAGGTAAGCCAGCGTACGCTCGTAGCAGCCCAGGCTGGTACGATGGATGATGTAGGGGGTCTTCTTCTTGCCGTCAGAGTCGGTGTACTCCATGCCAAACTTAGACGCCAGGAGCATATCGATCTGAATGGTGACGATGGTATCCTCCTTGCCGAAGACGTTCTTGTACTGAATGTCCAGCTTGGGGCCGTAGAAGGCTGCCTCGTCGATACCGATCTCGTACTCAACGCCCAGATTGTCCAGGATCTCGCCCATGATGCGCTGGGCTTCCTCCCACTGCTCGGCCGTACCTTCGTACTTGATGCCGGCGCGGGCAGGATCCCACTGGCTGAAGCGGAAGGAGCAGTTCTCCAGCATGCCGACGGTGCCCAGCATGTGCTTGGCCAGCTCCAGACAGCCGCGGAATTCCTCCTCCAGCTGATCAGGACGCAGCACCAGATGACCCTCGGAGATGGTGAACTGGCGCACGCGGATCAGGCCGTGCATTTCGCCGGAGTCCTCGTTGCGGAAGAGCGTGGAGGTCTCGCCCAGACGCATGGGCAGATCACGGTAGGAGCGGGCGCGGTTCAGGTACACCTGATACTGGAAGGGGCAGGTCATGGGGCGCAGGGCGAAGCATTCCTTCGTCTCGTCGTTGGGGTCGCCCATGACGAACATGCCGTCCAGGTAG
>JAFXDB010000179.1 GCA_017516305.1 Clostridia bacterium | reverse complement strand
GGACTCGAACCCTGGACACCCTGATTAAGAGTCAGGCGCTCTACCAACTGAGCTAAAGGTGCATATGAGATCCGGATCTTGTGGTACACCTTCAGGGACTCGAACCCTGGACACCCTGATTAAGAGTCAGGTGCTCTACCAACTGAGCTAAAGGTGCACATCGTTGCCGCAGGCGGTCAACAGAGCATATTATACTCCCTTTCGTCAAAAGTCAATACCTTTTTTGAAAATTTATATTTTTCTTTTCTCCGATTTTCCACCTGTATCTCCGCCTTGCTTACCGCAGCGTAACAGCACCTGTTGTTTCCGCCAGTACATATGAAAATACTCCCCGACCCTTGTGAGGTCAGGGAGTACAGGATGCTTTCCGGAATTACTCCGCCTCGGGAGCAGACACGGGGCAGGCATCGGCGCAAGCGCCGCAATCGATGCACAGCTCGGCGTTGATCTCGTACTTGCCGTCACCCTCGGTGATAGCAGACACGGGGCAGCCCTCAGCACAGGCACCGCAGGAGATGCAAGCATCGGTAATCTTGTAAGCCATGGTTCTTTCCTCCTTCAAATATCACGCCTTGCAGCGCTATTGATGATATGATACCACCACGCATCGAAAAAATCAAGCGTTTTGTCGCATTTTGCTGTATTTGCTATGTATGGTGGCGCTGTCCTCTTTCACAGGCATCAGTCTGCTTCCTTGCCTGACGCACTGGCCATGGCCTTGGCAAGCGCCGCCTTCCATCCATTTGCTGCCGGAGCCGTTTCTTCCTTTGCCACCGGGGCAGCCTCGGCAGACGCCTTCACCGGCTTGTTAGTGGTTACCTGCACGCTGTCTGCACAGCGATCGCCGACCTCCGTCTGGCTGCCATGATGGTGCTGCTCATCGCTGCGGCTGCGGGCGGCGTTTTCCTTGGCAGCAGACGCATCACCCTTGGCACGGGCGTCAGCCCGCCTGTCCTTGCGCTCGCCATCCTCGCCCTTTGCGCGCGCGGGCTTTTCACGGCGGTGACGGGAGGGCGTCTGTTCATCAGATGCAGGCTGGTCTTCACCATTCTGATGGGGCTTTCCGTTCTCCTGCACGTCATTCACAGGCTGCGTGTCGGCAGGCTTCTCCTCGTTCTTCTGAGGCTGCTGCCCCGCACGGTGTACTTCACCCATGGGATAATCGCGCAGCTCGTAGGAGTCGCCCTTGCGGATACGCACCCTGACGGACTCACGGATCACATTCAGCTCGTGGACAACGCCGACGCCATCAGGGGTCACGACCTCCTTGCCCACCTTGGGCATCTGCCGGCGCACCGCCTCATACTGATCCTGCTCATACTTCAGGCAGCACATCAGTCGGCCACAGATTCCGCTGATCTTCGTGGGGTTCAGGGACAGGTTCTGTTCCTTAGCCATCTTGATGGAAACAGGCTGGAAATCGCTGAGGAATGCACCGCAGCAGATATGGCGTCCACAGGGGCCGAGACCGCCGAGCATCTTCGCTTCGTCGCGAACGCCAATCTGCCGCAGCTCGATACGCGTCTTGAACACGCCCGCCAGATCCTTGACCAGGCTGCGGAAATCCACGCGGCCATTCGCCGTGAAGTAGAAGAGAATCTTGCTGTTGTCAAACGTGAATTCGACACGCACCAGCTTCATATCCAGCTTATGCTCGGCAATCTTCTGCTGACAGATCGCATGGGCCTTGCGCTCCGCGGCGTGGTTATCCTCATTATGGCGGATATCCTCCGCCGTGGCGATGCGCAGAACCGGGCGCAGCGGCGAATCCAGCCCCGCCTCGTCAATCTCCTTGATGGTCGTCACCGTTTCAGCGAATTCAACGCCCCGGGACGTTTCAACGATCACATAATCACCAGGCGTGGGCCAGAGGGTACCGGGATCAAAAAAATACAGTTTGCCGTCGTTCCTGAAACGAACGCCAATCACGTTCACCATTTGCTCTTTTCCTCCATCATGCGCAGTAGAAGCCGTTCCAGCACCGGCTGCCATGTTACATTATTGCTCCGCAGCCGACGTGCCTCCGTGACTGCATCCATGAGATTTATAAACGATTCCAGCGGCGCCGACGCAGCCATTGACTGCCATTGCTGCGGAAATTCCTGCAGCATCGCTTCATCCTGCCGACCAAGCCGGACGAGCATCAGCATGCGCAGCAGATCCTCCACATCATCCAGTAAGGCATCTGCGTCATCCTTGCGGTCTTTCCAAGCGCCGGACACCGTCAGGATATCGCTCCTGGACGCCAGGCCGAAAAAGTCCTGCATCACGTCATGCCGCTGCTTCCAGTAATCCTCGTCCCCTGCCACATCCATCGCACGACCGATGGAACCGCCGCATACAGCCACAGCCCTGCGGGCAAGGCCATCGTCCATCCCTCTGGTCGTCAGAACCTGAAGGACGTATTCATCCCGCCAGGGGTGCATTTTCAGCGGCCTGCAGCGGCTTACAATGGTGTCCAGCAGCATTTCCGGCTTGTCCGTCAGCAGGAGGAACACAGTGCCTTCCGGCGGCTCCTCCAGGGTTTTGAGGAAAGCATTGGCCGCGCTGCGGTTCATTTTTTCCGCCTCTTCAACGATCACAACCTTGCAGCCGCCAACAAAGGAATGCTGCCCGACCTCACGGACAACATTGCGCATCTGACCAACGGTAATGTCCTTCTTCTTCGCGTCCTCGGACGGACAAAGCGGGCCGCCCACGCGAACCTCCAGCACGTCCGGGTGATTTCCATCGCGCACCTGCTGGCAGGAAGGACAGGCCCCGCAGGGCTTTTCTACATCTTTGGCCGTGCAAAGCAGCCCCTGCGCCATCAGGTGGGCCAGCGAACGCTTACCGATACCTGCAGGGCCGCTGATCAGATACGCATGGACATAGCTTCCGTCCCGCAATGTGCGGATCAGGCCCTCATAAAGGGCGCCCTGCTCTGCGAAATCGCGCAGGGACAGGGCTGCTCCAGGGGCTCGTTCCAACTCCGGCTTCATCGCTGTAACCTCACAGCTTCACAAACTGATCCACAGAAAGGACGAAAACCGTCGCGCCGCCGACCGTCACCTCAACCGGGTAGCTGCCCGCCGCGTAGGAGCCTGCCACACCGGGCATCGTGCTGGGCGCAGTGGTCATCTGCCTGCGGCTCTTGCACACATGCTCAATGATGTCCATGGCCGCACGGATCTTGTCATCCTCCACACCCAGCAGGAGGGTCGTGTTGCCCGCACGAAGAAAACCACCTGTGGTGGCCAGCTTTGTCACACTGAAGCCATCCTTCATCAGGTTGCTGACAAGGCGGGAAGCATCTTCATCCTGGACAATGGCAATGATCAGCTTCATATTTCATACCTCCGTTGAGTTGGTTGCATAGGAATACACTTTAGTATAGCGCATTCAGACCAAAAAAGCAAGTTCTCCCTGCGGCGAATTGAAAAACCGGGCGGATAACCGTCCGGTTTCGTTATTCATGCATCACCCATCATGCGGTGCAGCAGATCCTGATACGCCTGCTCCACATTACCAAGGTCACGGCGGAAACGGTCGATGTCCATCGGCTCATGCGTACGGGCGTCCCAGAAACGCGCCGTATCGGGCGATATCTCGTCCGCCAGAATGATCTTGCCGTCCCAGCGGCCGAATTCCACCTTGAAATCCACCAGTTCTACGCCGATCTCGGACATGTAGTCGGAAATGATTTCATTGATCTTCAGCGCCGTATCCACAATGAAGCGCATTTCCGCCTGGGTTGCCAGATGCAGCGCAGCGGCGTGGGTGCCGTTGATGAGCGGATTGTCCAGGTATTCGTCGCGCAGCTCAAACTCGACAATGGGGCTATCCAGCTTCGTGCCGGTAGCAAGGCCGATACGCTTGGCCAGGGAACCGGCAACCCGGTTGCGCACCTTGACCGCAATGGGAATGATGGTACACCTGCGGATCAGGGACTGCCGTGCATCCAGTGTACGGATGAAATGCGTCTGGATGCCATGCTCCTGCAGAATTTTATACAGATGGGCGCAGACGGCGTTGTTCACCTCGCCCTTGCC
Organism: Clostridia bacterium; assembly: GCA_017516305.1. Taxonomy (GTDB): domain Bacteria; phylum Bacillota; class Clostridia; order Christensenellales; family Aristaeellaceae; genus UBA11524. Next base: position 11,362 of record JAFXDB010000179.1, on the reverse strand, counting down.
CAGGATGCGCCCACGCTTGAGCCCCCGGAACGCCAGCGCCTCATCCTTGAAATACACCACCGCTTCATCAGGGTTACTGGTTTCATAGACGCGTTTGCCCTTGCCTTCCGTCAACAGCTTGCCAATCTCCACCATGCAGGCACAGTCCTCCTCATGTCCTCTTGCAGGATAGCATCCGCAGATGACGGATGTCCTATCCAATCCGACGAAAGCCGAACATTTTCCTCCTGCGTCGGATATTGAATCATTGTATCACTTTTGTCCTGCGTCGGCAAGTAGGGCGGCTGTATTTCCATGGTTTTGTTAATTTCATACGAACTGCAAAGAATTTTCTGTTCGTATTACACCATTTTACGCGACATGCCGTTCTTATCCTTTGGGCACCATTCACGTTTTTTTATTCAGACGTTTATCTTCTGGAACGGGAATGTTCGTCTTTTTCCGGATCTCCGCTGATGCACAGGACAAGCAACCCCTCTGTGAAGGTGAGGTCGGCTTCATCCGCTGTCCATTCGTTGCTGCAGCCCAGCGGATACCTGCTTGTCAGCACAGCGTCCTCCAACGTCCACACCGTCCCCGTCAGAGTAACCCCCTTTACCTCCGGTGTAAAGGCCAACAGGGACAGCTTGCGCCCGGATAGTCTGGGAATGGTATGCTGTCCCGGTGCAAGCACCGTTACCCGGTTCTGCCCATCGCAGAGCCAGATGCGTTCTCCCCTCGCAGCGCCGTCGGCCACACATTGCAGGCATGCCAGCGTGTGGTCAAATCGTCCGCCGAGTGCGCCTGCAACAATAAACTCACGGTACCCGCGCTTTCTTCCCTCGTTGAGGCAGACCACCATATCCGTATCGTCCTTGGCGACGGGGAGGCGGATCACCTCGTTCCCCTCCGGGACATAACCCAGGGAGTCAAAATCGCCAATGATCAACTGGGGTGCAATGCCATAGGCCAGCGCCTGACGGTAACCGGCGTCGGCACAGATCACCAGATCGTTACCCGTCGGAGTAACCCAGGCACGCTCCTCCCCCTGATACAGGGGCGCAATGATGATGCAGCGCAATGCTCATCCCTCCAATACACATAGATGGTGCAGATGAAATGAAAAACAGGAGGCAAGACACGCTTACCTCCTGCAGATGATAGGAAATTACTCCTCGACAGCCTCATCAGAAGAGAACTCGACAACCTCGGCCTCGTCAGCCACAGGCTCCATCTCCTCCTCGAAGACCTCGTCCTCGATCGCCTGGCGGATGGACAGAGAGATGCGCTTCTTCTCGGTATCAACGCTCAGCACCTTCACGCGGACGATCTGGCCCTGCTGCACGGCGTCGGTCACCTTGTTGATGTGCTGGGTGGCGCACTGGGAGATGTGAACCAGGCCATCCAGACCGGGCTGCAGCTCAACGAACGCGCCGAACTCGACGGTGCGCAGAACCTTGCCCTCAACGATGCAGCCCTCGGGGTAGCGCTCGGCAGCGTTGTCCCAGGGACGGGGCTGGAGCTGCTTGTAGCCCAGCTGAATGCGCTTGCGCTCGGGATCCAGGCTCAAAACCTTCACGTCCACTTCCTGGCCGGGCTTCACAACCTCGCTGGGATGGCCAACGCGCACCCAGGACAGGTCGGTGATGTGGATCAGGCCATCCACGCCGCCCACATCGACGAAGGCGCCGAAGTTGGTCAGGCGGCGGACAACGCCGTGGATGACAACGTCCTTCTCCAGGCGCTCCCAGGCTTCCTTCTCCTTCGCGGCGGTCTCCTCAACGATGACAGCCTTGCGGGAAGCAACGATGCGCTTCTTCTTCTCATCGACCTCGATGATCTTCAGGCGCATATCCTTGCCAACAAACTCACCGATCTTCTCAACATAGTGCTGAGCCAGCTGAGAAGCAGGCACGAAGGCGCGCACGCCCTCAACATCGCAGATCAGGCCGCCCTTGACGGCTTCCTTGCCCACGCCATCGACGTACTCGCCGGCGGCGTTCTTGGCCAGCAGGGCCTCCCAGGCCTTGCGGTTGACGATGTTGCGCTGGGACAGAAGGACATTGCCGTCGCCGTCGTTGACCTTGACGACCTCGGCCTCGACCTCGTCGCCTTCCTTGACATCAGCCTGGGTCAGGTCGGACATCTTGATGATGCCGTCGCTCTTGTAGCCAATGCTGACAACAACAGCGTCCTCACGGACAAGGATAACCTTGCCGGTGACAGTCTGACCGGGACGGATGCGAGTCATGCTTGCGTCGATCAGGTCCATGGTGAATTCGGTGTTCTGCATGTCGGTCATGTGAGTGTAAACCTCCTCAATTGAACCAGCCGGTGTGGAAGCACCAGCGGTTATTCCTATTAAATCGGAATCCGTATTTGCAAAGGCAGGCGGAATCTCCGCCGCGCACTCTACCTGTATGGTACGCGGGCACAATGCTTTGCAGGCCGCGTAGAGCTTTTGTGTGTTGGCGCTGGAGCGTCCGCCGATGACGATCATCGCATCCGCCCGGGAGGCAAGCTCCTTAGCCTCCTTCTGGCGCACAGGGGTGGCATTGCAGATGGTGCAATGCTCCGTCAACCGCTGCACCTTCTGGCGAAGGACGCTGACGATGCTTTCCCACCTCTCCGGCGGATAGGTGGTCTGTGCCACAGCAATGGCGGCGGGCAGCTGAGGCAGCCGCTCGGCCTCCTCCTGGGTGGCGACCACGTATACATCGCCCGAAGCCCAGCCGCAGGTACCCTGCACCTCGGGATGCGCTTCCTCGCCCACCATGATAACGGGCGTACCATCCGCCGTACCATCTGCGACGATGCGGTGCAGCTTGGCCACAAACGGACAGGTCAGATCGATGACGCTTGAGCCGCCATCCTTCAGCGCCTGCAGCACATCCGGCGAAACGCCATGGCTGCGGATGAGCACCTGTCTGCCCGCAGCCTCCGACGGCGTATGGATGGGCGGTACGCAGCGCTGACGCAGCATGTCCACCACCACAGGGTTATGGGCAAGCTCCCCCAGCGTACAGCTTGGTACGCCGGAGTCAGCGACCTTCACCGCTTCCTCAACCGCACGCCGGACGCCCATACAGAAACCGGCGTGAGCGGCAATCTCAATCGGCAAATATCCCGCATCCTTTCGCAGCGCAAATCCGCAATTCAAAGGAACTACGAAAATGCTCTGTTAGAAGATTATTCGATACAGAATCACGGATTCCTGCTTGAAAATGAAAATTTTGCGAATTTTTTTGAAATTCTTTTTGCGCCATGTCCTATGGGGCTCTCAGGGCTTCGCTCCGCGTTCCGGCAGTTGTTCACGCGTTCGTGTGTGCCTCCTGCATCCGGGCATAGGCAGCGGTGATACGCTCCATCAGCTGCTGACAGGTTTCGCGGTTAACGCCCTCCTCGCGCAGATCAGCCGTGGGAATTTCCTCGCCGATATATACATGCAGACGGCGGAACAGTGCCAGCTTGCCGGTGATATAGACCGGGATCACCGGCACACGGCTGCGCAGGGCAATGAGGCCCGTCCCGCTCTCCATTTCGGTCATCAGCCCGTCATGCTTGCGGGTACCCTCGGGGAAAATGCCCAGGATACCGCCCTCGCGGGTCACGCGCATGCAGGCACGCATGGCCTCCATGTCCGTGTTGTGCCGGTCCACCGGGATCATATTCATGCTCTTGAAGAAGGCGGCGATCAGCTTGTTTTTGCACAGCTCCTTCTTTCCGATAAAGGTGATCTGATGCTTTTTTACGGGTACGCCCATGATGACCGGATCCAGCATGGAGGTATGGTTGCCGATGAGGATATACGGCGGCGTCTGCTGCAGGCGCTCCAGGCCGTGATACTTCACCGGCAGGAACGTATGCAGCAGGAGCGATGCCACCGGGCGCAGCACTGCATATACCCAGGATTTCTTTGCTTTGGCAGGCTTCTTATCCTGCGCCGTCTTCTTCACGGTCTCACTCATGGTACTTCTCCTTCACAATCCTCAGCACCGCCTGCACGGACTGATCGAAATCCATTTCCGTCGTATCCAGGATCACGGCGTCCTCCGTCGGACGCAGGGGATCGACTTCGCGGTTCATGTCCTGCTTGTCGCGGGCAATCACGTCAACCAGCACGGTCTCAAAGGGCGTCGTATCCCCCTTTTCGACCATCTCCAGATAACGGCGGCGGGCACGGGCCTCCGCAGACGCGGTGAGATAGATTTTCACCGGCGCATCCGGCAGTACCCGCAGGCAGATATCGCGGCCATCCACCAGCATAGGCGTCGTGGCTGCAAGGCGCTGCTGCAGGGCCACCATTTCCCGGCGGACGCCCGCATAGCGGCCCACGGCAGACGCCGCCATGCTGACCTCCGGCGTCCGGATCAGCCCGGTCACATCACGGCCATCCACCAGGGTACGCTGACCGTTTGCATCGTGCGCCACGGTCACGTCAATCGCGCGCATCAGGGTCGTCACGGCGGCCTCATCCTGCAGATCAATGCCGCGCTCCAGCGCCGTCAGACCCAGGGCACGGTACATCGCGCCCGTATCCAGATGCAGAATCCCCAGCGCCCTGGCCGCCGCATCCGCAATGCTCGATTTTCCGGCCCCCACAGGGCCATCCATCGCTATATTGAGAATCATTGGTGTGTCAACCCCTTCTGAAATGATCGCATATCATCACACTGCGCGGTGGCCGAGGCCAACGCACACTTCATTCAGGCGGCCAAGGCCAACCGTAAAGAACAGCGCCACCGCCACATGCTCACCCTCCCGGGCAACGCCGATCTTTCCGCCAACTGAAAGGCCCAGCGCCTTGGCCGAAACCTGCGTCAGCGCGTCGCGGGCAGCGCCTGCCACGGCGCCCTCCTCCTGATGGGTGTCGGCAATCACGCCCTCGCGCTTGGCAGCCACCACCGCCCGTTCGATGATGCGCGCAACAGAGGTGACAAAATCCCCACCGAAGTCAGACGCTGCGCCGCGGATGCTGCGTTGGCTCAAGCCGCGCCGCATGGCGGATTCCTCTTCCCGATCCGCGGTCATCGCCAGGGATAGTGCTGCCCGTGCCACTGCACGGCTGTCGCCGATTCCTGCGTTCATTTCTTTCGCCTTTCCTTGTTTGAGTTATCGCAGCATGGCTGTACTGTTCTTTGGAGCGTCAATCGCTTCCGCATCATCCATCCACACGACTATCCTGTATTATACATGAAACCCTGCGTTCCTGCAAGTCCTCCGCAACATTTCCGTCAGCGCACCAGCAGCAGACAGACCGCTGCACCAGCCAGATATCCGGCCAGAGATGCTGTCAGGGCGCCCGGTACCTTGCGGATTCCCGCCGCGCCGACATATACGGTCAGTGTATACACAATCGTCTCGGATGACCCCATCAGCGCAGAGGCCAAGCGCCCCGCCCTGCTGTCCACGCCACAAACAGAAAAGATCTCCTGCATCGCAGCCAGACTGCCAGACCCGGTCAGCGGCCTTAACAGAACCATCGGCGTCAGTTCCTGCGGCAGTCCCATCCATTGCGTCACCGGCAGCAGCAGCCTTGTTACCAGCTCTGTCAGCCCTGAAGACGTCAGCAGATGCAGCATCAGGAGCATGGCGCACAGAGGGGGCAGCAGCTTTGCGGCCGATCGCGCGCCATGCTCTGCACCTGCAAGAAAGGCGCCGTATACATCCACATGCAGCAGTATTCCTCTGAGCAGAATCACTCCAACGACGGCGAGGAGCAGCGTATTCATCACTTCCCCCGCCTCCTGTACAGAAGGAGCAGCGTCGCAGCCCCCACGATGACAGAAGCGCCTGCTGCGGCCAGGGACGGCAGCCATATGCCGGCCGGATCGGCTGAACCGGCGGCGCGGCGCAATGTCAGAATCGTTGCCGGGATCAACTGCACCCCGGCGTTGTTCAGCGTCAGCAGCATCGCCAAAGCCTGTATGCCCGACTTTCCCTTACTGCCCAGCAGCTGCGCAGCACGAATGCCGCTGGGCGTTGCCGCATTGCCCAATCCCAGAAGATTTGCCGAGAGGTTCATGCTGATGGCTTCCCAGCATTCGTCATCATCAACGCCCCCGAACAGCGGATCAAGCACGCGCCGTAGTCCTCTCCCGATTCGTTTCACATCTCCCGTGTGCGACAGGATCTCCAGCAGTCCGCCCCACAGCGCCATGGTTGCCAGCAGTTTCATCGTCAGGGCAACTGCTGCCTCACCGGCATTCAGCAGCACATCCGCTGCATCCCCTTCCTGGCGGATCAGCGCATATCCGATGGCAGCGCAGAGAAGCCATCCCCATAATTTCTGCATGCTTCCTCCTTGATCTTCCTTATTGATACTTCACACACACTATTTATCGAACAAACTGTTAACATTCATATTTTTTTCTAAAAATATAAAAATCCTCTTGACACGACATGATTGGTTATGTATCATGTATATTGTTAGCTTTGTAAATCATAACCGTATTATGCAGGCAAATCTGCGGATTACCAGGAGGTATCACCATGAAATCTACCGGCGTTGTGCGTCAGCTTGACACCCTCGGTCGCATTGTTCTGCCTATTGAACTGCGCCGCACGATGGATATCGGCATCAAGGACATGCTGGAAATCTTTGTCGAGGATGATCAGATCATCCTGAAGAAGTACCATCCCAGCTGCATCTTCTGTTCTGACGCCCGCGATGTGTTCCCTTACCGCGGCAAGCTCATCTGCAAGAAGTGCCTTGCTGAGCTGACGGCTGACAACAAGTAATCCCCTCATCGCATCCTTTGCGGACGGTCGTTTACCGCCCGCATTTTCTTATGCCATCAGGACGATATTCATGCCGGATACTTGCGAATGTCAGCCGCATGGTCTATAATAGACTGGATTGTTGCAACAGGAGGGATTCACCATGCAGAAGGTACTGTGTGAAAGCTTTCGCATTCACGCCTTCCAGACCGATATGAACGCCCGGCTCCGCCCCGGAGCACTTCTGGAGATCATGCAGGAGATGGCCGGAGCTCATGCGGAGCTGCTGGGCGTCGGACGTGAAGCGCTGCTGAAAATGAATCTGGTATGGGTGCTCACCCGCCTGGAGGTTCAGATGGATCGCTGGCCTGAATTCGGCGAGTCGCTGAGCGTCGAGACCTTTCCGATGCCCAATCGCCGCTGGTTCTTCCCGCGCTGCTTCATCTTCCGGGATTCTGAAGGTCAGCAGATCGGCTGCGCCAGCAGCCTGTGGGTGTTGCTGGACATCAATGAGCGCCGCATGGCGCGCCCCGATCCGGTGATCGCCATGATGCCGGATAACAGCGACCTTACCGCGCCGCTTGGCACGCCCCGCACCGTGTCCGAGTGCCCCTGTCTGCCCGCCGTCAAGCTATATTCGCCCGTCTATACCGATCTGGATATGAACGGACATGTGAACAACACCCGCTATATGGATTGGTGCTGCAACGCGCTGGGAACGGAGACGCTCAACTCCATGGAGCTGGCCAGCTTCAGCATCAACTACAATCAGGAGGTGCTGCCTCATCAGCAAGTGCGCAGCGAATTGCGCCGGGACGCGGACAGCTTCTCCTTCAGCGGCTTTGTGGATGACGCCCGCCATTTCGACGTCGGCGGCGAGCTGCGTCCCATCGGGAGGTGAATCCATGCCCCGCATCCTGGGCGTCATTGCCGAGTACAACCCGTTTCATCTGGGCCATGCGCATCACCTGAAAACGGCGCGTGAAGCCTGTCAGTCGGATTATGTGGTGGTGGTCATGTCCGCCTGCTTCACCCAGCGGGGCGAGGCCGCCATCTGCCAGCTCACGCCCGCGCCCGCATGGCCCTTGCCTGCGGTGCAGACGCCGTCCTTGTCCTGCCTGCCGCCTGGGCCGTACGCGACGCTGAGCATTTCGCCCTGGGCGGCGTCTCCCTGCTGCACCGCCTGGGCTGCGATGCGATCTCCTTCGGCGCTGAATCCGCAGACATCCCCCTGCTTCGCGGCGTTGCGCACCTTATTGAGGCACAGGATGACGCACTCCGCACAGCCGTCGCGCAGCATATATCCGGCGGACTTCCCTATCCCGCCGCCATCGCCGCCGCCGCGGAGGAGCTCATCCCCGGTGCAGCAAGCCTCCTTTCCCAGCCCAACAGCACGCTGGCAGTCTGCTACATGCGGGCTATGATTCGTCTTGGCGCCCGCATGGAGGTCGTTCCTGTTCAGCGGGACGCCACTTATCATGCCACGGCCCTGGACAACCAGGCGTTTCCCTCCGCCACGGCGCTGCGGGGCGCAATCCTGCGCGGCGACTGGCGCAGCGCAGAGGCCGCCATGCCGCCGGACGCCTTCGCCATCCTGCGCGAGGAAGCTCTCCAGCATCGCCTCCACCGCCCCGAAGCGCTGGACTGCGCCCTCCTGGCCCGGCTGCGCACCATGAACGCCGATGATTACGCCCGTCTGCCCGATGCATCCGAGGGCATCGAGCATCGGCTGATGACAGCCGCTGCTGCCTCCTGCACCCGCGAGGATCTGCTGGCCGCCGCCAAGACGCGCCGCTATCCCCATGCGCGGCTCTCCCGCATGGCGACCCATGCGCTGCTTGGCTTCACCCATGACAGCCTTGCGGATGCTGCCCTGCCCGAACCATGGCTGCTGGGCTGCCGCAGCGACGCCCAGGAGCTGATTGGCATCCTGTCCCGGCGGACGAAGGTGTTCACCCGCACCGCCGATCTTCTGGAACGTCCCTGGTTTGCTGCGGAATCCCTTGCCTGGGATCTCTGGGCCCTGGGGGCAGGAATGCCCGCGGGACTTGCCCGTACCTCCCGCCTTGTCACCCCCTGAATATGAAAAGGAGCTGTCCCGGTTGCGCCCGGTGCAGCTCCTTTTTCATTTGATCCCCTTCTGCATCACGATGACACGATATCCGTCCGTGTCGTATGACAGGCCGTTCTCCTCAAAGCCGCAGGCATGCCAGAAAGCCTCGCTCTGCGGATTGCCCTCCACGCGTCCCAGCCTGACTTCATGGAAGCCCGCTTCCCTCAGCATGTCCGTCACATCGGCCACCAGCTTCCTTCCAAGGCCGCACCCCTGTTTGTCGGCGTCAACCATGAACCAGCCGATGAAGGCTTTGTTTTCATCGGGGTATTGCTGGATCAGATCCATCAGCGCCACCAGGCGTTCCCCGTCAAACCAGCCGAAGAAATACTTGTCCGCCAGGGCCATCCGGGGCGGGAGCGCCGTCAGGGTTTCCGCGATATTCTGCGCATCTGGAACGATGCCCATATGCCGGTAATACAGCGGATTACCCAGAGCCAGCCGCAGCATATCCGGCACATCCCACTCCGTCAGCATGCGGACGCCATATGTCCCTGACAGCCGGTCGATGGGCACACGAATGCGCTCCACACGGATAGCCAGCACCCCATACTGCGCCTGCTTTTCCGGCGGATAGTAAGCCTCCATGTCATGGGGATCGGCCACTGCACCGGGGGCGTATCCGCACTCGGTCATCGGCAGGGCAGCATAGAGCGCCGAGAAGCTGTCGAAGGGATGCAGGGATATGACCCGCGTATGGACGCGGCGCCGGCCGTCCGTGCATGTGAAGGTAATGGTATCGCCGACGGAGATCCGGCGGCGCTTTTCATCGTGTAGGCGCAGCTCGTAGCGCTTGGTGCCGTTCGCGATTTTTGCGAAGGGCCCCGGACGCAGGGACATCTCGTGGTGCATCACTCTGCCTCCCGCTGCTGGCTGCGCTGGGTATCAAAGCCCATTGGATAGCGCGCATGGAGCTTATCCAGGTTGCGCTGCAGGATGTCAGACAGATCGACCCCAAGCCCCGTTGCTGCCTCCGCCAGATACCAGGCCACATCGCCCAGCTCCTTGATCATCTTCTCCCTATCCAGAGGATGCCCCTGGAAGCGGTGCTTCTTCATCAGGTCGATGGCTTCCCCGCTTTCGCCACACAGGCCCATCAGGGCATTGAGCAGCACATCCTCCCTGGGAATGTCCGGGTTAAGAAGGGTCATGGCTTCCTTCTGGTATTCGTTCACATTCATAATATACCTCCGTATGGGAAAAGGGGCGCGATGGTCACGCCCCTTGGTTGTGCTTCATTGTCCATGCAGCTTCTTGGTCATGTACAGCACCAGGTCATCATCCACGGTGCAGACCGTTTCGTACTGCACACAGGGCTTGTCCTGATACCACACGCCGGAGCCGTCCGGGATGTACCCGCGCCGGGCGTACATCCGCTGGGCGCTGCCGTATTCGCGGCAAAGGCCAACGCCCAGACACACGATATCCGCATGCTGCGCGGCAATCAGTTCGGCTGCGTCCATCATGCGGCTGCCAACGCCCCTGCGCTGGTATTTTTGAAGTACACTGAAATCCACGATGTACGGCCAGTTCTTATCCTTGAACGGCCCTTCCTTGGCATTCCAGTACACATACACGGCACCGGCAGGACAGCCCTGATAGACCGCCGTCAGGGCCACGCATTTTCCTTCGGCATGCTCCCGGATGCGCATCCGGTAGTATGCTACCTCCGGGTGCCAGCCCTGGGCGGTGTATTCATCGAAGAAGACCTGCGCATCCGCATCTTCCATATCACGGATGACCAGCTCCTCATCCTGATAGTAGATCATATTACCCCTCAATCGCCTTCATCAGCGGATCGAAGTTGATGCCCTCCACATCCTTGAGGACATTGTACAGGGCGGTCAGCATGGTCCTGACGCCGCCGGGCACGTCGCTTTCCACGTTCAGGGGCAGCACCGGATCATGCACGGACAGACGCAGCAGGAACCAGCCGTTGTCCATGCCGCCATCCAGGTCAAAGGAGATGCGAACACCCTCGCGGTTGTCAGGCGCGATGTGCCAGTCATCAGCAAAGCTGGCGTGATCCAGCACCTTCTGGATGGCAACCTTGCCGGCCTCGCGGAAGTCCTCGGCGGTGATGCTCAGGCGGATTTCCTTTGACTCCACCGGCTCCTGCAGATCAGCGATCAGGCTGCCCAGGGTCTTGCCCTCCTGCTTGAGCTTCATCGCGCGGACGATCAGCACCGTCACCAGGTACATGCCGTCATCCAGGAAGTAATTCTCCTTGAGGGCTGCGTGGCCGCTGGTCTCAATGGCCAGGGGGCAGCTGATGCCCTCCTCATTCAGGCGGATGGCCTCGTCGATGACGTTACGGTAGCCGCGCTTGTAGCGGTAATGCTCTCCGCCCCAGTCGTTGATGAACTTCTTCAGACCCGCAGAGGTCACAGAATCGGTCACGATGGTCTGGCCAGGCTTCTCGTCCAGCAGGATGGCGGAAATCAGCGCGATCAAGCGGTTGCGGTTGATTTCACTACCGTCCGCATCGACCACCGCGGCACGGTCACAGTCGGTATCGAAGATGACGCCCAGGTCAGCGCCGGCCTTCTT
>JAFXDB010000178.1 GCA_017516305.1 Clostridia bacterium | reverse complement strand
GGGGCCGCAGCCCCTGGTCGTTTTAAAGGGGGTAACAGGGAGTCCAGAGGGGGCTAAGGGGGGAAATCGAAATCCCCCCGCCCCCTCTGGCCCTAGCGGAGCGGGCCGAGGGAGCAGAATCAAACAAAGGGAACGACAACAGGCAGAGCCGAAATCGAAGTTGCAGCATATGCGTCCAACCAGAGGGCGGGGCACACCTGCGGTGGGCATATTCCCCGCCCCTACAGAGCGCAGCAACGTCCGCGAACGCGCAGCAGGCCGGGCGGATGCCATCCGCCCGAAAAACATCCCGCCGTCTGTCTTATTGACACACCTTTTTTCAAGTGTTATGATCATTACAGAGTATGAAACGCAGCCGGAGGGACTGAAATGAATACGCTTACCAAGCTTCGTGAAATGCATTTTTCTGCCACGGAGCAGCGCATTGCCGATTTTATTGTCAAAAACGCCGACCGCCTGTCGCAGTATACCATCAGCAGCATCGCAGACGCCTGCGGCACCAGCAAGTCCATGGTGGTGCAGCTGTGCAAGGTGGCTGGATTCAAGGGATACAAGGAGCTGTGCAGCCAGCTGCTGGTGGAGCAGGCGCTGAACATGCGGGAAAAGCAGCCGGAGGAAACCTTTGACGATATCCACCCGGGCTATACCCCCGCGCAGATTGCGCAGGTGATCATCCGGCAGGAGATTCTGTGCCTGCAGGATACAATGGATCTGATCGACGCGGGGGCGCTGGCGCAGGCCGTGGCGCTCCTCAAAAACGCCGACCGCATTCTGCTGTGCGGCGTTGGCGAGAGCGGGCTTGCCGCACAGGATCTGGATCACAAATTAAGCCGCATCGGCCTCAACTGCCGCTTTACGCCGGATGTGCACTGCCAGCTGCTGGAAACCTCCTCCCTGACGCAGGACAGCGTGTGCGTGGTGATCAGCTTTTCCGGCCGCACGCGGGATATGATCGAGGCCTGCGAGCTGGCGCATGAGATGGGCGCAAAGGTCATTGCCATCACAAGGCTGGGCCAGAACCCGTTGGGAGAGATGGCCGATGTGCGCCTCGCCGTGGCCAGCAGCGAAACCGCCCGCCGCGTAACGGCCATGTCCTCTCGCATGAGCACCATGAGCCTGGTGGACGTGCTGTTCGCCTGCCTCATCAGCGAGATGAACGAACGCATCACCGCACAGGTGTGCCGCAATACCCACATCGCAAACCGCCGCAGAAAGTAGGAAAACCGCTATGAAAAAGAAAATCCTCTCCGGCATCGACCGCATTGACACCGTCGCCCATCTGCTGGCTGGCCGCCGCGTAGGTCTGATGACCAACCCCACCGGCATCAGTCACGGCATCGTCAGCACCATCGATATCCTGCACAGCCGCTTTGGCCTGAGCGCCATGTACGCCGTGGAGCACGGCATCCGCGGCAATATCCAGGCTGGAGAGCATGTGGAAAACTTTATTGACCCCGAAACAGGCGTGACCGTCTTCAGCGCCTACGGGCAGAACAGCCGCTTTACCGATGAGATGCTGGACGCCTTTGACGTGCTGGTGTTTGACATTCAGGACATGGGCGCGCGCTTCTATACCTACATCTATTCCATGGCCTACGCCATGGAGGCCTGCGCCCGCAAGGGCAAGAGCATGATCGTGCTGGACCGCGTGAACCCGCTGGGCGGCAAAAAGCGCGCGGGCACCATCATCAGGCCGGAATTCGCCAGCTTTGTGGGTGATTATGGCCTGGCCACCCAGTACGGCCTGACCATGGGCGAGTTCGCGCTGTATGTGAAGGATTATCTGCATCTGGACGTGGATCTGACCGTGGTGCCGCTGGAGGGCTGGACACGCGACACCCTGCTGGACGAAACCGACCTGCCGTGGGTGGCTCCCTCTCCCAACCTGCCCACGCTGGAGGGCGCGCTGTGCTACATCGGCACCTGCGTGTTTGAAGGCACCAACCTGAGTGAAGGCCGCGGCACCACCATTCCCTTCCAGGTGATGGGCGCGCCGTTCCTGGATGGCGCGGAACTGGAAAAGCGCATGAACGCCCTGCATCTGCCGGGTCTGCACTTCCGCCGCACGTCCTTTTGCCCCACGTTCAGCAAGCATCAGGGCGTGCTGTGCCACGGCGTGCAGATGCACGTGACCGACCGCGAAGCCTGCAACGCCTTTGCCGGCGGCCTGCACCTGCTGGAAACCGCCAGAGAGCTGGCAGGCGAGCATTTTGAATGGCTGGGCAAAACCGAATTCTTCATCGACAAGCTGCTGGGCACGGATGAATACCGCACCGGCAAGTACGACGCCGCCGGGCTGGTGGAGGCATACTTAAAGCCCGTGGCTGATTTCAACGAGCAGGTCAAGGCTTACGAGCTGTACAAATAAGGAGGAAGTCATATGGATATCCGCGCATTGACCCATCAGGACACCCCCGCCGCCGTCAGGCTCATGCAGCTGCTTTCCGACCGCGGCGAAATCCTCTACAAACCGGTGACGGAGGACGACTTCAACAACCGCTTCTTCGGCGAATGCCGCTGGGGCTACGGCGCATTTGAAGGCGGCGAGCTGATCGGCTTTGTCCACGCCGCCGCCAAGACCAGCTTCCTCAACAAGGAGAATGCATCCAACACGCCGCTGTACCTGACCATGATTCTGGTGCATCCCGACCATCGCCTGAAGGGCGTTGGCACGGCGCTGATCAATTGCATCAAGGCGCTGCGCACGGAATTGGGCAAGCCTTCCGTGATGGTCACCGACATGAACCCCGTGCGCCTCACGTGGCTCATTCCCGGCGCGAACGGACACGACCACAACAACGCTCCCGGCGTGGACGAGAACGGCATGGGCTATCCCTTCCTGCTCAGTCAGGGCTTTGCCGCCCCCATGCATGAGGTGGCCATGTACGTGGACCTGAGCGGATACGAATGGAATCCCGAGCTGGATGCGCAGCTGGAAGCCCTCAGGGAGGAAGGCATCTACATCGGCCGCTGGCAGGTGGGCATGGGCGAAGAATACGACGGCATGTGCGACCGCGTGGGCAGTGAATACTGGCGCAATGTGCTCAAGCAGGAGATTGCCGCATGGCACGAAGACCGCCCCAACAGCGACCCCGACCTGTGGGTGGATGGCATCGAGCCCGCCGGCCCGCGC
>JAFXDB010000177.1 GCA_017516305.1 Clostridia bacterium | reverse complement strand
GGTGGGCACCACGCGGGCGTGGCGGATGCCCAGGGAGGGCAGCATGCGGATGATCTCGCGGGAGTAGGAGCCGTTGGGGTAGGCGAGGCCGCGGACGGGCCTGCCGATCAGGTCCTCGAGGCCGCGGCGGTCAGCGAGGATCTGCTGGGCGACCTGCTCCATCGGGCATCGGGCAATGGTAGGATGCGTATAGGTGTGACAGGCGACCTCATGCCCCTCGTAGAGCGTACGGTATTCGTTCAGCGGCACGCGCTTCGAATCCCAGTCAATGCCGGCATTCAGGTTGAAGGTTCCCTTGATGCCGTGCTTGTTGAACAGCTCGACGAGGCGGCGATCCTCCTCGCGGCCGTCATCATAGCTCATGGTCAGTACCTTGTGCCTGCCGCCGGGGAAGCAGGTGTAAATCACGGGAAGACGGAACATGTCAGATTTCCTCCTGTTCATCAGCAATGGGAAGCCACGGGCAGACCTGCCGGAAATCCATATCGGGCGCATAATAATAGGAAGGATAAACCGGCTGATTGTAGCAGTTGTTCTGCCACGCTACGCCGCAGCGGTACTGTGGGTCGTGCAGGAGCGTGGGCAGCTTGTGGCAGGTGAGGTCCGTGGTGGTATAGATGCGGATGGCGCTGCTGTCCGCGTTGCGAAGGAGCAGCTCCTCGCGGAAGTCGCCGAAAATGTCGGCGATCAGGCAGGGATTGCCCTTGGTGCCGTTGTTGGTCAGCGTCCCTTCGGTTTCCAGCACCACGCCGCGCCGCAGGTCGCAGATGCGGCCCGTCTTGCCGCCGGAGAGGTAATCCGGGGTGTCGGTGTGCTGGGTGGACAGGTCGCCCAGCCAGCAGATCTTGGCGTTGGTGGAGGGGCAGGGCTCGTCCAGCCGGTTGCCCTTGCAGTCGAACATGCCCTTGGCCCAGACCTGCAGGCCGCGCATGCCGGGGACGACCGCGCCGATCATGCACCGGCCCAGGTCACCCTCGTGGTACTCGCCGAAGCGGACGAGGCCCGTTTCCGCGTCGCGAAGGGCGAAGCCGTAGGGGGCGTACCTTCCTTCCTCAAACACATTGAAGATCTCCAGGCCCGGGATATCCGGGTCGATGTCCGCCACATGCATGGAGTCGCCGTGGCCGAGCTTGGCGGTGCGGCCGTCGGGGAGCTTGTCCGTGGAGGAGTACAGGAGCGTGCCGTCGTGGTCGATGCAGGCGGCGCCGTAGATGATCTCCATGCAGCCGTCGCCGTCCACGTCTGCGCAGGAGAGGCTGTGGTTGCCCTGACGGGCGAGCCTGCCGTAAACGGGATCGTCGCCGTCCTGGGCGTCGTCGTGTGTGATGGCGAAGGGATTGCGCATGGGCAGGAAGCCGGAATCCACCGACCAGCGCAGCTGATGGCGACCGCCCACCAGGTCATAGGCGGCGATGCAGGTGCGGGTGTAGTAGCCGCGGCAGATGATGACGGAGGGATGCACGCCGTCCAGGTAGGCCACGCCGGAAAGGAAGCGATCCACGCGGTTGCAGGGCTCGATGCGGTTCCAGGCATAGTCACCCCAGAGGAGGCCGTCATCCACGCGGGGGAAGGGGAAGGGAATGGTTTCGATTTCGCGTCCGTCCCCGGCAAACATGGTCAGGAACTCCGGCCCCTCATAGATGAAGCCCTCGAAGGCAGTGAGGACGTTGCGGGGGCTGCGGGCGGGGGCGTAGACGTGGATGAAATGGTCGGTGAGGGCTTCGGCGTCCGCCCGGGAGAGGGGGTAGGCATACTGCTTCTCAATGCCGAAGCATTCCTCCAGCGTGGCGGGCCACCGGCCTCGCACCACCTCCGGGTGGGCATGCCAGGAGAGGAACATCTCCGTCACATGGCGGCGGTAGTCCTCCGCCGAGCAGACGTAGTTATCCTGGTGCGTGTACCCGGCGTTGGCGGCCTCCTGCGGCATGGTGACGAAGAACTCCTCCAGCACCGTGCCGTCGGGGTTGTAGCGGGTCATTTTGGTGCCGGGGGCGGTCTTGACGGACATTTCCGCCCGGCCGTCGCCGTCGAAGTCGTAGACCATGAACTGCGTATAATGGGCGCCGGCGCGGATGTTGGGGCCCATGTCCAGCCGCCAGAGGAGCGTGCCGTCCAGCTGGTAGCAGTCAATGAGGCAGCGCCCGGTGTAGCCCTTGATGGATACATCCTGGCTGTTGGTGGGGTCCCACTTGACGATGAATTCCAGCTGCCCGTCGCCGTTGACGTCGCCCACGGACATGTCGTTGGCGGTGTATTCGAAGGCCTGTCCGGCGGGGGTGACGTCGCCCTCGGGCTTGCGCAGGGGCAGGTCATAATATCCCTTTGCCCAGACGGAGACAGGGGCGCAGGGCTCGCCGTTCTCCGGCGCGACGGTATAGACGGAATCGTCCTGGCCGTCGGGGTCGAGGAAGTTGGTGCTGCCGGTGACGGAGGCGATTTCGAACCCGTTGCGGCAGACGGTGAAGGAGACACCGATGAGACGTTCGCGGGTGGCGGCGTATACCTCGCTGCGCATCAGCCGCCAGGAGAGGAACACGCCCCGGGCGGTCTTCACGGCGACAAGGCCGCGGTCGAGGGCTTCCAGCTGGGGCTGGGGGACGGTCGTGACCGGAGCGACGGCTTCAGCTCCCGTGGCAATGACCGTCCCGGCGGCGTCCAGCGCCTCGGCGTAGAAGCGGTAGGGGCGGTTGGCGATGCGGGGGAAGCGGAGCGTCGTGTCCGGAGAGGCAGGCAGCGCCTTGTAATTGCCGGGGGTGGTTTCGCGGTCGGACCAGCGGAGCCGGTAGGAGGCGGCGCCGGGACAGGCGTCCCAGGAAAGCAGGAGGCGGGCGTCTGCTGCCGGTGTGATGCGGATATTCATGGGCAGGCCTTCTTTCTGTGTGCTTTCTACATATATTATATGGTTGTGTGACGCGGATGGGACGAATGGATTTGATCAGATATATTCGCTGTATGCGGGTATATCCCTGCAAAGTGTGCAAAAAATCGGTGGATGATGGTCGGAAATGGGCGGTATGCGGGTGATATGTGTGCTATAATGGCAGACGAGGAGGCGAGAAGATGACCATAGCGGACGAGAAGGTTGTCACCGGCCAGTATGCCACGGCGGCACGGCTGGAAACGCGCATCGGCATTCATGAGAAGTACAGCCGCAACCGGCAGCCCTTCGGGGAATGGGTGACGGCGCATTACGCTCTGCAGCCGGGAGAAAAGGTGCTGGAGGTCGGCTGCGGCACGGGCAGCATGTGGCAGGGAGTGACGCTGCCGGAGGGCTGCCATGTGACGCTGACGGACTTTTCCGGCGGGATGCTGGAAACGACGCGGGAGAACACGGCGCATCTCCGTGCAGGCTATGCGGTGGTGGATGTACAGCGCATGCCGTATGCGGATGCGACCTTCGACGTGGTGATTGCCAATATGATGCTCTACCACGTCCCGGACATTGACCGGGCGCTGGGGGAGATCCGCCGGGTGCTGAAGCCGGGCGGACGCCTGATCGCGGCAACCTGCGGGGAAAACGGCGTGGTGCAGGCCGTGGCGGACATGCTGGGCATGCGCTTTGACGCCAATCTGCGCTTCACGCTGCAGAACGGCGGGGAGCGGCTGCAGCAGGTCTTCAGCCAGGTGGAGCGCGTTGACCGCAAGGACGCCCTGGATGTGACCGACCTGCGCGACCTGGTGGCCTACCTGCGCAGCATGCAGCAGATGACCGTGCTGGCGGACGTCCCGGACGAGACGCTGCTGACGGCCTTCGGCAGGCATATGAAGAACGGCGTGCTGTCCCTGCCGAAGGAGTACGGGGTATTCCTGTGCCGATGATGATTCTGCATTCTCCGCAATATCGGCAAATGATGCAAAATATCCGTCATTTGCCGTGAAAAAGGGGAAAACACCCCTTGCATTTTCCCGGCAAATGTGTTACAATGTCCAGGCTTTGATGTGTGCATACTCCAACAAGGAGGTGGATTTCCATGGGTAAGTACTGCGAAATTTGCGCCAAGGGCACGCTGAACGGTCACGCTGTCAGCCACTCCAACCGTAAGACCAACCGCATCTGGGCTCCCAATGTTCAGAATGTCCGCGTTGTGGTCAACGGCACGGCCAAGCGTATGAACGTCTGCACCCGCTGCCTGCGTAGCGGCAACGTGATGCGCGCGCTCCCCAAGACCCGTCAGGAAGCGTAATCCCTCACCGGATCACGTCACTCGCCTGAAGAGTTTGCATAACAGGATCTCCCGGCTGCTGTGCGAGGCGGCCGGGAGGTTTTTGTTAATTAGGAATTCGTAATTCGGAATTGTGAGTGTTCGCCTTTACAAGGGAACATGTATGCGGTATAATGGGGGTATTGTTGCGGGGAGAGGGTTGCTTTCTCCACGCTCCCTTTGGTTACTACTTTATTAGAAAGGCGGTTGCGCCATGAATGTCGATCAGTTGACCCAGCAGCTTCAGAGCGATCCGCTGTTTATGAAAAACGTCGTCCGCTGGGACACCACGCCGCCCCGGGAGGCGCATTATGCGGACTTCCCCGAGGGGCTGGACGCCCGGCTGCAGCCCGTGCTGGCGCGGCGCGGCGTACACCGGCTCTACACCCACCAGGCCCACGCGGTGAGGGAGGTGCTGGCGGGGCAGGACATCGTGGTCGTCACCCCCACGGCCTCCGGCAAGACGATGTGCTACAACCTCCCGGTGCTTTCCGCCATCCTCAAAAATGATGACGCCCGCGCGCTGTACCTCTTTCCCACCAAGGCGCTGTCCGCCGACCAGGTGAGCGAGCTGTACGAGCTGATCGAGGAGATGGGGGTCGATATCAAGACCTACACCTACGACGGCGACACCCCCGGTGCGGCCCGCAAGGCAGTGCGTCAGGCGGGGCACATCGTGGTGACCAACCCGGACATGCTTCATTCCGGCATCCTGCCCCACCACACCAAGTGGGTCAAGCTCTTTGAGAACCTGCGCTACATCGTCATCGACGAGATCCACACCTACCGCGGCGTGTTCGGCTCCAACCTGGCCAATGTCCTGCGCCGCCTGCTGCGCCTGTGCGAGTTCTACGGCTCGAAGCCGCAGTTTATCCTCTGCTCCGCCACCATTGCCAACCCCAAAGAGCTGGCGGAGACGCTGACCGGCCGTCCTGTCCACATGGTAGACGACAACGGCGCCCCCATGGGAGCCCGGCATTTCGTGTTCTACAATCCGCCGGTGGTCAACCGTCAGCTGGGCATCCGGCGCGGCGTGATCCCCGAAACGCGCAACATCACGGCCATGCTGCTGAAAAACGGTATCCAGACCATCACCTTCGCCCGCTCCCGCCTGACGGTGGAGGTGCTGACGAAGTACCTCAAGGACATTGTGCGCGATCCCCTGGGCAACGCCGGGCGCGTGCGCGGCTACCGGGGCGGCTATCTGCCCACGGAGCGGCGCGAGATTGAGAAGGGCCTGCGGGCGGGTCATATTGACGCGGTGGTGTCCACCAATGCGCTGGAGCTGGGCATCGACATCGGCGCACTGGACGCCTGCGTGCTTTGCGGCTATCCCGGCACCATTGCCTCTGCCTGGCAGCAGGCGGGCCGCGCCGGCCGCCGGAAGGGAACCAGTATCGTCTTCTTCGTGGCGTCCTCCGCCGCCATTGACCAGTACATCGTCAGCCACCCGGATTATCTGCTGAAGAAGTCCCCGGAGAATGCGCTGCTGAACCCGGACAACCTTTACATTCTGCTGAGCCACTTCAAGTGCGCGGCCTTTGAGCTGCCCTTTGAGGACGGCGACGGCTTCGGCAATGCGCCGGGTGCGCCGGAACTGCTGGAATACCTGGACGAGGCGGGCATTGTCCGCCATGTGGACGGGCGGTACCACTGGTCGGCGGAGGACTTCCCGGCCAGCCAGATCAGCCTGCGCAGCGCCGCGGCGGAGGAGAATTTCCTCATCGTGGACATCACCAACCCGCAGAAGCACCGCGTCATCGGCGAAATGGACCGCTTCACAGTGCCGATGCTCCTGCACGAAAATGCCATCTACATGCACGAGG
The DNA here is from genome assembly GCA_017516305.1 of Clostridia bacterium. GTDB lineage: Bacteria > Bacillota > Clostridia > Christensenellales > Aristaeellaceae > UBA11524. The sequence continues at coordinate 16,318 of JAFXDB010000177.1, read as the reverse complement.
CGCAGCAGTACCAGGTGGAGAAGCTGGACTTTGACGCCTGCAAGGCCTTCATCCGCCAGGTGGACGCAGGCTACTACACCGACAGCGACCTGAACATCAGCCTGAGCCTGCTGGACATTGAGCGGGAGGAGGACTCCGCCAGGGGCGTCCACCGCGCCCTGGGCGAACTGCGGGTCAGCTGCCTGGTGACGATGTTCAAGAAGATCAAGTTCGACACCCATGAGAACCTGGGCTTCGGACATGTCCGCCTGCCGGAAACGGACATGCACACCGAGGGCATGTGGTGGACGCTGCCGGACGAGGTGGCGGCAAAGTACGACAGCGACACGCTGAAAAACGGCATGATGGGCGTGGCGAACCTGCTGCGCATCGTGGCGCCGCTGTCGCTGATGTGCGCGCCCCAGGACGTGGCGGTGGTGTACCAGGTCAAGAGCCCCATCACCGATAAACCCACCATCTTCCTCTATGATAACCTGCCCGGCGGCGTGGGTCTGTCCCACAAGGCCTACGGCATGCAGCAGCTGCTGCTGGAGCAGGCGCTTCAAATCGTCAGCGACTGCGAATGCCCCTTCGGCTGCCCCAGCTGCGCGGGCCCCATGGGCGAGATCGGCATGACGGGCAAGAGAACGGCGTGGGAGCTGCTCACGGCGCTGACGGGCGGCTGAGGTGCTGCTATGAAGAGAGAACTGGGAATTGCCCGGTGCGGCCTGGCCTGCTGCCTTTGCTCAGAAAATGTGGGCTGCCGGGGCTGCAATTCCGGGGACTGCCCGGACAGAGAATGGTGCGGGAACCGCAGCTGCTCGATGGAAATGGGCGTGGCGGGCTGCTTTGCGTGCACGCAGGAGTGCCGGAAAGGGCTCCTTGCGAAGATCAAGCCCTATGGCTTCACCCTGTTTGCCAGACGGTTCGGTACGGAAGCCCTCCTGGACTGCCTGGAAGAGAACGAACGGAACGGCGTCGTATATCATCGTCAGGGAATTGTCGGGGATTACGACGAATTTGACGATGTGGAAGCGTTGATTCACTTTATCAGGAACGGATGCCGCTGATATGAGCCGGCGCGTCCGGCCCATTCCGGAAGGAAAGGAGGAGGCCGCCATGAACCTGCGCGACAAGCTGAACGCCATCAGCAAGCCGAAGATCACCGTCACGCCGGTGGAGGCGCCTCCGGTGAAGCAGTATACGGACTGCTGGCACGGGCGGGCGCATTATCCGATGCGCGACTTCCCCTTCGCCCTGGATGTGCGCCGGGAAACGGTGATGCTGATGCAGGGGGAGGAGATGCCGGATGGCTTTGACCCCATGCGCATCCTCTACCTGGATACGGAAACCACGGGCCTGGGCGGCGGCGCGGGGACGGTGGCCTTTGAGGTTGGCCTGGGCTGGCTGGAGGAGGACGGCTTCCATGTGCATCAGCTGCTGATGCGCGATTACCCTGAGGAAAAGTTCCTGCTGGAGGAGATCGTCCGCACGGCGGACAGGTTCGACGTCATCTGCACCTTCAACGGCAAGACCTTCGACCTGCCCCTGCTGCGCAACCGCTTCATCATGAACCGCATCCGCACCGCCTGCCTGGACAAGCCGCATATCGACCTGCTGCACATTGCCCGCCGCGTGTGGAAGCTGCGGCTGCGCCGGTGCAACCTGACCAATCTGGAGGAGGCGCTGCTGGGCGTTCCCCGCGTGGATGACCTGCCCGGCGCGCTGGTGCCGGAGCGGTTCTTCAGCTACCTCAAAACCGGGGATTTCCGCCTGTTCGATGACGTCCTGGAGCACAACGCACAGGACATTGCCAGCCTCTGCACCCTGCTAGCCCATATGTGCCGGATGTACGAGCACCCGGAGCAGCTGCGCTTTGACGAGGATGTGTACTCCATGGGCGTGGCGCTGGACAGGTTCCGGCACACCGAGGAGGCGCGGCGGTGCTACCGCCTGGCGGGCGGAGAGATGCATGCCCAGGGTCAGGAGCGGCTGGCAGCGTCCTATCGCCGCTGCGGGGAGAAGGAGGAGGCGGCCCAGGTCTGGTTGGGGATGATCGCAAGGCGGGAGGGCGGCGTCACGCCCTACGTGGAAATGGCCAAGTACTACGAGCATCAGCGCAAGGATATCCCCGCCGCGCTGGAGATGGTCAGGCGCGCCATCGCCCTGGTCAGCGAACCCTCTCTTTTTGATGAAACCTCTGTACAAGAGGCGCGAAATGCGCTACAATACAGGTATGACCGGCTCAGGCGAAAGCAGGGCCGTTCCAAAGAATAAGGAGCATGCTTTTATGGGATTTATGGCGAACATCAAGGGCAACATGGCCCTGAAGGCCCACAACAAGGGCGACCTGGCAAAGGCGCGGGAGCTGTATGAGGAAGCCATCGCGGGCGGTCTGCTGTCTGCCCGGCCGATGCTGGGCTATGCGATCCTGCTGATCCGTGCGGGCGAGTACGAGAAGGCCATGGAGCTGCTGAAGAAGACGCAGAAGGCGCCCGACCTGACGCCGGAACGCCGCAGCCAGCTCTTTGTGGACTATGCGGCCTGTCTGGCGAAAACCGGCGAGCTTCGCAAGGGCGTGAAGCTGCTGGCCCGCCAGCATGACCGTCAACCCACCGGTCTGACCTATGAGACCCTGGGCTACCTGTATGTGGAGTACCTGCTGCCGGAGAACAAGCCCGTGGCGGACGAGTATACGGAGATCACCGCCGAGGAGGGTGAGGAGCTGCCCGAGGGCGAGATGACCGTGGAGCAGAAGCAGGCCTTCCTGGATGCGCGCTGGCAGGCGGAGATCGCGCAGGCAAAGGCGCTGCTGGATGCCTCGGTGGATTATGATGACGAGTCCGCCGTGAGCCTGGACAACATGGGCCAGTTCCTGTACCGTGTGCTGGGCGATGTGGAGGGGGCGAAGGTGTGGTTCGAGAAGGCACATGCCGAAAAGCCCGAGCAGGTGGACAGCCTGTGGTTCCTCAGCCGCTATGACCTGGCGGCGGGAGACACAGCGGCGGCCATTGAGAAGCTGGAAACCGCCCTTCAGGGCCGCATGTCGCCGCTGAACTTTGCCAACCGCGAGATGATCGAGGCGGAGCTGGCAAGGCTGCGCGGCATCTGACGCGGGACGGAATTGCAGAAGAAAAAACGCAGCGGGGGAGTCCGTGACTTCCCCGCCATAGCGTGTTTTGGCAAAACGCAGACAGAGGGAAAGAGATAAGGTGGAGGAAGAAATGGAGAAGCAGACATTCATCGTTGTGGGCCTGGGCAATCCCGGGGCGCAGTATGCCCGGACGCGCCACAATGCGGGCTTTGAGACCCTGGAGGTGCTCTCCCGCCGCTGGGGTGTGGAGATCAGCCGGAAGAAGCTGGGCGGTCTGGTGGCGGAAACGACCTACAACGGTCACCGCGTGGTGCTGGTGCTGCCCCAGACGTACATGAATGCCTCCGGCGAGTGCGTGCAGCCCATCCTGCAGTGGTACAAGGCGCCGCTTGCCAACATGGTGGTCATCTATGACGACATCGACCTGGCGCTGGGGCGCCTCCGGGTGCGCAAGTCCGGCAGCGCCGGCACCCACAACGGCATGCGCTCCATTCTGGGTTGCCTGGGCAATCAGCAGGGCTTCCCGCGCATCCGCGTGGGCGTGGGCGCCAAGCCCGAGGGCTGGGATCTGGCGGACTGGGTGCTGTCCACCTACCGCCTGCGCGAGGAGCGCGAGGAGATGGAGAAGGCCTTCGTCCGGGCGGCTGACTGCGTGGAGGACTGGCTGAAAAACGGCATCGAGCATGCGATGCAGCAGTACAACGGCAAGTGAGGATGCGCCGTGCATCGCTCTGAGGGCGGAATCGAAGAAGCCCGGAGGCGGATTTGGCATGGGAAAGGCCGTGACCGCTGCGGCGGGGCGCTGCAGCGATGAGGAAAGGGGAGGAGAGGAAGCATGAAGCAGGCATTGTTTGACAGCATCCGGCTGCCGGAGATGGAAACGGCGCTGAAGTATGCAGAAAAAGGGAAAAATATGGCCCTGACGGGGCTGCCGGAGACGATGGCGGCCTTTATGGCGGCGAAGCTGGCCGACGCGACGGGCAAGCGCGTGCTGCTGCTGGCCGCCAATGACCTGCGCGCCACCCACGATGCGGATGATGGTCAGCAGCTGCTGGGCAGCCAGGCGGTGATGATGCCGGGGGGCGAAATCGACCTGACGCGCGGCGCATCCAGCCATGAGAGCGCCTGGCGTCGCCTGGAGACGCTCTCCCGCCTGTCCGGCGGCGAGGTGCGGCTGATGTGTACGTCCGTGGATGCGGCCATGCAGCGCATGGGCAGTGCGGACAATTTCCGCAAGGCCGTCATCCGCCTGGGCGTAGGCGACGTGATCGACCCCAAGAAGCTGATGCGCGACCTGGTGCGCATGGGGTATGAGCGGGTGAACATGGTGGAGGGCAAGGCCCAGTGCGCCATGCGCGGCTCCATTGTGGATGTGTACCCGCCGTCGGCCACCAGCAGCCTGCGCATTGAGTTCTTCGATGACGAGGTGGACTCCATCCGCGCCTTCAACTGCCTGAGCCAGCGCAGCCAGGAGCGCGTTGACCGCTGCGTGCTGACCCCGGCGACCGAGGTGCTGCTCAACGAGGGCGAATGGGACGCGGCGGCGACCCGCATGCGGGAGGCCATCCGCGGCGCGCAGCCTGAAAAGCTGCAGGAGAGCGCTCTCTTTGCTGACCTGCCCCCGCTGCCGGACATGGAGCCGGAGGACGCGGACCCCAAAAAGAAAACCCGCATGCCCAGCCAGAAGGAGCTCAATGCTTCCCGCCTGGCGGAATTGGAACGCCGTGCGGCCCAGCTGATGGCGGACGCGGACACCCTGCAGGAGGGGATGCCCTTCCGCCGCATCCGCGCCTGGCTGCCTGTGGTGACGGAGGCGACCTCCACGCTCCTGGATTGGTATCAGCCGGACATCATCGTTCTGTGTGAGCCGGAGCAGTTGAAAAAGCGCACCGAGGAGCGTATCACCGGGTTCAATGAGGATCTGCTGGGCGCCATGGGCCGCGGTGAGGCGGTGAAGGAACAGGAAACGCTCCTGTTGAGCTGGGGCGAGATGCTCAGCGCCATGTCGGGCTGCGCGGTGGTGACGGTCTCCGAATTCCTGGAGGCCCGGGCCGGTGTGGAGGTGGAGGAGACCCTCGACCTGCATGTGGAGCGCGTGACGACCTACGCCTCCCACATGAAGGAGCTGGCGGAGGACTGTCGGGCATGGCTGGGCCGGGGCGTCCGCGTGGCGCTGCTGTGCGGCGGCGTGGCCCGTGGTCAGCGTCTGCAGCAGGCGCTGGCGGAGCAGGAGGTTCCCGCCCGGTTTGACGAGATTGTGTCGGCCTTGCCCCAGGGGGCGGTGCAGGTGCTGCCCGGTACCCTCAGCCATGGCTTTGCCTGGCCTGCGGCGGGCGTGTGCGTCATCAGCGATACGGACGTCTACGGCGCGGGCTACCGCAAGGTCAAGAAGAAGCAGGCGGCAGGCGAGCGCATTGCGGCCTTCACTGACCTGAAGGAAGGCGATTACGTTGTCCACGAGGATTACGGCGTGGGCATCTTCCTGGGCATCACGCAGATCAAGACCGGCGGCACGGGCGGCGAACCCATCGTCCGCCGCGATTACCTGCGCATCAAGTACGCCGGAACGGACGAAATGTGCATCCCGGTGGAGAAGCTGGAGCGCGTGCAGCGCTATATCGGCAACCCCAACGTCGCCCCCAAGCTGAGCAAGCTGGGCACGGGCGACTGGAGCAAGCAGAAATCCCGTGTGCGCGATGGGCTGCGGGAGCTGGCCTTCGACCTGGTGGCGCTCTATGCCCGCCGCGCCCAGGAGACGGGATTTGCCTTCAGCCCCGATACCCCCTGGCAGCGCGAGTTTGAGGATCAGTTCCCGTATGAGCTGACGCCCGACCAGGAGCTGTCTGTGCGGGAGATTACCGCGGACATGGAGTCCAAGCGCAACATGGATCGTCTCCTGTGCGGCGACGTGGGCTACGGCAAGACCGAGGTCAGCCTCCGCGCCGCCTTCAAGGCCCTGATGGACGACAAGCAGGTGGCCATCCTCGCGCCCACCACCATCCTGGTGCAGCAGCACTACAACACGGTGGTGAAGCGCTTCCGCAACTTCCCGGTGAAGGTGGAGATGCTCAGCCGCTTCAAGACCGCCAAGGAGGTCCGCGAGATCCTGCAGCGGCTGAAGGCCGGCGATATCGACATCCTGGTGGGTACCCACCGGCTGCTGGCCAAGGACGTGGAGTTCCGCGACCTGGGCCTGCTCATCGTGGACGAGGAGCAGCGCTTCGGCGTACAGCACAAGGAGAGCATCAAGAACATGCGCCAGCAGGTGGACGTGCTGACCCTGTCAGCCACGCCCATCCCGCGTACGCTGCATATGTCCATGGTGGGCATCCGCGACATGAGCGTGCTGCAGAGTCCGCCGGAGGAGCGTCTGCCGGTGCAGACCCGCGTGATCGAGTACAACGACGCCCTCATCCGCGACGCCATCCTGCGCGAGATCGGCCGCGGCGGTCAGGTGTACTTCCTGTACAACTCCGTCCGGCGCATCCATGAATTCTATGCCCGTCTGCGCGCGCTGGTGCCCGAGGCCCGCATCGGCATCGCCCACGGCCAGATGAAGGAGCATGGCCTGGAGGATGTGATGATGGACTTCTACGGCGGCAGCTATGACGTGCTGCTGTGCACCACCATCATCGAGAGCGGCCTGGACGTGCCCACGGCCAATACCCTCATCGTATTTGACGCGCACATGTTCGGCCTGAGCCAGCTGTACCAGCTCCGCGGCCGCGTGGGCCGTTCCAACCGGCAGGCTTACGCGTACTTCACTGTCCGTAGCGGGCAGAACCTGTCCGAAACAGCGGAGGAGCGCCTGCGGGCCATCGCCGAATTCACCGAGTTCGGCGCAGGCTTCCGCATTGCCATGCGCGACCTTGAAATCCGCGGCGCAGGCAACATCCTGGGCCCGGAGCAGTCTGGTCACCTGGAGACGGTGGGCTACGACCTGTACTGCAAGATGCTGGAGGAAGCCATGGAGGAGGTACGCCTCGTCCGCGACGGCAAGCCCAGCAAGAGCAAGGGCATCGAGACCCGCGTGGACATCAAGGTGGACGCCTTCCTGCCGGATGACTATGTGCAGGACAGCCGCACGCGGATGGAAATCTATAAGCGCATTGCAGACATGGCCACCGACGAGGAGCGGAGCGACCTGATCGATGAGATGATCGACCGTTTCGGCGACATGCCCCCGGTGGTGGAGACGCTGATGGACATTGCGCAGCTGCGCATGAATGCCGGGAAGCTGGGCATCACCCAGGTGAGCTACCGCAAGGGCGGCTTCCTGATGATGAAGGTGGACACCAACTTCATGCCGCCGGATGACTTCTTCTTCGACGCCATGCAGTATGCCGACAAGCGCCTGACGCCCTCCACGAAGCTGCCGGACGTGCTGCTGATGGTGGATCCCCGTCTGAACGAGTACGGCATGCTGACGGCGAGCCTGGACGCGCTGATCCGCATGAACCGCCGGGTGGACGAGCTGGCCGCCAAGGCGGCGGCGGAGAAGGCGGCGGGGGAGCAGAGCGAAGAATGACACAACAAAAGGAGAGTCCCTCGCCGCTGCGGGTGAGGGACTCCCTTCTGTATATGGGCACAGAAAAAGTGCCGGTGGTGGGACTCGAACCCACTCCCGGTATTTTTAATTGTATAAATCCGTTATTTGTATGCATAAATGTAGTCTTTGGGGGGGTCCTGTTTTATGTATATGAAAAAATGGATTGTATGGTATCAAAAACAAAAACGTGTACTTTAGTGTGTACCGGGATCATGGAGAAGACGGTCGAAGATGTCGTCCAGGATGTCGGCGGCGCGTTGCTTGTCGCCGTCCAATTCATGGCCGTATGTGCCGTGGGTGTCCATGCTGGTGCTATGGCCAACAAAGTCTTTGAGGAGGGCTTCGGGCATTTCCAGCTTGGCAACGCTGACGAATGTGTGGCGCAACTCGTGAAGTGTGACGTGGATACCGTGTTGCTTGCCGTATACGTTCGACCAGTGGTCATAGATTGCCTTGGGCTGCAGCATCGAGCCGTCCGGAGCGGGGAAGATCCATGGAGATTTTACACCCATACGGTCGAGCATGTCAAGCTGGGCAACAAGGACTTGCTGTGCGCGAGTGGACAGGATATTACTGCGGCGGGCGTTTTTGTTTTTGCCGCGCGTGATCTCACCCCGGTCGTTGACGGCGCGGGAAACGGTCAGGACTGGCGGGGCGTAGTCCTCACGCCTAAATCCGCACAATTCGCCGCGACGATATCCGGTGAGAACGAGAAAGCGGAAAGCGTGAATGTAAAAGCAGAGATGTTCTTTTTTGTGGATGATTACGGTGTCCTTCGTGAAGAGCGTGCGCAGCTGATCCGGCTGTAGAATATGCCGTTCTGCTTCCTTTGCTTGGGTGGGGAGGTTTATTGCGTCGAGGTTTATGTCGTACCCCCACTTTTGTGCATCAGCAAAGCGAAAGAACTCCTTCAGTTTGTCGAGGATGTTTTTGCAGGTTCGCTTTGAGCAGCCTTTCTCTCCGGCCTGGGTGATGATCTCCTGCACATCGCGGGTGCGGATGCGGGACAGGCGTTTGGCTGACAGGTTTGGAGACTCTTTTGTCTCTAAAAACCATGTACGGCCTATGCTCTCAATGGATCTGTGATTCATAGTCCCGGTGGTGCGTCGCTTGTGGGTGAGGAAGATATCCCACGCCCGATCAAAGCGGATATCATCCGGCTGGCCGGCTTCCAGCCAGTCATCGGCCTTGCCTTCGGCTTCGTGCTTTCCCTTGCGGCCTGGTATGGTTGAGGTGAAGGTCTTGCGCTTTCCGTCGCGCTGGACGTTGATCTGCCAGCGGGAACGGGATTCAATCCACACGGCCTCGGCGCGGCGTTGCTTTGCCATGTGTCACACCTCGCCTTGCTTGCCGGTGACGCTGTCGATCAGACGATGCAGGAGGCGCTGATAGCGCTCAGCAGTTACGCGCTCCGCCTGCTGCTGCGCTTTGAGGTCTGAGATGTGGCGCTCGTGCTGCTGGATCAGGTGTTCGCGGGATTCGGTCAGGTGGGCTACTATGGCCGCGTGGTGGGCGTTCGCCTGATCGACGGCGCGGTTGATATCCTCTATTGTATAGTATCCCGCAGGAGGATCAGCAACGGGCTGGGCGGTTGTCGCTGCAATGGCCGCTTCGGCAACCGTGTCCGTCACAGGGCCTGCAACAAGAGACGGCACAGTCTCTGATACTGGTACGGTGATGTCGTGCTGGGTATCGTACAGGAGGACGTCGCCCTCAAAGTCGATATCCTCGTCCTTAAGCATTAGCATCATGACGACTTCGACAGATGTGCCGAGGACGACGCAAATCTTGAATACATACTCGAACGGTATCTTTTGCACCTTGCCGCCGTAGATATTACCGACTGTGTCGTACGAAAGGCCGGTCTTTGCGGCCATTGAGGCCTGAGAAACGCCCTTTTCCTTCGCGGTGGTGCGGATGATCTGCCCGAACTTTAACGGGTTGAAGTGAAATTGTACTAAAGTCTGCGCCATGGTTTTACCCCTTTCCCTCGTTGGTGGCGTACAGATAACGGACGAAAAATCCCCGTTGCAGTACGCAGTAAACTGGTATATGCTACGTCCATCAACCCCGAAAGGAGGCTTTCCCGAGATGGACGAGCACGAGCGACACCTGCCAGTGCGACGGAGAGGACGGCGAACTGTCCACGAGGACTCGCGCTGGCGGCCTATATATAATGTAGTAAATGGCGAGCGGAAAAACAATCAAAGAACAGAAAAAGAACAGGAGATTGGGAATGAACCTGAATAACATGGTAAAGGCCGAGCGGATCTCTGAAAGTGTAGAAGCGAACGTGAACGACCTGCTGGACAAGCTGTGCGAGGGTGAGCCTGATGGCGTGCGTGAGATGGCCGGGGCGATGCTGGCGACCAGGCTGATAACATCATGTGCCTGGGGAGATTGCTTCCAGCTTCCGCCGCTGGATGAATGCTGAACGGAAGGATGGCAGAGATATGACGGACGATGAATTCTTAACCCTTTTTGACGCCTTGACCGAGCAGAACAAGGTCATCCTGATGGATATGATGGACAAGCTGCTGACGGAGCAGCTGGAGGGCAATATAGAGCAATCTGCCTGATTTGCAAAAGGCGCGGCTTTATGGCTGCGCCTTTTTAGGTGTTGGGTGACATCTCTTGCATGGTTTGTACCCTTTTTCCACGGCGTCTTCTATTGTAAGGAAGAGAATCTTGTTTCCTTCCTTCATATCACCGACAGATTCGCACGTGCCGTAATGGAATACGCGAGAATTTCTATTCCCGACGAGCGGGTACGGATCTGTATGGGCCGTCTTTGTAGAGACAATGACGTTTCCGTTAAGCGCAAAGGTGCCAAGATAGTCCGTGCATAGCACTGTGACGCGATTTTCGATCAGACGTACCATCATGTCGATCTGCTGATCTCCGTAACGGTCAGCAGAGCTTATGACGGCGTATCGAGGCGAAACCGCGCGGAGAAAATCATCCGATGTGGACGTCCCGCTTCCGTGATGGCCTACGCGCAGAACGTCTGCCGTCAGTTCAACACCGCTGTTGATGAGGTCTTTCTCTACATTCGCGCCGGCGTCACCGCAAAGAAGAACGGTCATGCTGTCGGAGGTGATTCGTAGGACCAGAGACCGGTCGTTTATGCTGTTGTAGTTGATGGATGGCGACAGGACTGTGATCGTGGCATCACCCAGGGGGAACTCGTCGCCCACATGCGCGACGGTAAGGGGAACGGCAAAATCGGCGGCCGTTTCCAGAAGGACATTAAATCGGTTGTTATCCGAGGATTCGACGGATGCATAAAGCGCGTGAACTTTCGCGGCGTGGAATGCTGCCGGGAGGCCGCCGACGTGATCCGTTTCCGGATGAGTGGCAAAAGCGTATTTTATTTCGGTAATGCCCAAGTACTTTATGTAGTTAAAAACAGTCTCAGATGCACCTACCGGGCCGCCATCAACAATTGCAACCTCTCCGTTGCTGATGAGGATGGTACAGTCGCCATGGCCTACATCCACAAAATGCACTTCGAGGTCAGCATATGCAAAAATGGGAAGAAGGCACAGCGCAAGAATCAAAAGAAGTCTTCGCAAATGCAAGCCCCCCTTCTATTTATAAGTCGCCTCGCGGCGGCTTATTTCTTTTCTTCCTGCTGCTGGAGTTCGAAAAGCTTGCGGGCCATCTCCTCCAGCAACGCACGGTTCTTTGCATTTAGCCGGTCCAGATAGTTCTGGATGTCTGAGCGAAACATGAGATCTATCTTCTGTGTGGTCGGGGATTCTGTCTCATCGTCTCGCCCCATCAAATAGTCCACAGAAACGTTAAGCGCATTGGCAATCCTTCCAAGCATGTCAGGATCCGGCTCACGTCTTCCGGTTTCGTAATGCGATATTGCCCCCTCGGATACACCGACGATAGAACCAAGCTCCTTCATTGTCATGCCTGATGTCTTTCGAAGCTCTCTGATTTTTAGCATATTCATCACCTTCATCAAGATTTTACTACATTACGCTTTGTATAGCAATGCGACTATACAAAATGGAAAGAAACTTTACAAAATGTATTGACAATGTGTATAGTGTATAGTATAATAGGCTCAAGCAATACAAAATGTATAGCCCGAGGAGGTGACAAGATGACTCTTATCCGCGAACAGCGCGAAGCAAGGAAGATTTCTCAGAAGGATCTGGCCGATATGCTGAATGTCACCCCGGCTGCCGTCAGCCATTGGGAAACGGGCCGCCGGGTGCCTGACGCGAATGACCTGATTGCTATCGCCAAGGCCCTGCATTGCAAGGTAGACGACCTGATCAAGGAGGAATAAACCATGTTTACCCCGATAGAACGCGCTGCCATCATCGCCCTGCTGGAAAAGGGCATCGTTTCCGAGGTCAACGGAAAGATCACCATCTGCCAGACCGAAACCCGCTGGGACATCTGCCGTGTCAATGACTACTACACGGGCGAACCGTGGTTCTACGCCTCTACCGGCTATGAGACCATGGGGCGCTGCAACACCGCAGAGGCGGCCATGGATGACCTGGAGAAAGCACTGACAGGTCTGCGCGCATGCGAATCGCTCATCGACGCGGTTCTGGCGGACTGAGGAGGGGAAGCAGATGTATTGGGCAGGTGGTTGTCCGAGCCGTGTGCATCGCGGCAACAAGACGTACCCAGGGGCGAAGCGGTTTATGCAGCCGATCGTGCCCAAGCCTCCGATTGACTGGCGGGAGATCATCAGCAACATCGTCGGGGGGACACTTTTCTTCGGCTCGGTGGGGTTGCTGATATACGTTCTCCTGCTTGTGGGCGGCTAAAACCATTATAAATGAATGGAGGGAAAAAAGATGTCAGGAAAAGGGGGGGAGATGCTCCGGGCAGCCCGCAAATCGGCGGGGATGTCCCAGACGCAGGTGTACCTGGCCACGCGCATCTCGGAGAGCAATCTGCAGCGCTGGGAGCAGGAGGACAGCAAGCCCAACATGGAGGATCTCTACAAGCTGGAGCTGCTGTATCATGCACCCGGCCTGTGGCACGAGTACCTTAAAGCAACGTCACCGGCCTATGCAGCGCATCATCCTACTGCGGCGTCTGACCGCAGTTTGCTGGCCCATGTGGTCAGCGTTGCAAAGGAAGCCGCTGACGTGCACGCGCTGCAGGACCGAGTGGAGCGCGACCTGATCGACGGCCGTATCGACAGCCAGAGTGACTGGAACGAGTACCTTCGGCAGCTGCGCGAGCTGAACACGGCATCAGGCTCGGTGCTGCTCAAAAGCGAGATGGAGGGGGTGAACTGAATGCCGAAGCCGCATGCGATGCTCCGTGGTGCGCTGATGGCGCGGGACATCGACGAGGCCTATCTGGCCCGGAAGCTGTGCCGTGGCGTCTGCTACGTCAGTCAGCGGATGATGGGCCGCAAGTCCTGGCCGCTGGACGAGGCTTACGCGATCCTGGACATGATCCATGAGCCGCACAAAAGGCTGCCGGATTTCTTCCCGCCGATGGGGATGGCAGCACAAAAAAACCGGCGGACGCGGGGCAGCGTCAACCGGCAACCAGATGGGGGATTTGAGGACACCTCCATCATAGCACAAAAAAGGAGGTAATGTCAATGAAGCGCTGCAAGATTTGCGGATGCTATCTGGACCCTGGCGAGTGGTGCGACTGCCAGGATGAGGAAAAACAGGATGTGGACGAGCAGGAGGCTCGTCGGCCGTCGAAGGTTCAGCATCCGTCCGTTGCGGAACGGTATGCCAGGTATCTGGGCATTGATAAGGAGGTGTACCTGCGGTGACAAGCGCACTTTACGGCGCTGCGATGGATAATCCCATGGCCTGCATTCCCTACGAAATGCATGCCCCGGTACCGGAGGAAGTCCACAAATGCCCCGGATGCGGGGCGCTCTGGGAGCGCTGGGAGGATTGCAGCAGCTGGCAGCATGATGGCGGTATCTTTCGCGTGAGCCATGCAGACCCGGTGGCGGATCACTGCTGTCCCCGCTGTGCGGCGGATTCTGCGAACAAGAACGAGCTTGTACAGTTTGTGGATCAGCGCGGTATTGAAGCGGAGGTGCTTGCCTACGCGATGATCAAGGAAGGCGAAGGGGAATTCGAACCCGAATACGTCCAGAGGCTGTGGGCTCTGGCCAAGTGCATCACGCCAGCAGAGGATTTCTGGCCGACTGTGCTTGAATACATCGGCGAGTTCCACCGCAGTGCTTTTTACGAATTCAGGAGGGTAAACGGCGTATGAGCGAAGCCATGATGGATGCCCGCGAGGGCTGGGAGATCCGTGACGACAAGGCTGCCGAATGGGCGGTGAAGCAGATCAGCAATGCGAGGGCTGACACGGAGCGCTGGCGCGCCCACTTCGCCGAACAGCTGCGCCGGATCGAAGAGGCAAACGAGCAGACGGTGGCGTATATGACCGCCCAGCTGGAAAGGTACTTCGACACCTTGCCTCACAAGGCGACCAAGACCCAGGAGAGCTATCAGCTGCCCGGCGCGAAGCTGGTGCGAAAGACCCCTGCTCCGCAGTATGTGGTAGACAATGACCGCCTTGTGGAGCATCTGCGCACGGCGGCGCCTGACCTGGTCGAAACGACGTACAAGCCCCGTTGGGGGGAGTACAAGAAGCGCTGCCAGGTGGTCGGAGGTGAGCTGGTAGACAGCGCCACCGGCGAGCTGGTTGATGGCGTCACTGTTGTGGAGAGGGGCGCGGTGTTCACGGTGGAGATAAAGGAGGTAACATAATGGAAAACAGTCCTCGCATCTACCAGGATATCTGTGCAGCAATGAATGATATTGAAGCCATCGGAAAGCAAAAGCGAAACCAACAGCAAGGTTTTCTGTATCGTGGAATCGATGATGTGATGAACATGCTGCACCCTATTCTCGCAAAACATGGTTTGTTTATTGCACCGGAAGTTCTTGAACACAGCCGGGAAGTACGTACAACAAAAAGCAATACTTCGATGACTGTTTCGATTATGAAAATCCGTTATACGATGTATGCTCGAGACGGAAGTAGCATCAACACCGTGGTTATAGGCGAAGGTATGGACAATGCCGATAAAAGCAGCAACAAATCTATGGCTGTAGCGATGAAATACGCACTATTCCAGTTGTTTTGCATTCCGACGGAAGATATGCGGGATAACGATCCTGACAGGACTACGCCAGAAGATACTATTCCCAATGGTACGGAGTACAGCGGGAATCACATCGCAGAAACATCGCCGCAAAGTGTACCGGCTTGTGCAGATTGTGGCAAATCGATTGATGGTGTGGTTCTGCCCAATGGTACGGAGTACAGCGGGGATCACATCGCAGAAACATCGCGGCAAAAATATGGCCGTTGCTTGTGTTGGAATTGCTCATTAAAAGAGAAGGCTTCTGTCGCATGATCCGCCTGGAAGGAAAAATTGTGGACGCGGATTCGTCCGGACTGACCATCCACGTCCCCTACACACCGGAATTTGTCCGGCAGGACATGAACAAGGCTGTTGTGTTCCTGCCGGACGGCCGAAAGCACAGCATTGACCAGCATGGCAAGGTGTGGGCGCTGATCGGAGAGATCGCATTGTGGGCCGGGTACAAACCCTCGGAAAGCAGCCAGGTCAACGCGATGCTGAAGCGGGATTTCCTGCTGCAGCGGTTCGACCGCCTGAGCGCTTCTGCGATCAAGACATTCAGCATGTCGGACGTGGACGTCAGCACAGCGAGTCTTTACATCGACTGGCTGGTGGAGTTTGTGCTGGAGAACAACATCCCAACAAAGCGCCCTGTTACGGAGCTGTGCGAGGACATCCAGAAGACGGTCTATGCGGCGATGATGAACAAAAGGTGCATTGTGTGCGGTCGAAAGGCAACCCTGCACCATGTTGACAGGGTCGGCATGGGAAACGACCGAAGGGAGATCTGCCACATCGGCATGCGGGCGCTTCCTCTTTGCTGGGGTGTTGATGGGCACCACAATGAGGCCCATCGGATCGGAGACAGGGCGCTGTGCGAGAAGTACCACCTGGAACCTGTTGTGATTGATGAGAAGATATCCAGAGCCTACAGGCTCGGTAAGGGAGGAGAATAAAAATGTGTCGTTTTAAGTCGGCTCTTGTTCTCAAGGATAGGGTGTTCGTTCCAGACTACGACAGCCACGACAGAATGCTGGAGGAGCTGAAAATCCCGGATGATTTTGCCCATGCGAGTAAGGTGTTTGTGAGGGTGGAGCTTTCTCCTGCGGATGGAGATGTGGCCAGTGATCCCATGGGATGGAAGATCAAAATTGACCAGGATATCCTCCCGGACTGGTTTGTGCATGCAGTCGATGAGCAGCGAGTGAAGGTGGCTATCACCGAGTGGTGCAAGGTGCATGTTTTGCGCGAGGGATATCATGAGGTACACGATGGCGTGTGGTATGCCTACGACAGCGCCGCGGTCAAGGCCTGCGGCAGCGCCACGGTCACGGCCTACGACAGCGCCACGGTCTGGGCCTGCGGCAGCGCCACGGTCACGGCCTACGACAGCGCCACGGTCTGGGCCTACGACAGCGCCACGGTCACGGCCTGCGACAGCGCCACGGTCAAGGCCTGCAACAGCGCCACGGTCACGGCCTGCGACAGCGCCACGGTCACGGCCTACGACAGCGCCACGGTCACGGCCTACGGCAGCGCCACGGTCTGGGCCCACGACAGCGCCACGGTCACGGCCTACGGC
>JAFXDB010000176.1 GCA_017516305.1 Clostridia bacterium | reverse complement strand
GGTCTCCATCATCCTGTCCGTGGTCCTGTTCTTCGTGTGGCCCGTGCTGTTCTCCGGCCTGGTCGCTCTGGGTCAGGGCATCGCCAAGCTGGGTGCTGTGGGCGCCGGTATCTACGCTTTCCTGAACCGTCTGCTGATCCCCACCGGCCTGCATCACGCCCTGAACAACGTGGTCTGGTTCGATACCATCGGCCTGGGCGATCTGAACGCCTACTGGGCTGGCCTGGTTGAGGGCGGCGTCATGGCCAACGGCACCGAGATCACCTGGTCCGTCGGTTCCTACATGGCTGGCTTCTTCCCCTGCATGATGTTCGGTATCCCCGGCGCTGCTCTGGCCATGATCCAGACCGCCAAGACCAAGAACCGCAAGGTTGCTGCCGGTATCGTCGGCGCTGCCGCTCTGTGTGCCTTCATCTGCGGCGTCACCGAGCCCTTCGAATTCGCCTTCATGTTCCTGGCCTTCCCCCTGTACGTTGTGTACGCGGCCCTGTACGGCGTGTTCGCGGCTGTCACCGTGGCCCTGGGCTTCCGTGCCGGCTTCTGCTTCTCCGCCGGTGCGACCGACCTGGTCTTCTCCGCTTCCCTGCCCGCTGCTGCCAACACCTGGCTGATCCTGCCCCTGGGCATCGCTGCCTTCGTGGTGTTCTACCTGGTGTTCAAGTTCGCCATCACCAAGTGGGATCTGAAGACCCCCGGCCGTGAGGACGATCAGGAGGGCGAGACCAAGATCGAGCTGGCGAACGACGACTACACCACCATGGCCCAGATCATTCTGGAAGGCCTGGGCGGCAAGGAGAACGTTGCCTCCATCGACCACTGCATCACCCGTCTGCGCCTGGAAGTGAAGGATCGCCTGCTGGTGGACGAGAAGAAGATCAAGTCCTCCGGCGCTGCTGGCGTCATCCGTCCCGGCAAGACCGCCGTGCAGATCGTCATCGGCCCCAAGGTCCAGTTTGTCTACGAGGAGTTCAAGAAGATCGCCGAGTAAGGCGATTCCATGATACTGCGGCCCACGCGGTAGACAAAAGGCTGCCCCGGAGAGTGATCTCCGGGGCAGTCAGCGTATCGACAAAGTGCTTTAGGCACTTTGTCGAGGATTTGCACTCACTCACTGGTCGAACGACAAGTCGTTCTCCCGGCCGTTCGTTCGTGTAAGGAAGCTTTTCCTGACGGAAAAGCGCGAAAATCGCCGCGCATGTCGCCGATTTTCGATTTTCAGTCTGCCGACGGCGAATTGCTGTGACCTAATACTTGGCTTATTTGACAGTCTGCTGCCTCGGAGCATGATCTCCGGGGCAGTTTGCATTTGCCAGGCAAGCTCAACCGTTTGGCCAGCGCAGGAGATAGGCGTCTACATTTTGCAGGCGCTGAAAACCAGCATGGATTACCTTGCAGGTCTGACTGATGAAAAGGAACCTTACCCCCGGAATGCGTCGGCCCCCTGACGCGCCCTTTCCCGGGGGTATTTCCTATGTTTTTTCGCCCGGAATCGGTTGACGCACCCCCGTCCATCCGATATGATAGAAGAGCATTACTGTTGTATACAGGAGGAACACCCCTTATGAATCTGACACAGAAGATCCTCGCCGCGCATCTGCTCTCCGGCGAGCTTGTCCCCGGCATGGAAATCTCCATCCGCATCGACCAGACCCTCACACAGGACTCCACCGGCACCATGGCCTACCTGCAGTTCGAGGCCATGGGCGTTGACCGCGTGAAGACGAAGAAGTCCGTCGCCTATATTGACCACAACACCCTGCAAACCGGCTTTGAGAACGCCGACGACCACCAGTTCATCCAGACGGTGGCCAAGAAGCACGGTATTTATTGCTCCAAGCCCGGCAACGGCATCTGCCATCAGGTGCAGCTGGAGCGCATCGGCGTGCCCGGATGGACGCTGCTGGGCTCCGATTCCCACACCCCCACCGGCGGCGGCATCGGCATGCTGGCCATCGGCGCGGGCGGCCTGGACGTGGCTGTCGCCATGGGCGGCGGCGCGTACTTCCTCAGCTGCCCCAAGGTCGTGGGCATCAAGCTCACCGGCAAGCTGCCCTACGGCGTGGCCGCCAAGGACATCATCCTCGAAGTCCTGCGCCGCCTGACCGTCAAGGGCGGCGTGGGCAAGGTGATGGAGTACATCGGCGAGGGCGTCAAGACCCTGACCGTCCCCGAGCGCGCGACCATCACCAACATGGGCGCGGAGCTGGGCGCGACCACCTCCATCTTCCCCTCCGACGACGTGACCCGCGCGTTCCTGAAGGCGCAGGGCCGCGAGGCGGATTGGACGGAGCTGAAGCCCGACGATGACGCCACCTATGACGAAATGGTGGAGATCGACCTGAATACCCTGGTGCCCCTGGTGGCCAAGCCCCACATGCCCGACATCGTCGAGACCGTGGAGCAGTGCGGCCCCATCAAGGTCGATCAGGTCTTCATCGGCTCCTGCACCAACTCCTCCTACACCGACATGATGCGCGTTGCCCGTATTTTGAAGGGCAAGTCCGTGCATCCGGACGTGAGCCTGGTCATCGGCCCCGGCTCCAAGCAGGTGCTGACCATGCTGGCTCGCAACGGCGCCCTGGCGGACATGATCGCCGCCGGCGCCCGCATCCTTGAATCCGCCTGTGGCCCCTGCATCGGCATGGGTCAGGCGCCCAAGTCCAACGCCATCTCCGTCCGCACCAACAACCGCAACTTCTTCGGCCGCTCCGGCACCAAGAGCGCGGGCATCTACCTCGTCTCCTGCGAAACGGCGGCTGTCACCGCCCTCACCGGCGTGCTGACCGACCCCCGCTGCCTGGACATCGACCTGAATATCGACCTGCCCGAGAAGTTCGACGTGAACGACAACCTGATCATCCCGCCCGTTGAGCCCGGCCTGGAGGACACGGTGGAGGTCGTGCGCGGCCCGAACATCAAGCCCTTCCCGATGGGCAAGGCCCTGCCTGCGGACGTCTCCGGCAAGGTGCTGCTGAAGATGGAGGACAACATCACCACCGACCACATCGCCCCCTCGGACGCGAAGCTCCTGCCCTTCCGCAGCAACGTGCCCTACCTGAGCGACTTCTGCCTGACCCCCGTGGACAAGGATTTCCCGGCCCGCGCCAAGGCGGAGGGCGGCGGCATCCTCGTCGCCGGCAGCAACTACGGTCAGGGCTCCAGCCGTGAGCATGCGGCGCTGGTGCCCCTGTACCTGGGCATCCGCGCGGTCATCGCCAAGTCCTTCGCCCGCATCCATCAGGCGAACCTGATCAACAACGGCATCCTGCCCATGACCTTCGCCAACGAGGCGGACTACGACGCTATCTCCTTCGGCGACGAGCTGACCCTCCCCGGCGTGCGCGCCCTGGTGGAATCCGGCAGCGAGGAATTCGTGCTGCACAACGCCACCAAGAACGAGGACTACAAGGTGCTCCTGCCCCTCACCGAGCGCCAGAAGGGCTGCATCCTCTGCGGCGGTCTGCTGAACTACACCCGCGAATCCAGCAAGTAAGTGAATATGAAAATGCGCCCCCCCTGACCGAAATGGTCGGGGGAGGCGCGTTCGTTATGCCATTTACAGCCGTATTACACGCGGTAGAATTCCTTGTACCACTCGGCGAACCTCCGCAGGCCCTCGCGCAGGGTGGTGCTGGGCTTGAAGCCGAAGTCGCGCTCCAGGGCGGTGACGTCGGCGTAGGTCACCGGGACGTCGCCGGGCTGCATGGGCACCAGCTCCTTGTGGGCGTCGAAATCGTAATCCTCCGGTAGCACGCCCGCGCGGATCAACTCCTGCTGCAGGATGTCCACAAAGTCCAGCAGGTTTTCCGGGCTGTTGTTGCCGATATTGTAGACCATGTAGGGCGGCAGGGGCAGGCCGTCCTCGCCGGTGGCCTTTTCCGGTGCGTGCTGCATGATGTTCACCACGCCCGTGACGATGTCGTCCACGTAGGTAAAGTCGCGCTGGCAGTTGCCATAGTTGAAAATCTGGATCTTCTCGCCCTTGAGAAGCTTGTTCGTGAAACCGAAATACGCCATGTCTGGGCGGCCGGCGGGGCCATAGACGGTGAAGAAGCGCAGCCCCGTGGAGGGGATATTATAAAGCTTCGAGTACGCATGGGCCATCAGCTCGTTGGACTTCTTCGTCGCCGCATAGAGGCTGACGGGGTTGTCCACCTTGTCGTCGGTGGAGTAGGGGATTTTCTTGTTGGTGCCGTAGACGGAGGAGGAGCTGGCGTAGACCAGGTGCTCCACCGGGTTGTGACGGCAGGCCTCCAGGATGTTATAGAAGCCGATCAGGTTCGCCTCAATGTAGGCGTCCGGGTTGGTGATGGAGTAGCGCACGCCCGCCTGGGCGGCCAGATTCACCACGATGGACGGCTTATATTCGGCGAAGAGGCGGTCGATGAGCGCCTTGTCCGCCAGATTTCCCCGGATAAAGGTGAAGGTCGGGAACTTCGCCAGCTCCTGCAGGCGGTATTCCTTCAGGGACACGTCGTAGTAGTCGTTCACGCTGTCCAGGCCGATGACGGTGACGCCCTCCGCCATCTCGTACAGGCGGCGCACCAGGTTCGCGCCGATGAAGCCTGCCGCGCCGGTGACGAGGATCGTCTTGCCCTTCAGGCTCACATTGAATTCAACCATATTTGCTTACCTCGTTCCTGTCGTCATTCAGCGGGTGATGCCCTTGTAGGTCGCCTGCACCTGCTGGTAGCTTTCCAGATTGCCGATGTCATAGCGGCTGCCGGGCATTTCCATCGAATGCACAGGGGACTGGGTGCACAGCCAGGCAATGTAGCTGCCGGGGGCGTCGGTGCCGCAGCCGCTTTCGATGCCGACCTGCACCAGCTTTGCGTCCCGGCGGGTGTAGAAATAGAAGGGGGGCGTCGCCCAGTGGGACTTGGGCTCGGCGGGCTTTTCCTCCAGGGAGAGGATCAGGTCGTTTTCGTCAATCAGCGCCACGCCGCACTTCTGCAGCTTCTTTTCGCTGGGCTCGTGGTAGCGCATCACGCAGGAGGTGCCCTTCTCCTGCGCGTAGGCGATGAACTTCGTCAGGGAGAAGTCCAGCACATTGTCGCCGGCGATGACCAGCATGTCATCGTCCAGGCCCAGCAGGTCAATGGCGAACTGGATGTCCTTCACCGCGCCCAGGCGGGTCTCGTTGGTGGAGGTGCCGTCGTCCACCACGGTGATTTTCTGCTGCTTCTTTGCTGCCCAGGCGGCAAAATGGGGGGCAAACTTGTGGTTGGAGATCACCACATACTCGTCCACCGCCCCGGCGGTATCAATATCGTCCACCAGCCAGTCCAGGATGGTCTTTTCCCCCACGGTCAGCAGGGGCTTGGGGAAATTCTCCGTCAGCGGATACAGGCGGGTCGCATAGCCCGCCGCCAGAATCAGGCATTTCATGTTTGATGACCTCCCTTGGCCTATTACAGGGCGATGCCGTCTGCGCTGCTGCACAGATGGAAGGAGTATCTGCCCTTCAGCTGCGGGAACGCCTTCAGGTATTCCTCGCCCACGCGCTGTTCAATGCTTTCCGCAAAGGTGGGATCGATCAGCGCCATGCAGCAGCCCTTGAAGCCTGCGCCGGAGAAGCGGCCGCCATAGATGCCGTCGGTGCGGCACATGATCTCATACAGCGTCCGAAGCTCGTCCGAGCCGGTTTCCCAGTTGTAGATGGAGGAATGGCCGCTTTCAAAGCTCAGCCTGCCATAGGTCTCAATGTCGCCGCGCCGCCAGGCCTCTGCGCCCTGCTGTACGCGGTCAAACTCGGTATAGAAGTGCTCGGCCCGCTTGCGCCAGTTGTCCGGCAGGCGATGCTTGTACTGCTCATACACCTCACGGGGAACGTCGCGCAGCACGGCCTGGCCGAATTTGCCGTATTCCATGCCGGCATAGGCCATCAGCGCATAGGCGGCGGACTTGGCCTCGTCCACGCGCATGTTGAATTTGCTCCCTGCCAGATTCCTCTCAATGCCGGAGAAGAAGATGGCGATCTGATAAGGCTTCATGTCCGGGTGCTGGGGAATCAGCTCGTAGCTGTTGTCCCGGGTATCCAGATACAGCAGGTGATGCTTCTTCGACAGTACCTCGCAGCTCTGGTCCAGCGTACCGACGGACACGCCCACATAATCCCGCTCTGCCTCCAGGGCGATCTGGATCATCTCGGTGTCTTCCAGCTGGATGCCGTTGAGCTTGCTCAGAGCGCCCAGGAAAGCGATGATCACCGCTGCCGAGGAGGACAGGCCGCCGATGGGCATCGTGCCCTCAATGACGCCGCTCAGGCCCACGCGCAGGGGGTAATACCGGCTCAATGCCCACGTTGCACCGCGCAGATAATCCGCCCAGTCGCCCACGGGCTTCTCGTCGATCTGGTGAATGTGCCACTGCGCCCGGCGGTCGAACTGCAGGGAGGACAGCTCAATGACGCCGTTCTTTTTCGAGCCGTAGGCGATATGAACGCCCTTGTCGATGGCAAGGCCGGTGACTTTGCCAAGCTGATGATCGCTGTGGGCGCCCATGGGGCAGACGCGATAGGGGCAGAATGCAATCCCTGATGGTTCGCGGCGGTAGGTGCCGCAATAGATATCAACGCAGTTCATGCTTTCTCCCTCCTGATATGGATTGTGGTGTTCCGTTGGTTTGGCTGACGGCCGCGCTCGGGTCATTCCCTGGCGGCAGAGGCTTCCGGGAAGCGTTCCGGAAAGATCAACCTGCGCCGTGAAGAGAATGGATACTTCCACATTTATTATACTGAAAACACACGGAAGCGTCAACCGGAACGTCCGCAGCACAGCCGGCGGGCCAAAAGCAAACGGAAACAAAACCAGGCAGCACCGCGAGGATGGCGATGCTGCCCGGTTTGGGGTGGCATATGGCACGAGGGTCAGCGAAGGAGCTGCATACGTTCCTGAAGGCTCTCCTGGAAGCGGCGCAGGCAGCGGTCGGCATTCCGTTGGTCGCCCGTGTGCATGTACTGCGTGTGCAGCAGACATGCCAGCGAACTGACCGACACCACGCTCTGACGCAGGAGCCTCTGGTGATTCACTTCCGGTTCACCGGCGGCTGCGGCCAGCAGCAGCACCTGATCCATGATATCCGTCAGGCTGTCTGCGCTGAGGGTCATGGGCAGATAGAATGTGCGCTCGGCCGGAGGGGCGACGCGCTGTCTGCCCGGAGCTGCGTTGCCAAAGCGCGGCATGCTTCCCAGGCGCATGAACGCTTCCTGTACAGAGGCGATCTCGCGCGACGGCAGCAGATCGCACAGGGTGGAGGCATTCGCCTCGCCTGCGTGTTCGATCAGATCCACCAGCCATGCGGGCTTGTTCAGCTCACCGGCGAATCTGACGACGGACATGCCCATGCTGTGCCGCAGCTTCCGCATTTCCGCACCGAGCACCTTCGGGTTCATATGGCTTTCGCTACTCTCCATACGCACCTCGATCAATCCAGCGTGATGCTGCCGCTGGTGTAGGCCTTCGTTTCTGCGCCGCCGTTCATTACGCACAGGAAGGTCACGCACAGCCGGTACGTCTCGCCCGACACGCCGTAGAAATAGCGCCCGAAGGTATAGGAGGCCGTGTTGGTGCCGGTCTGGCCGTTCAGAAAACCGGAGACATTCTCCCAGCGCCCGTTTTCATTCAATCTTTCCACAGTATAATTCGCCACGCCCAACTCGCTGCAGATGCCCATGCCGACGCAGTGGAAGGTGATGGACAGAATGCCGTTGCCGGCGTCGCCCATGGCGGTGCCGTAGCTGTGGAAATAGTTGCTGCTGCGGGCGCTGGGTGTTTCCGCAAAGCAGGGGTACATGCTGACGCACAGCAGCATGATCACAAGGGCCAGAGAAGTCAGCTTTTTCATGTTCGATCCTCCTGTGTTATCATTTGTTCATGGTGGATTCCACGATCAATGCAAGCTCGGCCTCGCTGATGCTGCCAATGAGGCTGTACTGTGCATTGTCCAGGGCCCAGAATGCCGAGATCGTGGCGTCGGCGTTGAAGGTATACGTCACCTGACAGCCGGCAAGGGACATGTCCTGCGTGAGCACAGCGGCCTGACCCGGCTGCCGGGAGGTGGTGGGTTCCTCCTGGTGCAGGAGCGTCAGCGTGAATATGCAGAGGCCGCCGCTGCTGCTGTACACATGCGTCATGGTGGTGCTCAGGTCGTCGCCGTAGTAAACGCCCTGCATGTAGGTGAAGCGCTCCGGGACGCCGTACGGCCTGGCGGGATAGCCCTGCAGATGCGCCGGGACCTCCCTGATGCTTGCATACACGCCCGGCGCCTCCGGCTTCGAGCCATCCCCGTACGCGTCGCTGGTGAGCGCTGCACGATTCGGATCGTCGCCGGAATACAGGCAGAACGTCTCCGTAAAGGGGCGCATCAGCCGGAGCAGCAGCTGCCAGTTGAAGGCAGCCGCCGTCCTGTATGTCAGGACGGACAGCCCGAGGATGAAGATCAGCGTTGCCGCAATCCGGGCAGCCCATTGCAGAACGGGAGACAGGCGCAGGCCGGGCAGCTTCCTGGCGGTGGCCTTCCAGGCGGCCTGCTGTTTCTGAGGGGTCACGCCGTCCTCCAGCTGCAGGAGAAGCTCCCGGATCAGCCCGGTATCCATCAGGGCCTCCGGCTTGGACAGCTCCTCGTCCAGAATCTGCTCTAAATCATCGCGCGTCATCTCCGTCCATGTGTCAGGGTCGGGGTGTTTCAGGATTTCCAGAAGAACTTTTTGTTTTTGCATTGCTCGTCACTCCACTTTACTGTTTGCGTTCGGGGCTGCTTGTTACAGGCTGCTGCATACGGAATGAACTTTTTGGTTCCCCCGCTCCCAGGCCCTGATGCCGATGCTGCGCCGGGCGGAAGGAATACAATCAGAACCACCGGCTAAGCCGGTGGTTTGCACTGTGCCTATAAGGCACCAATACCGGCCGCGCTGAAAGCGCCGGAAAGTCTGCCTTCCGCACCGGGTTCACAGGCTGCCCCTAAAGGGGCTTCTCTTTACTTGCCC
>JAFXDB010000175.1 GCA_017516305.1 Clostridia bacterium | reverse complement strand
GGTACGCGCGCGTGGGGATTGGCCCGGCGCCGGAGTTGTCCTTTCACGCGCTCATCGCGCGGGCTGCATGGTTGCGCATTCCTGTGGGTATATACACCGTCCCATTCCGGGACGGTTTTTTTGTTCCCATAATGTTCCTGCGAATTTATGTTCGCGTTGTGGGAGGAGTTCTGGAGTTGTCGGAGAATACTATACTATGAACGTATGTTCGCATTTTGGGACAAGGTGGGAAATCCTCCGTGGAAAGGCAGTACATCGCTATCGACCTGAAGAGCTTCTATGCCTCGGTGGAGTGCATCGACCGGGGGCTGGATCCGCTGTCAACGCACCTCGTCGTGGCAGATGAGGCCCGCACGGAGAAGACCATCTGCCTGGCGGTTTCGCCGTCGCTGAAGGCCTGCGGAGTATCCAGCCGGCCCCGGCTCTTCGAGGCCATCCAGCAGGTCAGCGAGGCCAATGCTCTGCGTCGCATGCAGGCTCCCGGACGGCATTTCACCGGCGCCTCCTGGGACGCCAAAGAGCTCGCCGTCCGGCCCGACATGGCCATCGACTTCATCCGGGCCGTTCCCCGCATGGCCCGCTACATCGAGATCAGCACCCGCATCTACGATATCTACCTCAAGTACGTCGCGCCGGAGGACATCCATGTGTACTCGGTGGACGAGGTGTTCATGGACGTCACCCCTTACCTCATGGCCGCGAAGATGACCGCCCGCGAATTTGCCGTGCACATCATCCGCGATGTGCTGTCGACCACCGGCATCACCGCCACGGCGGGCATCGGCACGAACCTGTATCTGGCCAAGGTCGCCATGGACATCGTCGCCAAGAAGGCCGCCCCCGACGCCCAGGGCGTACGCATCGCCGAGCTGGACGAAATGTCCTACCGGCAGCTGCTGTGGGATCATCAGCCCATCACCGATTTCTGGCGCATCGGCGGCGGATATGCCCGCAAGCTCGCCCGGTACAACATGTTCACCATGGGGGACGTGGCCCGCTGCTCCCTGGGCAAGCCGGGCTCCTACTTCAGCGAGGATCTGCTGTACAAGCTCTTCGGCGTGAACGCGGAGCTGCTGATCGACCACGCCTGGGGCCACGAGCCCTGCACCATCGCACAGATCAAGGCCTACAAGCCCGTCAGCCACAGCGTGAGCATCGGTCAGGTGCTGCACTGCCCCTACGAGCACGACAAGGCGCGGCTGATCGTGCAGGAGATGACCGACCTGCTCTCCCTCGACCTGGTGGACAAGGGGCTCGTCACCGACCAGCTGGTGCTGCACATCGGCTACGACATCGAGAGCCTGACCGACCCGAATATCCGCGCTGCCTACACAGGCGAGGTCGTGCTGGATCACTACGGACGCGCGCTGCCCCGCCACGCCCACGGCACGGCGAATCTTCCCCGGCTGACCTCCTCCACCCGGACGCTGGTGGACACGATGGCGGCGCTCTTCGACCGCATCGTGAATCCGCTTTTGCTGGTGCGCCGGGTGAATGTGGTGGCAGCCCGCGTCTTCCCGGAGAAGGAGGCCTTCGCCCGGCCTGCCGCGGAGCAGCTTGATCTCTTCACCGATTACGTCGCCGAGGACGCCCGCCGCGCCGCCGAGGACGCCGCCTTTCTGCGTGAACGCAGCTGCCAGCGGGCCGTGCTGGACATCCGCCGCCGCTTCGGCAAAAACGCCATCCTCATGGGCATGAACTTCCAGGAGGGCGGCACCACCATCGACCGCAACGCACAGATCGGAGGCCACAAGGCATGAGACCCCTTCACCGCAGCTACGACGACATCATCGACCTGCCCCGGCCCGTATCTTCCCGGCGGAATCGCATGCCTCCCCTGGGGCGGGCGGCCCAGTTTGCGCCCTTCGCCGCCCTGACCGGCTTCGAGGAGGAGATCGACGAGACCGCCCGCCTCACCGACCGCTGCCCCGTGCTCACCGAGGAGGACTTCCTGCGCCTGAACGGGCAGTTGTGCGAACTGATGGGCTGCCTCCATGAGCAGCCGGAGGTCGCCCTCACCGTTTTCGAGCCAGACGAAAAAAAGCCCGGCGGCGCGTATCGCAGCGTCACCGGGGCAGTCAGACGGATTGATGAAACAGGGCAGACGGTCATCCTCACGGATGGGCGGATCATCCCCTTCGGGAAGATCCACGGCATTGAGCGGCTGCACCGGGCGGGATAACCGCGAAGCTTATTGCGGATAGAACCAGGGGGCCATCCAGCCAAGCTCCTCCGGGGCCACGCCGCCGTTACATTCCAGGCAGAAGGGAATGCGACAGTAGGTCAGCGCCCCCCACAGACAGCCCGCCGCTGCCAGCACACCCAGGGCCAGCCACAACCAGCTTTTCGCCCGGACGCCCTGCACGATCTGCATCACCGCCAGCACGGTGCTCGCTGGCACGAGCGCAGCCATCAGCAGGATCATCAGCGGGTTCTCCTCGTGGGGCGTCCAGTTTTCCAGGCGGTAAAAGGTGATCGCAATGGCGAAAACCGCCATGCCGGTCAGCAGTGCAGCACGTTTTTTCAGCTTCATTTGCTCCCCTCCAACGGCATCATACCATTCTTTTCCGATCGGCACAAGCGCAGGGGGCAAATTGTTAC
This sequence comes from Clostridia bacterium, assembly GCA_017516305.1. Taxonomy (GTDB): domain Bacteria; phylum Bacillota; class Clostridia; order Christensenellales; family Aristaeellaceae; genus UBA11524. Next base: position 312 of record JAFXDB010000175.1, on the reverse strand, counting down.
AATCGCACACGAAAAGGCGGCACGACTCGCACCGCGCCGCCTTTGTTATGTCATTTTACTGAAGAATCGACACCGCATCGGAGATGGTCTTTTCCATCGCCTCGCGGCCGTACTTGTCCACGTCGTTCTTGTTCTTCTCGCCGTGGGTCAGGCAGCCGGCGCCGTTGATGCAGCCGCCCAGGCACGCCATACCCTCGATGAAATTGCCGCCCAGGATCTTGGGATTCTTGGAGAGCTTGAGCAGCGCCATGCGGCATTCCTCGATGCCGCTGCAGATGACGGGCTTCGCCTCGAAGTCGATGTTCTGCTCCT
>JAFXDB010000174.1 GCA_017516305.1 Clostridia bacterium | reverse complement strand
ATCTTCAAGGCTGCTGCGACTGCTGCCAACAAGGCCCGCATCCCGCTGGCCAAGATGGCGGTTGAGGAGACTGGCATGGGCGTGGTGGAGGATAAGGTCATCAAGAACAACTACGCTGCCGAGTATATCTACAACGCCTACAAGGACACCAAGACCTGCGGCGTGATCGAAGAGGACAAGGCCTTCGGCACCCAGAAGATCGCTGAGCCCATCGGCGTCATCGCCGCTGTCATCCCCACCACCAACCCCACGTCCACCGCGATCTTCAAGTGCCTGATCGCCCTGAAGACCCGCAACGCCATCATCATCAGCCCCCATCCCCGCGCTAAGAACAGCACCATTGCCGCTGCCAAACTGATCCTGGAAGCTGCGGTCGCTGCCGGTGCTCCAGAAGGTATCATCAACTGGATCGATGTGCCCTCTCTGGAGATGACCAATACCGTCATGCGCGAGGCTGACATCATTCTGGCCACCGGTGGCCCTGGCATGGTGAAGGCAGCGTACTCCTCTGGTAAGCCTGCCCTGGGCGTCGGCGCTGGCAACACCCCGGCCATCATCGACGACAGCGCGGACATCCTGCTGGCTGTTTCCTCCATCATCCACTCCAAGACCTTCGATAACGGCATGATCTGCGCTTCCGAGCAGAGTGTGATCGTCATGGAGAGCATCTACGATGCGGTGAAGACCGAGTTTGCTGCCCGTGGCTGCTACTTCCTCAATCCTGCTGAGACCGAGAAGGTTCGCAAGACGATCATCATCAACGGTGCTCTGAATGCGAAGATTGTCGGTCAGACGGCTGCACGCATTGCCCAGCTGGCGGGCGTCACCGTTCCGGCCGGTACCAAGATCCTCATCGGCGAGGTCGAGAGTGTTGATCTGAGCGAGGAATTCGCCCATGAGAAGCTGTCTCCCGTGCTGGCGATGTACAAGGCGACCTCCTTCGAGGATGCGCTGGATAAGGCTGCGCAGCTGGTCGCGGACGGCGGCTATGGCCACACCTCTTCCATCTACATTGACACCCAGACTCAGCAGGCCAAGATGAGCGCCTTCTCCGCCCGCATGAAGACCTGCCGCGTGCTGGTCAACACGCCTGCGGCTCAGGGCGGCATCGGCGACCTGTACAACTTCAAGCTGGCTCCCTCCCTCACGCTGGGCTGCGGCTCCTGGGGCGGCAACTCCGTTTCCGAGAACGTGGGCGTGAAGCACCTGATCAACATCAAGACTGTGGCTGAAAGAAGGGAGAATATGCTCTGGTTCCGTACCCCTGAAAAGATCTACATCAAGAAGGGCTGCCTGCCCGTGGCTCTGGACGAGCTGCGGACTGTGATGGGCAAGAAGCGCGCCTTCATCGTCACCGATAACTTCCTCTACCAGAATGGCTACACCAAGGCCATCACCGATAAGCTGGACGAAATGGGTATCGTACACACCACCTTCTTCGATGTGCAACCTGATCCCACGCTGGCTTCCGCCAAGGAAGGCGCAGCCCAGATGGCTTCCTTCAAGCCCGACACCATCATCGCCCTGGGCGGCGGTTCCGCGATGGACGCGGCCAAGATCATGTGGGTGTTGTATGAGCATCCCGAAGCCGACTTCATGGACATGGCCATGCGCTTCATCGACATCCGCAAGCGCGTGTACACCTTCCCCAAGATGGGTGAGAAGGCCTACTTCATCGCCATTCCCACTTCTGCCGGCACCGGCTCCGAAGTGACGCCCTTCGCCGTTATCACCGATGAAACCACCGGCGTGAAGTACCCCCTGGCGGACTACCAGCTGCTGCCCAACATGGCCATCATCGACACCGACTTCCATATGTCCGCGCCCCGTGGCTTGACTGCCGCCTCCGGCATCGATGCTGTCACCCACGCCCTGGAAGCCTATGCCGCCATGCTGGCTACCGACTACACCGACGGCCTGGCTCTGAAGGCGCTGAAGACCATCTTCCAGTACCTGCCCCGCGCCTACGAGAACGGCCAGACCGACGTCGAGGCCCGCGAGAAGATGGCCAACGCCGCCACCATGGCCGGTATGGCCTTCGCCAACGCATTCCTGGGCGTGTGCCACTCCATGGCCCACAAGCTGGGTGCGTTCCACCATCTGCCCCACGGCGTTGCCAACGCGCTGATGATCGAAGAGGTCCTGCGCTTCAACGCCGCCGAGGCGCCCGCCAAGATGGGCACCTTCTCCCAGTACGATCATCCCCACACTCTCAGCCGCTACGCCGAGGTGGCGGATTACCTGGGCGTGAAGGGCGACTCTGACGAGGAGAAGCTGGAGGGCCTGATCGCCATGATCAACGACCTGAAGCACAAGGTCGGCATCAAGGACACCATCGCCGAGTATGGCATTGACGAGGCCACGTTCCTGGCGCAGCTGGACGAGATGGTCGAGCAGGCCTTCGACGACCAGTGCACCGGCGCGAATCCCCGCTATCCGCTGATGAGCGAGATCAAGCAGATGTATCTGAATGCTTACTACGGTAAGCACTTCGAGGAGCTGCCCACCCCCAGCGAGAAGGATCTGCCCTCTGATGTGCAGGCTGATCCCGTGAAGGTTACGTACAACAAGGGCCGCATGGCTTAAGAGAGGGAGGTAACAATAATGAATCTGGAAAATGTGATTGCGCAGCGGAAGAACAAGACCATCTACCGTGATGGCGACAAGTGTATCAAGGTGTTTGATGAGGAGTATTCCAAGGCTGACGTCCTGAACGAGGCGCTGAACCAGGCGCGCATCGAGGAGACGGGGCTGAACATCCCGCGCGTTCTGGCCGTCACGACCGTGGATGGCAAGTGGGCGATCGTGTCTGAGTTCATCCAGGGCAAGACCCTCGCGCAGATGATCCAGGAGGACACCGAAGGTGAGCATACGGAGGAATATCTGGAGCTGCTGGTCGATCTGCAGCTGAAGATGCACTCCATGATCTGCCCGATGCTGAGCAAGCTGAAGGACAAGATGAACCGCAAGATCAGCCAGGCGCAGCTGGATGCCACCACCCGCTACGATCTGCATACCCGTCTGGAGGGCATGCCCAAGCACAACAAGGTGTGCCATGGCGATTTCAATCCGTCCAACATCATCATCACCGAGGACGGCACGCCCTACATCCTGGACTGGTCCCACGCCACGCAGGGTAACGCCTCTGCTGACGCGGCCCGCACCTACCTCCTCTTCTGCCTGGCTGGCAATGAGGATATGGCTTCGAAGTATCTCTCCCTCTTCTGCCGAAAGAGCGACACCGCCCGCCAGTACGTGCAGAAGTGGATGCCCATTGTCGCGGCGTCCCAGTCCGTCAAGGGCAATGCCCATGAGCGCGAGTTCCTGCTCTCCTGGGTCGGAGTTGTTGACTGGCAGTAAATGAATATCGGGGCTGTTGCATGGCGCAGCAGCCCCTTTTTGTATGAAGATATGAACTGATGCATAGAGTCTATGCTAAGAAAGCAGCGCCAAGAGCTGCTGGATATTCTTCTTGCCAAATGTCACCTGATCCCCATTGAGTACAAGGCAGGGGACACTCATGACCTGATAGCGCTCATTCAGCTGCTCAAAATGGGCAAGATCATATACTTCAGCCGACACCTGCGGATTGAGGGCCGCGATGTGCTGCGCCGCCACGACCAGATCCGGACACATGGTGCAGGAAAGGGACACCAGCACCTTCATATTCACCGGTTTATTCAGTGCAGCGATGGCCTGGCGTGTTGCATCATCCAGCGCCTGACCAGGCCCTGCTGCATTATACAGGCCCAGCACAAAGGAAGTGAACTCATGCCCGCCGGGAATGCCGTGGAAGGCCAAACCAGTCCATGAGCCGTCCTGCTGACAGACGCGCACGCAGGGGGTATCCTGCGAGGAGGCGGAGCGTTCGGCCACCTGTACTGTTAGTTTGTCCGTCATGCTGGCCAGCTCTGTCATGAAGCGTTCCAGTTCCGCGGAGACAGGACGTTCATCAAGGGAAAGAGCCAAGTGCAAAGGACACTCCATCCGGCTAAAAACGGTGTGTAGTTGCTGGCGCATCTCTGGGGTGAACGGGCTACCGTCAGGGGTTGTGCTTGTCTCTGGCGCGGAAGGAAGTTCCTTGATTGCTCGGGCTGGCTGCTGGGGCTGCAAGCCGGTCTTCCGCTGCATGGCGGCAGCGTATTTTTCCAGCTCTGTAGCAGCCAGCGCGCCGTCGCCGGTGGCCGTGACCACCTGGCGCAAAGGCTTGATGCACACGTCTCCTGCCGCATACACGCCGTTTACGCTGGTTTTCAGGGAGCCGTCGGTCAGGATGTAGCCCTTCTCATCAAGCTCCACAAGTCCCTTCACCAGTCCGCTTGCCGGTTCATACCCGGCAAAAACGAACACACCGAAGGATTCACCGTTTTCGCTGCGATACTCCGTTTCTTCATTCGTCTGGGTGTTGCGCCAGCGGGCGTAGGTCAGGCCGCTTTCTCCGGCGACCTCCAGCAATTCCGTGTTGGGCAGAATCGAGATCTTCTCGTGCCTGCGGGCGGGTTCGGCGGCCGCTTCGGCGCAGGTGAAATCCTCCGTGAGCATCAGGATCGTCACATGCCGGGCGAACTTGGTCAGGAAGACGCTCTCCTCTGCCGCCGCAAAGCCGCCGCCCACCACGAAAACCTCCTTGCCGGTGAAAAACTCGCCGTCGCAGGTGGCGCAGTAGGCAACACCGCGGCCCTTGTGCTCGGCTTCGCCCTTGAAGCCCACCATCCGCGGGTGCGCTCCGGTCGCCAGCAGCACGCCAAAGCATTGGAAATCACCGCGCCCCGTACGGACGGTCTTGACGTCGCCAGTCAGATCAAGCCCCTTCGCCTCCGCCAGCAGGAATTCCGCGCCGAAGGCTTCCGCCTGCTGCTGCATGGTGTCCGTCAGCGCCTTGCCGCTGGTCTTGCCGATGCCAGGGTAGTTTACCACCTCGTGGGTGATGGTTATCTGCCCGCCGAATTGTTCCTTCTCCAGCACCAGCACTCGATAACGCGCCCGGGCCAGATAAATAGCGGCGGTCAGTCCCGCAGGCCCGCCGCCGATGATGATCACATCGTAGAGATTCTTCGTTTCGGTCATCACAGCTGTCCCACCAGATCCAGGCTGGGCTTGAGCGTCTCTGCGCCGGGCGTCCAGTTGGCGGGGCAGACCTGATCGCCATGGGCGTGGACGAACTGGCAGGCCTGCACCTTGCGGAAAAGCTCCTCCGCGTTGCGGCCCACGTTGCCCGCCGTGACCTCATAGCCCACGATCTTGCCCTCGGGGTTGATGATGAAGGTGCCGCGCTCTGCCAGACCGTCGGATTCGATCAGCACCTGGAAATCGCAGGACAGGGCATGGGTCGGGTCTGCCAGCATGGGATAGTTGATCTTGCGGATGCGTTCGGACGCATCGTGCCACGCCTTGTGGACGAAATGGGTATCGGTGGACACCGCGTAGACCTCGCAGCCCACATTGCGGAACTGCTCGTACTTGTTCGCCAGATCTTCCAGCTCGGTGGGGCAGACGAAAGTGAAGTCCGCCGGATAGAAGAAGAACACGCTCCACTTGCCGAGGATATCCTCCTTGGAAACAAACTTAAAGTCGTTGGCGTGGTAGGCATAGACCTTGAAATCGGATACTTCCTTGTTGATCAGAGACATGCTTTACCCTCCTTAATGTTTCCACAGATCGTGCTGGTTGCAGAACGCGTAAACCTCCCGTACCTCATCGCCCTTGCACAGGGCGAATTTGGCCTTGGGCTTGTCCGTGGGTTTCAGGTGAGCATACTGGATGACGTGCTCGCCCTCCAGGCACACCCACTCGATGTAATGCTCCTCCGTCATGGGGTGCTCCACGGAACCCACCGTCACATGCACCGTATCGCCCTCCCGGGTGTATACGGGAATATGCTTTTCGCCGGAGGCTTCTGTTGTGCCAGGCTCAAGACGTTGCATCTTCTCGCCGCAGCACTGCACCGGTACACCGGCATCGTGGATCATGGCCATGATATTGCCGCAATGCTTACAGGTATAGAATTTCTGTTTCATGCGAATCCCTCCCTCGTATTCAGTATGTCCGCAAGGGTGTAAATAATGCACTGAAATCCGGGCATCATAGCGATGAATCGCTGCAAGGAGTTTGAATGATGAAGCAAAGCAACTCGCACTTGAAAGGTTTTGTGCCCTATGCGCTGGCAGCCTTTATGATCAGCCTTGTTGGCGGATTCTCCGCCGTGCTGGGACCTGCCTTTGTGCAGGATATGGGGATCGCCTACAACAATACCACCTGGACGGCACTGGCCCAGGCCATGTCCACCGCCGCCTTTGCGCCGATTCTTGGTAAGCTGGGCGATGTGCTGGGCCGCCGCGTCACGCTGCTGACGGGCATCATCGT
>JAFXDB010000173.1 GCA_017516305.1 Clostridia bacterium | reverse complement strand
GGGGGAAAACTCTTTTAGTTTTCCGAATAGGTAAAAGCGCCTTTGTGCCGCTTTCGGCGGGCGAAAGCGGCTATCAACTTACACTGTTGGTCATTCCCTAAGAAAACGTGAAGAACCAAAATTTTGCCATGACATGAAACGTTTTGCTCCCGCAGGTTGTTTGTATAGGTGAAGGGACATCCGCCGATGCCCCGGAAAAGGAGGAAAAGCCATGCTCAATGCCCCGGTACCAGGCATTGACAGGGATGCGGTACTTGCCCGGCTGATGGCGGCGCACGGCGACAGCGTGCTCCGGGTGTGTTACCTGTACCTGAAGGACTTCGCCCTGGCGCAGGACGCCACGCAGACGGCCTTCATGAAGGTATGGGAGGCTCTGACGCGCCCGTCCGCCGCCACGCGCAGCCTGTTCGCAGCCCCTGCCTCCCCCGAAACCGCGTCCCAGGAAAAGACGTGGTTGATGCGCATCGCCGTCAACACCTGCAAGAACACTTTGAAGAGCCGGGAATTCCGCCTCTATGCCAAAGCAACGCCCCTGGATCAACTGCCCGAGCCCGGGTACTGCCCCGACATGCCGGACGACACGGTGCTGAGCGCCGTTCTGTCCCTGCCGGACAGGTACCGGGAGGTGATCGTGCTGCACTATTACCAGCTGATGCCGCTGACGGATGTGGCTTCCGCCCTCCGCCTGCCGCAGGGCACCGTGCGCACGCGCCTCCACCGGGCAAAAAAGCTGCTGCAGCCGCAGCTGGAAGGATGGTATTTCAATGAATGAGAAGCTGAAGCAGTCGCTGGACACGCGGCTGGGCGGCATGCGCTGGGGCGAGCGCGATCAGCAGGAGGTCTTCCGGCTTTGCCAGCGAAAGGAGCTGCAAGACGTGAAGCATGTCAAACGAGGTACCGGGATGCTGGCTGTCGCCATCGCGCTGCTGTTCATCGTGATGGGCGCGGCCTTCGCCCTGACCACCACCGCCGACCCGCCCGCCGACAACCAGGTGGCCGGGCAGACCCATCAGCCGGCCTTTTCCCCCGTGGTTTCCCACCTGTATGAAAACGCTTATTTCGCCCTGGACGTGGACGCCTCCGCCTGCACGGAAACCGAGGCGTCCTTCACCGCCACGCTGCGCATGAAGGATCCCGCCGCGCACATGCTGAGTCTTTCCGGCCACACGCCCCCCGGCGACGTGCGCCGCACCCTCATTCCCGTCAGCCTCAGCGGCGGCGTCACCACCACGCTCTCCGGCGACATTCCCCTGGTTTCCGGCCAGTTCAGCGATGTGGACGTCACCGACATGACGCCGGATACGGCCGTGGTGAATGCGTCCTTCAGCGTCGCCAGCCTGTATGAGGACGTGGTCTTCACGCTCTTCATCACCTGGACAGACCCCGCCGATGGCGCCGAGCACAGCGATACCGTCACCTGGCGCACCGACATGCCCGCCCAGCAGGGCATGCTGCTGGGGGAATTCGACCTGGTCACCGTCACAATGACCGGATATACCGCCGACGGAGTCCCCGGGGACGTTTCCGGTCAGCTGACCCTCAGCATCTTCCCCGCCAAGCCCTGGTACGTCCTCAACCGTGAGGAGGACGGCAAGTCCACCCTGACCGTCAGCGCCGAAACCCTGCTGATCTACCCCACCTGCGACTACTATGAGCTGCTGGGCATGGTGGACGCCCGCGAGCCCGCTTCCGGCGAGCTGCCCGTGGCCCTGGAGGTCACGCCGGACGGCCTGTGTCTGACCGCCGAGGGCCCGCTGCCCGCAGAGGAGCTCCTCTACGGCTACCTCGTGCTGCATGTGTACTCCGATGCCGCCGAGGCTCACTATGACGAGGGCTTCGACGATCACTACTACGAGGTGCTGGTGCCGATGACGAGCATCCCGGCGGCCGCCGCCACCGTGACGCCGATGCCGACCGTCACCGCAGCGCCCATTGCCGTCCTCCCCACCCCGGCGCCCATGCCGACCGTCACCGCAGCGCCCGCTGCCGTCCTCCCCACGCCGACGCCCATGCCGTCTGTGAATCGCTTATGGCTCTTTGAGAACGAACTGATCACCGGTTACAATGTGAGCACCAGCATTGAGGGCGAATTCCTGCGGGTTACCATCGACGTGATTCCCAAGAACACAGATCACGTCATCAATACCAACGTTCCCGGCAAAACGAGGCTGAACGTCAGCACCGCCTGGTATGGCGGCTACGACGACAGCACGATTCTGCAGAGGCTGTCGGTGACAGATGGAGCCTTCGTGGCTACGCAGGACGGCGCGCGGCTCTCCGCCCTGCTGCCCTTCCCGGAGGAGCATCAGACGCTGACCTATACCCTCCACATCACCACCATCGGCAACGGTACACAGCACGAGAACGTCAGCATCTCCACCTTCTACCGTCCTGGCGCGTATCCGTCGCCCACGCCTGTCCCCGCAGCAGCCATTTCCCCCATGCCCACCTCACGCCCTGAGCCCACCGGCGAAATCATCGGCGAAACGGACACCGTCAGCATCTACCTGGAAAGCAGCTGGTACGACGGCTTCTCCGGCGAGGTGACGCTGCGCGTCCGCGCCAACGACCCCGCCATCCGCCTGGCTACCGCCCCCCATCTGGAGGATCATCCCGACGAGCAGACATGGGTGGTGCAAGCAGAAGTCACCTGGAACGACTATTATCGCTCCTGCATCACCGCCGCGCTGACGCCGGAGGACAGCACCGGCGATGTCCTGGTTGACCTGGTGTATGAAGATCCGATCGCCACCGGCGACACCAGCTTCACCCTGCCCATCACCGTGAAGGCGGTCAATGAAAAGACTTGGCAGACCGAGGCCGCTGAGCTTACCTTTCCGCTGAAGGTCGGCGAGGAATTCGCGTGGAACCCGCTGTACCTGCTGGAAAGCGACTCCCCCGACGCCTTTATCCAGGCGGGCTACATCATCACCGACCTCTACACCTATGTCGGCGTCATGCAGACGTATGACAACCACTACCCAGCCTTCATTCTTGCCGATGCAGAGGGCAATGTGCTGGCCTCCAGGACCAGCAGCCCGGCCAGCAATCCCGCGATTGAGAGGCTGCTGTTCCCGGATGTCAGCATCAGCGCCACGTCTGTGACCACCAGCGTCGTGCGGCTGGAGGGCACGCATCCCCTGCCGGAAACGCTGCTGGCAAGCTTCCATACCCAGGGCGGAGATTACCTGCGGCGCTTCACGCTGTCCACCATGAGTCCGCAGTCCCGGCGCTCCCAGCCCACAGGCAATCGTCTTGGCGGCAATGACATTGTCAGCGTGTACCTGGAAGAAAGCTGGAGCGACGGCTTCACCACCATCGCCACGCTGCGCATCCGCGCGGAGGATGCAGCCCACCGCCTGGCCATCACGCCCAACGCCAACGGCATGCCGGACGGCAGCACCTGGGTGGTGCAGCTGACCGATTCGGAGATCGCAACCGCCGCTGCCGACATCCAGCTGCAGCAGGACACGCTGAGCGGCGACCTGCTGGCTCAGATCACCTTCGTTGACCTGGATGACCGTTATCAGGATGGCTTACTGGATCTGGTTCTCACTACCACCAACGAGCTGACCTGGGAGCGCCACAGCGACGCTTTCCGCCCGGTGCTTCCCCACACCCGCAAGGCGCAGGCACGGACGCTCCACCTCGTCAGCAGCAGCCTGGACGGAGCCTTTGTGCAGGGTTCCCTGCTGACCACTGACCGCTACCACTACATCGGTCTGATGCTGAATGCCGACACGGTGGGCAATGTTCTGGCTACACTCCCCTTCTGCGAGGATCCGGAGACGATCAGCAGCGGCATGTTCAACTGGGGATCAGCCATGGAGATGTTCCCGAAGGTGCTCTTCCCCTATAGCGGCGACAACGAGGCAGAATTCCGGCTTGTGGTGCTGCGGACGGACAAGGATGTTGAGCTGCCGGATCCCCTGGGCGTCAGCCTGGTGACCGGCAACAGCAACACCCATGTGGCCGACCTGGTTTTGAGCACCACACAGCCAACGGAAACCGTTTCAGCGCCCCAGCCGTAACGGACATCCCGCTACCCCATATCAAAAGGCAGCGCCTGCACCCCCGCAGACGCTGCCCCTTTCGTTTCACATCATTTCCATATGCACTTCTTCACCGTGTACAGCCGTGCAGCCTCGTCCACAATGCGCCGCATGTCATCGGGTGCAAGGGGCTCAAAGGCCGTGAACTCCATTTTTCCCTTGCTCTCCTTCCATTTGCCCACCACGCGCCCGCGCAGGAGGATCGCCGGGTTGACGATGCCCGCCAGGTTAAAGATTCCCCGCAGATGCTCCGGCGGCAGGAAGGGGTTATCCTCCTTGCGGTAGCCCAGCATCATCGGGTCAAAGCCCGCCAGCAGAACGACCTCCGGCATGCTTATGGCCTGCGGCTCGCCTCCGGGAATGTACCAGTACGTCCGGCCCTCGCAGTTCTCCGTATCCGCACCGACGCTGATGAAGGCTTCCCTCGCCTCCGCCTGCGTCCAGTGCAGGAAATAGGCCGCGTCCCGCAGGGTCACCGGGCCGTAGTGGGTCAGGTACCGCCGGGCGATCTCCTGCCGGGCTTCTGCTTCCTGCATCGGCGCCACGGGGGCGAGCAGCCGGTAGCGCTTTGTTTCGTTGGGGTGCGCCGCATCCAGCATGTCCACCCGGAAAGCCATGACGCCCACATCCGCCAGCTCGCGGATGAGACCACCCCAGCCATCGAAGCAGCGGGCCTCCTCACTTTCCGTCATGCCCTGCGCGCGCATGTATCCCCGCAGCGCCTCGCGGGTGTCGATGCCCGACGCCACAGCGTCCGCCATCATCCGGGCCAGCACCCGCTCCCGCTCCGGCGGGTTGAAGAAATTCTTGCTTCTGACCCAGCAGTACCATGGCGATACGCACACATCCTCCGCCGTACCCGGATGGCGGATATACAGCGGCAGGTCATCCTCCGGAACCAGATGCACCGTGCCCCGCAGCGTCCAGGTCTTCACCATGGCGGACACGTCGGGCACGTCCGTGCGGATGCGCAGGGCATGCACCGCGTTGCGCAGGAACTGCGCCTGCAGCCCGCACAGGCCGCCCGCCACGGTCACGCTGTCCGCCGGAGACAGCAGGAACTGTGCCTGCATGCGGCGCAGAAGCAGCTCGTCCCTTTCCATTTCGCATCCCTCCTCTGCTTGCATTATAGCACATCCGTTCCCCTTGTGACAAGGCGAACAGCCACAATCAGAACCACCGGCTAAGCCGGTGGTTTGCACTGTGCCTATAAGGCACCAATACCGGCCGCGCTGAAAGCGCCGGAAAGTCTGCCTTCCGCACCGGGTTCACAGGCTGCCCCTAAAGGGGCTTCTCTTTACTTGCCC
>JAFXDB010000172.1 GCA_017516305.1 Clostridia bacterium | reverse complement strand
TGTTCTCCACCGAGATGCTTCAAAATGGCATGCGCTGGGAGTATGTGCCCGAATTCCTGGGCCGCTGCGCCATCCCGCTGATCGTCATCGGCACCTCCGGCACCTGCGGCATCATCCGTACCGTCCGCGCCCAGATGCTGGACGAGCAGGCCCGTCAGTACACCCTGACCGCCCGCGCCAAGGGCTGCAGCGAGTGGACCATCACCTACAAGTACTGCCTGCGCGCGGCGCTGAACCCGGTCGTCTCCGGCCTGGCAGGCTCCCTGCGCACCATCTTCTCCGGCTCCACCGTGTCCGCCATCGTCATGAACCTGGCCATCCAGGGCCCCGTGCTGCTGGAGGCGCTCAAGTCCCAGGATATGTACCTGGCCGGTACCATCGTGCTGATTCAGGCCGTGCTGGTGCTGGTGGGTACGCTGCTGAGCGACGTCGCCCTGGCATGGCTTGATCCGAGAATCCGTTTCTCTGAAAGGAGCTGAGGAAGATGGCACTGTTCAAGAAAAAGACGACCACCCGCGACGAAAAATACTTCATGGCGTCCCAGTGGACGCTGATGTGGCGCAAGCTCCAGAAGCATAAGCTGGCCCAGTTCTCCCTGGTGCTGCTGGCCATCCTGTACCTGGGCGCGCTGTTTGCGGATTTCCTCGCTCCCTACGGCCTGGAGGAGTTCTCCGCCCTGTATAAGAACACCGCCCCCACCAAGGTCTACTGGACGGACGAGGAGGGCCACCTGACCCGCCCCCTATGTCCACCCTCTGCAGAAGGTCAACGACCGCAAGACCTTCAAGGTCATCATCACCGAGGACACATCCACGAAGTATTACCTGAGCTTCTTCGTGGAGGGCGGCGAGTACAAGCTCTTCGGCCTCATTCCCACCAACATCCATCTCTACGGCCTGGTGGACGAGGAGGGCAACCCCGCGCCCCGTTCCGGCACAGGAGCCGGCCGCATCAACATTTTCGGCGCGGACACCAACGGCGGCTGCATCTTCTCCCGCATTCTCTTCGGCTCCCGCGTGTCGCTGACGGTTCCCTTCGTCGCGGCGGCCCTGAGCTTCGTCCTGGGCATCCTTCTGGGCGGCATTTCCGGCTACTTCGGCGGCTGGGTGGATAATGTCATCCAGCGCATCATCGAGGTGCTGTCGGCCATCCCGTCCATCCCCCTGTGGATGGCACTGTCCGCCGCCATCCCGCCGGGCATCTCCGTTTCCGCCCTGTATCTGTACATCACCATCATCCTTTCCTTCATCGGCTGGACAGGCCTGGCCCGCGTGGTGCGCGGCAAGTTCATCTCCCTGCGCAAGGAGGATTACGTCACCGCCGCGCGTCTGGCCGGCGTGAGCGACTTCTCTATCATCATCAGGCATCTGGTGCCGGGCTTCCTGAGCTACCTGATCGTCAACCTGACGCTGGGCATCCCCGGCTCCATCCTGGGCGAAACTTCGATGAGCTACCTGGGTCTGGGCATGAAGGCGCCCGCCACCTCCTGGGGCGTGCTGCTGAAGGAGACAGAGGATCTGGTCTCCGTGGCGCAGTATCCCTGGCGCATGATCCCCCTCATTTTCGTCATCGTCACCGTGCTGGCATTCAACTTCCTGGGCGACGGCCTGCGTGACGCCGCCGACCCCTACAAGTAAGAAAGGAGGCCCGACATCATGAGCGAAACCAACATGCCGATCATTGAAGTGAAAAATCTCGGTGTGAACATCAAAATGGACGAGGGTCTCCTGACCCCCGTGCGCGGCGTGGATTTTGTCATCCACCCCGGCGAGACCCTGGGCCTGGTGGGCGAGTCCGGCTGCGGCAAGTCCCTGACCAGCAAAGCCATCCTGGGCATCAACGACAAGAAGTGCAAATCCACCGGCGAAATCCTCTTCCAGGACGATCAGGGCCAGGTGGTCGATTTGCTGAAGCTCAACCCCCGCGGCAAGGAGATCCGCGCCATCCGCGGCAAGCAGATCTCCATGATCTTCCAGGAGCCCATGGTCTCCTTCAGCCCCATGTACACCATCGGCAACCAGATCAACGAATGCACCCGCCTGCACATCACCAAGGATAAGGTGAAGAGCAAGGAAATCACCCTGGAGATGATGAAGCTGGTGGGCATTGCCAACGCCGAAAAGCGCTACGACCAGTATCCCCACGAGTTTTCCGGCGGCATGCTTCAAAGAGCGCTGATCGCCATGGCGCTGGTGTGCCGGCCCCGCCTGCTCATCGCTGACGAGCCCACCACCGCCCTGGACGTGACCATCCAGGCGCAGATCCTGGAGCTGATGCAGAGCCTGCAAAAGGAGCTGCAGATGGCCATCCTCTTCATCACCCACGACCTGGGCACAGTGGCAAAGATGTGCGACAAGGTGGCGGTGATGTACCTGGGCAAGATCGTCGAATGTGGCTCGGCCCGCGACATCTACAAGAATCCGCAGCACCCCTACACCCGCGGCCTGATGGGCAGCGTGCATAAGATCGGCACCCTGAAGCAGGATCGCCTCTTCTCCATCGACGGAACCGTTCCCCTGGCGCTGAACCTGAGCCCCGGCTGCGGCTTCTATGACCGCTGCGACTCCCGCATCGAGGGTCTGTGCGACAAGGTCGATCCGACCCTGACCACCTGCGACGGTTCGCACTGCGTGGCCTGTCACCGCTGCAACAGGAAGGAGGATGCGTAATGTCTGAGAAGGAACGCCTGACCCCGGTGCACGCTGAGCTTCCCGAGGACGTCATCCTCTCCGTCCGTCATGTGTCGAAGAACTTCACCTCCAAGGGCGTGTGCGTGCGCGCCGTGTCCGACGTGAGCTTCGACGTGCGCAAGGGCGAGACCATCGGCATCGTGGGTGAATCCGGCTGCGGCAAGACCACGCTGGGCCGGTGCATCGTCCGCGCCATCGACGCCTCCGAGGGCGAGGTGCTCTACCGCACCCTTTCCGGCGAGGTCGTCGATTTCACCAAGGTGGACAAAGAGCAGATGAAGGGCATCCGTAAGGAGATCCAGATGATCTTCCAGGACCCCTACTCCTCCCTGGATCCCCGCATGACGGTGCTGGACATCATCGGCGAGCCGATCCAGGCCAACTACCCGCCCAAATCCCTTCTGCACCGCCTGCTGGGCAAGGATGACGGCAAGGAGCACATGTCCAAGGACGAGCGCGAGGCGCTGGTGAAGGATATCGCCGCCAAGGTCGGCCTCAACACCACCTACCTCATGCGCTACCCCCATGCCTTCTCCGGCGGCCAGCGTCAGCGCATCGGCATCGCCCGCGCGCTGATCCTCAAGCCCCAGCTCATCGTCTGCGACGAGGCCGTATCCGCCCTGGACGTATCCATTCAGGCGCAGATCATCAACCTCCTGCGCGACCTGCAAAAGGAGCTCGACCTGACCTACCTCTTCATCAGCCACGACCTGTCCGTCGTGGAGCACATTTCGGACAAGGTGGGCGTGATGTACCTGGGCCGCATGGTGGAGTTTGGCGAAACGGAGAAGCTTTTCGCCAGCCCGAAGCACCCCTACACCGAGGCGCTGCTCTCCGCCGTGCCCGTGGCTGACCCGGACGTGGAGATGGATCGCATCCCGCTCACCGGCGAGATTCCCAACCCCGCCAATCCGCCCAGCGGCTGCTATTTCCACGAGCGCTGCCGCTACTGCACCCAGCGCTGCATGGAGGAAGCCCCCGCCCTGCGCGAGGTGGACGGCCGCATGGTTGCCTGCCACCTGGCTGAGGAGCTGAGCCTGCGCGGCTTTGATTACTCACAGGAGGCGTAAACCATATGTCCGGCGCCCGCAGCATTCACCTGCCTGCGGGCGCCTTTCTCTATGGACAAACCACCCGAAAGCGGTTATAATGGAGCCACAAAGCTTCGCTCGTTCCCAACCGAATACACAAGGAGGTTCCCCCCTATGATCTATCACGTCAACCAGGCTGCCCCGCGCGAGGGCGACGGCTCTGCAAATCGCCCCTTCCGGCATATCAGCGACGCCGCCCGCATCGCCCTGCCCGGCGACGAGGTACTTGTTTACCCCGGCGTCTACCGCGAGCAGGTCAGCCCCCGCCACGGCGGCACGGAGGATCAGCGCATCGTGTACCGCTCCGTGGAGCCGTTGGGAGCCGTCATCACCGGTGCAGAGGAAGTGACTGGCTGGACAAGAACCGATAACGGCCTGTGGACGGTGCGCATCGACAACAGCTTCTTCGGCAGCTACAACCCCTATGTCGTGGAGGCCTTCGGCGACTGGTACTTCGCGCCCACCGAGCGCCACACCGGCTGCGTGTACCTCAACGACGTGGCCCTGTACGAGGCGCTGACCATGGAGGAGTGCATCGCAGGCGAGGTGTACACCCTCCTGGGATCCGGCCAACTCCATCTACAAGTGGTTCCCCGTGCAGGAAGGAAACGAAACCGTCCTCTACTGCAACTTCCAGGACATCGATCCCAACACGCAGAAGGTGGAGATCAACGTGCGCCGCCGCTGCTTCTTCCCCGATGAGACCGGACACGGGTACATCACCTTCTCCGGCTTCCGGGTGGAGAAGGCCGCCACCACCTGGGCGCCCCCCGCCGCCTTCCAGGACGGCATGGTCGGCCCCCACTGGTCCAAGGGCTGGATCATCGAGGACTGCGAGATCTCCCACAGCAAGTGCTGCGGCATTTCCCTGGGCAAGTACCTGGATCCGGAAAACGATCACTACTGGACGGTCAAGCACGTCAAGTCCGCCACGCAGATGGAGCGCGACGCGCTCTGCCGCGGCCAGTACCACGGGTGGCTGAAGGAAAAGGTGGGCAGCCACATCGTCCGCCGCTGCCACATCCACCACTGCGAGCAGACCGGCATCGTCGGCCGCATGGGCGCAGTGTTCTCCGTCATCGAGGACAATCACATCCACCATATCAACAACATGCAGGAGCTGGGCGGCGCGGAGATTTCCGGCATCAAGCTGCATGCCGCCATCGACGTCACCATGCGCCGCAACCACATCCACCACTGCACCATGGGCATCTGGTGCGACTGGCAGGCCCAGGGCACCCGCATCACGCAAAACCTGCTGCACGATAACCAGCGCCCGGACTTCTGCACCTGGGCCGAGGGCGGCATGGAGAGCCAGGATATCTTCGTGGAGGTCAGCCACGGCCCGACCCTCATCGACAACAACATCCTGCTCTCCCAGGTGTCCCTGCGCATCGCCACCCAGGGCGTGGCCATGGTGCACAACCTGTGCGCCGGCACCTTCACCTTTGTCGGCGGCGGTACCGGCACCCGCTACACGCCCTATCACATCCGCCACCGCACGGAGGTCGCGGGCTTCATGCACTTCCTCCACGGCGACGACCGCTTCTACAACAACATCTTCGTCCAGGGCTTCGACCCTGCTTCTCCTGTCAAGCGCGGCGAGCCGAACGAAAACGAGCGCGTCTGCGGCACCTGGCAGTTCGACGAATACCCCACCTATGACGAGTGGATCACCTGGTTCGACCTGGATGTGGCCCGCCCTGACATGGGCAAGCTGGCGAAGTACCACGAAAGCCACCTGCCCATTTGGGCCGCCGGCAACGCATACCTCAAGGGCGCAAAGGCCTGGAAGCACGAGAAGAACGCCCTCGTGGACGCAGCCGACGGCCTCGTCCTGGAGCTGACCGGCACGGAGGACGCCCCCGTCCTGCGCACAAACGTCTTCGATTACCTGACCGGCTCCGTCTGCGGGCTGATCGACTCCGACGTCCTGGGCTGCGCCTTTGAGCCCGAGCAGCGCTTCGAAAGCCCGGACGGCTCCGCCATCACCTTTGACCGCGATTATTCCGGCTCTCACCGCGGCCTGCGCATCCTCCCCGGCCCTTTCGCCGCGAAGGAGGACGCCGACAAGCCCCTCTGGTAAGCACAGGAGGTAGAAAAAAATGTCCTTCACCAAAGCCGACCTCGCCATCTCGACCATGTGGAACTTCCGCAAGGCCCATTCCGGCGAGGAGCTCATCGACCAGCTGACCGCGCTGGGCTTTTCCCGCGTGGAGCTGAATTACCAGGTGCGCCCGGAGTGGCTGCACGGCATCCGCCGCCGCATTGCCGAGGGCTCCATCACCGTCAGCAGCGTCCACAACGTCTTCCCCAAGACCCTCGACCCCCGCTTCGACACGGACTCTGTCATGCTCGGCTACGAGGATGAAGCCCTGCGCCGGCAGGCCGTTGAACTGGCAAAGGGCAGCATCGAATGGGCGCTGGTGCTGGGCGCGGGCGCAGTGGTCTTCCACCCCACAGAGGTGCCGCTGTCCCCTAACGCATTCGACGTCCCTCTCAAGGCCCTCATCAAGGCACATCGCACCGACGAGGAAGAATACCGCACGCTTTTAAACCGTCTGCTGGAAGCGCGCCGGGCGCAGCCATATCTTGACCGGATGATGAAGTCCATCCACGAGCTGGCGGACTATGTAGCGCAGAACAACCTGCCCGTGAAGCTGGGCATGGAGAACCGCGCCATGTGCCACCAGTGCCCCACCTACCCGGAGATGGAAATGATCGCCGGGCGCTTCCACGGCGGGCCGGTGGGCCTCTGGCTGGATACCGGTCACGGCATCATGATGCAGGAAATGGGCCTGCAGCAGCTGCCCCTGTCGGAAAAGGCCGCCGATATGATCGTGGGCATGCACATCCACGACGCGGCGGACGCCCTGGATCACTATGCGCCATGCACGCTGGAAGGCAGCGCGCCCGGCGTCTATCCGGCGCTGGAGCCCTTCCGACCCTACATCGCCCGCTGCCCCATCCGCGTGCTGGAGCTCTCCGGACGGCTGTCGGCGGAGGAGATCGTCACAGGCACGGATCGTTTCGTTGAGAGGTTCGGGCAATGAAAATGCGCTCCGCCATCTTCTTTGCCCTGCTGGCGGCGGCCCTGTATGCGCTGAACGCCCCGCTGGCGAAGCTCCTGCTGGCGGACGTGGCCCCCTCCATGATGGCGGCCCTGCTCTACCTGGGCGCGGGCGCAGGCATGCTGCTGCTGGGGCTGGCGCGCCGCAGGACAGGCCGCAGCAGCCAGGAGGAAACCATCGGCAGCCTCTTCCAGCGGGATCTGTTGCCCTTCACCCTGGGCATGATCCTGCTGGATATCGCCGCACCCATCCTGCTGATGATGGGCATCCGCCTTACCAGCCCGGAGAGCGCGTCGCTGCTGAACAATTTCGAGATCGTCGCCACGTCCCTCATCGCGCTGCTGCTGTTCCGGGAGCGCATCAGCCCCAGGCTCTGGACGGCCATCGGGCTCATCGTCGTCGCCAGCACCCTGCTGTCCCTGCAGAGCGGCGCGGAGCTCCGCCTGTCCGCCGGTTCCCTCCTGGTCATCCTGGCCAGCAGCTGCTGGGGCCTGGAAAACAACTGCACCCGCCGCCTCTCCTCCGCCGATCCGCTGAAGGTGGTGATCGTCAAGGGCCTGGGCAGCGGCACCGGCGCGCTGCTGGTGGCCCTGCTGACCGGGGAAGCCTTCCCCGCCTGGCAGCATGTCCCTGCTGCACTCCTGCTGGGCTTTGTGGCCTACGGGCTGAGCATCTTCTTCTACGTCCATGCCCAGCGGCATCTGGGGGCCGCCAAGACCAGCGCGTATTACGCCGTTGCGCCCTTCATCGGCGTGGCGCTTTCGCTCCTCATCTTCCGCGAAATGCCCGGCAAGAGCTTCTTCCTGGCCCTGGCCGTCATGATCGCCGCGACTTTCCTGGTCACGGCGGACGGCTTTGCCGCCGACAATACATGATGCGCCCTGCGGCTTCCCTTGCGGGAGGCCGCCAGCTTGTCAAAATGTCCTAAATACAGTAACATCCATGGTTCTTCAAGGATTTTCGTAAACACCATTTCAGCAGTAGCGCAGAGCACGCGAGGTGCCGCTTTCGACGGCGAAAGCGGCGCAAAGCCGCTGGGGGCTGCGAAAAGCGCAGCCCCCAGACCCCTCTGCTTTCTTGTATGTAGGTCGCGCGGCTGCGACCCGGGGCGGCTCGGGTTGCGGCGGATTCCCTGAATTTCCGCTAAAGCGGAAGGAATCCACCGCAAATTCGCCGCATCGCTTCCTTGCT
>JAFXDB010000022.1 GCA_017516305.1 Clostridia bacterium | reverse complement strand
GGGAAGCCGCTTTCGCCCGCCGAAAGCGGCGCAAAGGCGCTTTTTCCTATTCGGGATGCGAACAGCGCATCACCCCCCGTCCCCCTCCTGCCCCCAAGGCGTTGGAAAGGCGGCTGCATATCGGGGCGGCGACGTTGCGGAGGGTTGCTTGAATGAATCAGAACGAGGGCGCAACCCTCCGCAAAGACGCCGCATCTTCCCCTTCATGGCTTCGATGCAGCCGCAATGGCAGTGAAGGTGTCTGCGCCACGTCATGCAAACCATTCCCTAACTTTCCGTGAAAAGCCAAAAGACGCCGACGCTCCCATCCGGTTGTTCCGGCATGGTGCGTCGGCGTTTATTCGTTTGCTTACCGGGTCAGCTCATCCGCCATGGCGGCCAGCTGCCTGCGGTTTTCATCGCTCATGCGGCCCAGGATGCGCACGGTGTCCTCCAGCACGGTCACGTTCTTGCAGGGGGCCAGCAGCTCCCGCATGACCTTGGCGGCCATGGGGGCCCAGGAGCCGCTCTCGATCAGGGCGACGGTGCGGTTCTGGTAGCCGCGGCTGGTCAGGTGGTGCAGGAAGGCGCGCATGGGCGGCAGCACATCCGCATTGTAGGTGACGGAGGCCAGGACAAGCTTTCCGTAGCGGAAAGCGTCCTCGACGGCCTCGTAGATCTCGGTGCGGCACAGGTCATGCAGGACGACCTTCACGCCCTTTGCCTCCAGGTCGGAAGCCAGGGCCAGGGCAGCCTCCTTCGTGTGGCCGTAAATGGAGGCATAAGCGACGACCACGCCCTCGCTCTCCACGCCGTAGGAAGACCAGATCTGGTACAGGCGAAGGGCCTCTGCCAGCGCGTCGCCCTCCAGCACCGGGCCGTGCAGGGGGCAGATGCAGCGGATATCCCGCGCAGAAACCTTTTTCAGCACGGCCTGCACCTGGGCACCATACTTGCCCACAACGCCGAAGTAGTAGCGCCTTGCTTCACAAGCCCATTCGGCCTCAACATCCAATGCGCCGAACTTGCCGAAGCCGTCGGCGGAGAAGAGCGTACCGGTGGAGGTCTCATAGCTCATCATGACCTCCGGCCAGTGCACCATCGGCGCGGCGATGAAGGACAGCGTGTGCTGCCCCAGGGAAAGCTCGCTGCCCTCCCTGACGACCACGCGGCGGTCGGCATAATCCGTGCCGAAGTACGCCTTCATCATGGCAAAGGCCTTGTCAGAGGCGACGACGGCCGCGCCGGGGAACTCGTCCATAAAGCGGGCGAGGTTGGCGGAGTGGTCAGGCTCCATGTGGTGCACGATGATGTAATCCGGCTGACGCTCGCCCAGGACATCGCGGATATTGGCGAGCCATTCGTCGCCGAAATGCTGATCCACCGGGTCCATCACGGCGACCTTCTCGTCCAGAATGACGTAGGAATTGTAGCTCACGCCCTCCGGCACAGGATACAGGCCCTCGAACAGGTCGATGCCGTGGTCATTCACGCCAACGTAACGGATGCTGTCAGTAATGTGCATGGGACTCACTCCTCATTAGAATGCTGATGCGGGATAACCTGCGGATCGCTTACTCCTCGCTGAACTGATCCTTGCCGACCGCGCACAGGGGGCACTCAAAATCCTCCGGGAGATCCTCGAACTTCGTGCCGGGCGCGATGCCGCCCTCGGGGTAGCCCTCCGCCTCGTCGTAAACCCAGCCGCAGACTTCGCAGACATACTTCTTCATGGTAATCCTCCTTGATGGTTGTTGGTGTTTCGGACACCCTTATCATACCACCGGAAGGAGGAAGTGAAACAGCCTTTTTGCAAAAAATCTGGATGGAAATGTGCGGATGGGCTTTACGCCTCGTTGACAAGCTTGCCGCAGATGTTTTCCGGGGTCAGCTTCAGCAACAGCGTCCCCTTGCCGGACTGGGTGATCTCCTTCTGGATATATTCCTCGCCACAGGGGAAAAGACGGCTCAGACGCGTGGTGATATCAACCATGACGTCCCAGTCGTCGATGATCTCCATCCGGCCAAAGACGATGACGCTCTGCACGTTGTAGGCCCACTCGCCCTCGGAGCGCGCGCCCTTGTCCATCACACAGTAGCTGACCTTGCCATCCCGGCGGAGGGCGTCCAGCCGGTGACCGGCGCGGCCGCAGTGGAAGTACAGGCAGCCATCTTCAGCGTTGTAATAATGATTCATGGGCATGCCGTAGGGGTAGCCGTCGTCTCCGTGGACGGAAAGCACGCCCCGGCGCTCGTTTTTCAGCAGGGCGATGCAGGTCTCGTGGGGGAGACGCTTGTTTTTGCGGGCGAGTTCGCGGAACATGGGGAATCCTCCTTTGCAAAAACCGCAGAAGCAAGCGCCTCTGCGGTCAGGTATGCGTTATGCGTTCTTGATCTTCTCGAGGTACTCCTCGTAGTTGCAGTAGTAGTCGGCGATGGTGCCGTCTTCCTTGATCTCGATGATGCGGTCGGCGATGGTGGTGACGAACTGATGATCCTGGCTGGTGAAGATCACGTTGCCGGGGAAGTTGATCAGCGCGTTGTTGACCGCCGTGATGGATTCCAGATCCAGGTGGTTGGTGGGCTGATCCAGCATGAGGAAGTTCGCGCCGGAAAGCATCATGCGGGAAAGCATGCAGCGCACCTTCTCGCCGCCGGAGAGGACGGAGACCATCTTGTACACGTCATCGCCGCGGAAAAGCATGCGGCCCAGCAGGTCGCGCTTGTCGGATTCAAGCATGTCCGGGCAGTACTGGGCGAACCAGTCGATCATGTTCAGCGGGCAGCCGTCGAAGTAGGGGCCGTTGTCCTTGGGGAAGTAGGAGGTGGAGATGGTCACGCCCCACTTGAAGGAGCCATCGGTGGGCTCCAGCTCCTCGGTGAGGATCCTGAACAGCGCCGTCTGCGCCTGCTCGTTGGGGCCGACGATGGCGATTTTCTCGCCCTTGGTGACGATGAAGCTCACATCCTTGAGCAGCTGCACGCCGTCCTGGACATAGGAGAGGTTCTCCACCTTCAGGATGTCCTTGCCGGCCTCGCGTTCAGGCTGGAAGTTGACCCAGGGGTAGCGGCGGGAGGAAGCGGGCATCTCCTCGATGGTCAGCTGATCCAGCAGCTTGCGGCGGGAGGTCGCCTGCTTGGCCTTGGACTTGTTGGCGGAGAAGCGCTGGATGAAGTCGCGCAGCTCCTTGATCTTGTCGTCACGGCGCTTCTTCTGATCCTTCATCAGGGCCTGCATCATCTTGGAGGACTCGTACCAGAAGTCATAGTTGCCCACGTAGAGCTTCACCTGGTGGAAGTCGATATCGACGATGTGGGTGCAGATGTTGTTCAGGAACCAGCGGTCATGGGACACGACGATCAGCGTGCCGGGGAACTCCATCAGGAAGTCCTCCAGCCAGGCAACGGAGCGGTTGTCCAGGTTGTTGGTCGGCTCGTCCAGCAGCAGGATGTCGGGGTTGCCGAACAGCGCCTGCGCCAGCAGCACCTTCACCTTCTCGCCGCCCTTGAGGTCGCCCATGATGGCATAGTGCATATCGGCGCCGATGCCCAGGCCGGTCAGCAGGGTCGCCGCGTCGGATTCGGCGTTCCAGCCGTCCATCTCGGCAAACTCGCCCTCCAGCTCAGCCGCGCGCTCGCCGTCCTCGTCGGAGAAGTCGGGCTTGGCGTACAGCTCGTCCTTTTCCTTCATGATGTCATACAAGCGCTGATTGCCCATGATGACGGTGTCCATGACGGTATAGGCGTCGTACTTGAACTGATCCTGCTTCAGGGTGGACATGCGCTGGGTGGCCGGGTAGGACACATTGCCCGTGGTGGGCTCCAGCTCGCCGGAGAGGATGCGCAGGAAGGTGGACTTGCCCGCACCGTTGGCGCCGATGACGCCGTAGCAGTTGCCGGGCAGGAACTTCAGGTCAGCACCGGCAAAAAGCTTCTGGCCGCCGAAGGTGAGGGAAACGTTATTGACTGTCAGCATGGGCTGTGTACTCCTTATATCAATGGGTCGGATTTGCATAGGCACATACAAGGTCAGTATACCATAGTTTCAGCAGAAATGGAAGATGGGAAATGGGCAAATTCACGGCGTTTTGCCACCGTTTTTGCAGCCGGAATTGAAAATCCCCCGCCATTGCGGCAGGGGACGTCCGGTCAGTCATTCCATTCAATTTCTGCATCCCAGGGCAGATATTCACCCTTGTTGAAGATCGTCCACACAATGCGGAAGCGTTCGTGCTTACGCCAGCCGGTGCCGGGGATCTCCCGGCCGTTCTCGTCGTAGATCACGCCCGTCGTACCGTAGGAGGCATAGACGATTTCCGCATCCGGGAAATGGGCGCGCAGCTCGTCCTTCTGCTCCTGGGTGATGCCGTAATTTCTCGACAGCCAGATGCGCTCCAGGTTGGGCAGACCATACAGGGGGCTCAGGTCGGTGATATTGTTGGCGCAGAGGTTCAGATCCTTCAGCATGGTCAGATTCGCCAGAGGGGAGATGTCAACGATGTTGTTCATGAACAGCTCAAGATACTCCAGCTCCGTCTGGCAGGCGATGGGCGACAGATCCGTAATGCGATTGTCAGCCAGGATCAGCACCTTCAGCTTGGGGGCCTTCTCCAGGAAGGAGAGATCGCTGATGGCGTTGTGGCCCAGATCGAGAGCTCTCAGATAGGGGCAGAACTGCACCCAGGAGGTGCTGGCATTGCCCATGCGGGGCGAACCGTCCTTCTTGAGGGTGGAGAAAGCCGTCGCGTCCGTGCGAACGCCGCACCTTCCGTTGTCCAGCGAAAAGCGCCAGCCGAAGAAGATGTCCGGGTAGCCGTAGTACATCCGCTCACGCTCGGCCAGCGTGGTGTAATTGTTGTACATCAGCACCTTCTCCAGGTTGGGCAGGCAGTCAAGGTAATCGCAGAGCTTGTTGCGGTCGCCCACATACACGCCGTTCAGGTTCAGGATGGTATCCTCGCTGGAGACCTGCTTGCCGAACACATTCAGCGTCCAGCGGAAGTGGACGTCAGGGTATTTCGCCACCAGCTGCTTGCGGATGCTCACGGACAGGTTCACGTTCGTCAGGTCAACCACATCGACCTCCCCCGCGCCGTCAATGGCCCTGCACACGTCCTCCAGCCCGGAGAATGTCCTTCCCCGCAGGTCAAGGACGGTTTCCTCCGCCAGCGCTGCGCTGCCCAGCAGCAGTCCCAGCACCATCAGCACACAAATCATCTTCTTCAGCATAACGGTCTCCTTCCTGTGAAAGGGTGGTGTGACAGCAAGCAGACCGCATGGCCTGTGCCTACACATACGCTTTCACATCAGCATTCCCATTGATTATAGCACACCTGCGGTGGAATGGGAAGGGGCGAAATGCAGCTTTTCCCGCCTTCGGGCAGCGCTGCGGTGCGAACCGCCCCGCCGCAGCAAAAAGCCCCGCCGCAAGGGCGGAGCAGAAGGGAACACAGAGGAAATCAGGGAATCTGCAGCGACCACCTTTCCAGCCGCAGCAGGCCATTTTCCATCAGCAGGAGCGCCGCCGTCTCCCCATCGGAGGCGGCATGGACAAGGCTGCCGGGAGTCTCGGCGGCCAGCAGCTGCCTGCCATCCTCCACCAGGAGCAGCTGCGTCTGCGTCCCGCTGACAGCCAGCAGCAGCCGTCCGGCGTCCGCCGCCAGCAGCGCTACCTGACGGTTGGCCGGAATAGTCATGGAATCGCCCGCTGTCAGCATGCCGGACGTCACATCAAGCGTCCAGCTCTGCCAGGTTCCCAGCCCGTCGGTGGTCATCAGGGCCAGGACGCCGTCCTCAGCCGCCGCTGCCTGCAGGTCATAAATGTCCATGGGCACGGCAATGTCTGCCAGCACAGCGGCCTCGCCGGAAATGAGCAGCAGCCGGGTGTTTCCGCCTGTACATACGGGCAGGAGCAGCATCCCATCGCATTCCGTCACACCGTGGATATATGCATCGGCAGAAACATTCATCTGTATGGCGGCGCCGCCCGCCGCCGTGATGCGCAGGGGGACGCTCTGCAAGCCCTGCGTCACGGCATCCACACCGCCGCCAAAGCTCACGGAGAAGCCCGCCGTGTCCCGGACAGGCCGGACTTCGCCCCCGGCATAGCGGCGGACGTCCGTGCGCACCGCCTCGCCCGTCAGGCTGTAATGCTCCTCGCGGACGGAGGCTGCCTCCTCCCCGGTGAACCGGCAGACCCTGAAGCCCAGCGGGGAGGCCAGCAGGTATTCCACGGTGGACTCCTCCGCGCCGTCGTGCGTGCGATGGATGAGGTTGGCCGTCAGCGTCCCGTCCGGCGCGATGACCGCCAGCGTCACCGCCCAGGGCGCGTCCGCCGGAACGGAGCCGTAGCGAAGCACCAGGGTGCCGCCCGCCAGGGGAAGCGCCTCAAAATCCCCGTTGGCCGGGGCATGGATCAGAGGGATGCTCAGCGCCTCCGTGCGGACAGCAACCGTGTCCGCCGCCTTTTCCAGGGCAGAAGCGCCGGGCGGGCTGACCAGGTCAGCCGCGGCAATGAACCCGCGGCGCAGGTATCCGTAGGGGTTGACCGCCTCGATGTACACAAAGTCCCCGTGCAGGGCCAGCACGGTCACGCCCGCATCGTCCGGAAGGAGGTAGCCGTCATGATTCAGCCCCTGCGGGTCGGCGTAGACAGTGACATATTCGGCCGCCAGGGCATTCTTCTCCGCCAGCAGGTCAAGCACGGGGACATCCGCCGCTTCCGGCACGGCGGAGGCAGGCAGATAATACCACACGGGCATCGACCGGGAAAACCAGTGGCCGGTGAAGCATACCAGCAGCCAGTCCTCCCCGTCCGTTCCGGCGACGCGGCCGATGATCTCCGCCGTTTCACCGGGCTGGGGCGGCGTGTTGTGGAACGCAGACTGCAGCGCCTCCCTCCCGGGGGCGGAGTAGAACTGCATTTCATCCGTGATAACAAAGGTGACGGGCGCTTCTGCAGCAGCGCTGCAAAGCAGCAGTGCCAGCAAAAGGAGCAGCAGTTTCTTCAGCATGGAGAATCCTCCTTCGTTTGGAACATGTTACTGAATAGACGGATGAGCCTCCCCTTTTGTTCGGTGCGACGGGAGAAAAATGACTGTTCACGGAAAGTTAGGGAATGGTTTGTATGACATGGCGCAGATACCTTCCTCGCCGGTGCGGCTGCATCGAAGCCATGAAGGGGACGATGCGGCGTCTTTGCGGAGGGTTGCGCCCTCGTTCTTATTCATTCAAGCAACCCTCCGCAACGTCGCCGCCCCAATATGCAGCCGCCTTTCCGACATCTCAGGGGCAGGAGGGGGACGGGGGAAAACTCTTTTCGTTTTCCGAATAGGAAAAAGCGCCTTTGCGCCGCTTTCGGCGGGCGAAAGCGGCTTCCAACTTACATGGTTGGTCATTCCCTAAGAAAACGTGAAGAACCAGAAAAATGAAAAAACCGCCGGCACGGAGCCAGCGGGGCCGCCTGTCAAATAAGGCAAGCGCCTGGTTACAGCAACTCGCCGTCGGCAGACCGCAAATCGAAAATCAGCGACATGCACGGCGATTTTCGTGCTTTTCTGTCGGAAAAGCTTCCTTACACGAAGGAACGGCCGGGAACAAAGCGACAGTAACTGAGTTCCCCTCCCGAACGCGTTATTATGTAGAGGAAGGTTTACCCCTCCTCGTCATGAGTCGCGGGAAATACAGTAAATTCAAGCAGTTATG
>JAFXDB010000171.1 GCA_017516305.1 Clostridia bacterium | reverse complement strand
TTGCGCCCGGTGGCCTCGCCGTACTTGCGGGCAACCTTCAGCGCGCACTCGTTGGCCTCCGCGCCGGAGTTGCCGTAGAAGACCTTCTTCATCCCGGTCTTCTCGCACAGCAGCTGCGCCAGTTTTGCCTGGGGCGCGGTGTAATACAGGTTGGAGGTGTGGCCCAGGGTCGTCAGCTGCGCGGTGACAGCGGCCACCCATTCCGGGTCGCCTGCGCCAAAGGCCGTCACGCCGATGCCGGTGCCCAGGTCGATATAGTCCTTGCCGGCTTCGTCCGTGTAGGTAGCGCCCTTTGCGCTGGCCAGCGCCAGATCAAAGCGGCCGTAGGTATTGGCAACGTATTGCAGGTCAGTTTTCTTGGTATTGCACATACATATCACCTTTGTTTCAGATTAGAATGCACCTGCCCAACGGAGAAAGTCCTGCTCGATCTCCTGCATGTTTTTCCCCAGCAGGGCGGGGAGGCAGGCTTCATTCTCCGCATCACAGTCTGCGGCGTACACCTTTTGCAGATAGACGGGCAGGGTCAGCGTTTCGGCCAGATAACGGGTAAAGGCCCCGGCGATGGGGTAGGAGATATCGCAGGGAACGTCATAGAAGCTGCTGTTGGGCATCAGGCGGGACAGCGGTACATAGCTGCCATCCGCCACGAAACGCTTCACCCAAAGCTCGTTGGGTTCGCCCCACCAGGTTTCGTCCATGTACATCGCCAGGCCCTCAATGATGAAGCCCTGCCAAGGGTCTCCCACCAGCTGCGCGATGACATGTGTATCCTCATGCATACCGATGCACTTCACCTCCTCGTTGTAGACGGCGGTGATGGTATCGGGAAGGTGGGCGCATCCGTTCAGCGGGCCGATGGATGTGCCGGTTGCCTGTTCGTACAGAGCACCACATTCCTGGGCGGTTTCCAGCAGGATGTAGTGCAGCGGAAAGTCCGGCATGACCTGCAGGCGTTCAGTGATGCGGGCAAAGCAGCTTTCCTGTTCAGAGGCGATCAGGCAGATATCCCTGGCGGCGGTGCTGCCGGGACGATAATGGAAGGCATAATGGGGCGTGCGGTGCTCTGCAAAGCCTGTAAGGTTCATGTGAAACACGTCGTCTCCCCCCCTTATCACTTCACACTGTAATGCGGGTTCAGCTCCTTCTTGAACATGGTGCCCGCGCCCTCGTCGGTCAGGCACTCGATCAGCAGCGCATGGGGGACACGGCCGTCGATGATGAAGACCTTGCGCACACCGTCGCGGATGGCGTCGGTGCAGCAGGCCACCTTGGGGATCATGCCGCCGGAGATGACGCCCTTTTCCTTCAGCTCCTCGCAGCCGACAAGGTCGATGCGGCGGATGAGGGTGGAGGGGTCGTTGGGATCCATCAGCAGGCCCACGGTGTCGGTCATGGAGATCAGCGCCTCGGCCTTCAGCGCGCCGGCGATGGCGGCGGCGGCGGTGTCGGCGTTGATGTTGCAGACGTGGCCCGTCTCGTCGCAGCCGATGGTGGAGACGACGGGGATATAGCCCTTCTCCAGCAGGTCGTTGATGGGCGTCGCGTCCACCTTGTCGATCTCGCCCACGTAGCCCAGCCGCTCGTCCACGATGCGGGCCTTCAAGAGGTTGCCGTCCATGCCGGAAATGCCCATGGCGCGGCCGCCCAGCATCTCCAGCTTGGCCACCAGGGACTTGTTGATCTTGCCTGCCAGCACCATCTGCACGATTTCGCTGGTCTCCTCGTCCGTGACGCGCAGGCCGTTGACGAATTGAGACTCCTTGCCCACGCGCTTGAGCATGCCGGAAATCTCCGGGCCGCCGCCGTGCACCAGCACGACCTTGACGCCGATGAGGGACATCAGCACCATGTCGCGCATCACGTCATGCTTGAGGAATTCGTTGATCATGGCGTTGCCGCCATACTTGACCACGATGATCTTGCCGTAGTACTTCTGAATATAGGGCAGCGCCTCCACCAGCACCTGAGCGCGGTCGGCGTTGCTGAGGATGGAAATATGCTCGCTCATGGTATTCCTCCTGATCAAGTGCGGTAGTCGCCGTTGATCTTGACGTAATCGTAGGTCAGGTCGCAGCCCCAGGCGGTGGCGGCAGCGTCACCGTCCCGAAGGGTGATGAGGACGTCGATCTCGTCCTCCAGAAGGATCTCCTTGGCCTTCTCCTCCGAGAAGGGGACGGAGGCGCCCATGCTGCACACGTTGATCTCGCCCTTGACGCTGCGGAAGGTCACGTCCACAGCCTTCACGTCGATGTCTGCGCCGGAATAGCCCAGGGCGCACAGCACGCGGCCCCAGTTGGCGTCCGCGCCGAAGATGGCGGCCTTGAACAGGCTCGAGCACACCACGGACTTGGCGGCCAGCTTGGCGTCGCGCACGGTCTTGCCGCCGCGGACGTGGCAAGTCAGCAGACGGGTCGCGCCCTCGCCGTCCTTGGCGATCATGCGGCACAGGGTGGTGGTCACCTCGTTCAGCGCGGCGCAGAAAGCAGCGTAATCCTCGCCGTCGGCGGTGATCATTTCGTTCTCCGCCATGCCGTTGGACATGATGCACACCATGTCGTTGGTGGAGGTGTCGCCGTCTACGGAGGTCATGTTGAAGGTGTCCTGCACGTTGTCAGCCAGGGCCTTCTTCAGCATGTGGGGGGCGATGGCCGCGTCGCAGGTGAGGAACACCAGCATGGTGGCCAGGTTGGGGTGGATCATGCCGCTGCCCTTGGCGATGCCGCCCAGCTTGCAGACCTTGCCGCCAGCTGTGAAGGAGACTGCGACCTCCTTCAGCTTCGTGTCGGTGGTCATGATGGCCTCGGCAGCCTCCTGGGAGCCCTCCGCATGCACGCTGGCAGCGAGCTCAGCCATACCATCCGCAATGGGCTGGATGGACAGGGGCTGGCCGATGACACCGGTGGAGGCGACGATCACGTCCTCCGCCTTCAGGCCGGTGGCTTCCGCCGCCAGCTGACACATCTGCCAGGCGACGTCTTCGCCGTCGGCGTTGCAGGTGTTGGCGTTGCCGCTGTTGCAGATGGCCGCCTGGGCGATGCCGTCGGCGATGTTGCGCTGGGTCACATAGATGGGCGCGCCCTTGACCAGGTTGGTGGTGTACACCGCGCTGGCAGAGGCGGGGACTTCACTGATGATGAGCGCGATATCGCGCTTGGTGCGGTTCTTGCGGATGCCGCAGTGAACGCCGCCAGCCTTGAAGCCAAGGGGGGCACAGACGCCGCCGGTGATATGCTCCATTGTATAATCCTCCATATTGATTGTATATTCTGTATACAGGCTCCCCCTTGGGGGAGCTGTCAGCGAAGCTGACTGAGAGGGTGCCTTGGGGGGAGCTGACTGAGGAAATTACAGATTCAGCCCCAGCGTCTCGTCCATGCCGGTCATCAGGTTCAGGCACTGCAGCGCTGCGCCGGAGGAACCCTTGCCCAGGTTATCGAACAGGCTGACAACCTGCAGGCGCTCGTCGTTGCCGGTAACCATGAGCAGCATGCCGTCCTTGCCGGACAGGGCGTTGGAGGGGATGAAGCCGCCGAAGGCCGCGACCTCCTCTGTGCCCAGCACCTTCACGATGGGGGAACCGGCGTAGTGGGCCTTGAGGCAGGCGGTGACGTCCTCCACCGGGTGGGCGCAGTTCAGCTGGCTGCCGAAGAGGGGAATGGTGACCTCCATGCCCGAATAAAAATCCGCCACGATGGGGGCAAAGATGGGCTGCACCTGCAGGCCGGGGACATGGGTCATTTCCGGCAGGTGCTTGTGGCTCTGGGTCAGGCCGTAGGGGCGGGGGGCGTCCAGATCAGGGGTGCGCGCGTCGCCCTCGTACTGGGCGATCATCTTCTTGCCGCCGCCGGAGTAGCCGGTGAGGGAGAAGCAGGTGACGGGCGTCTCCGCAGGCAGGAGACCGGCCTGCACCAGGGGCGAAACGATGCTGACGAAGCCGCTGGCGTGGCAGCCGGGAACGGCCACGCGCGTTCCGTCAATAATGCCCTGACGATGGGCGGGGGACAGCTCGGCACAGCCGTAGCTCCAGCCGGGGGCGATGCGGTGGGCCGTGGACGTATCCAGGATGCGGGCACGGCTGCCCTCGGCCAGGGCCACGGACTCCTTTGCCGCCGCATCCGGCAGGCAGAGCACCGCGATGTCCGAGGCGTGGATGGCCTCCCGTCGGGCGGCAGGGTCCTTGCGCTGCTCCTCCGGCAGGGTCAGAATATGCAGATCGGGGCGCGTCGCCAGCCTTTCAAAGATGCGCAGGCCGGTGGTGCCCTCCTTACCGTCGATGAAAATGGTCAGTGCCATGGGGACCTCCTTTGTGTACATACAGATACACGCGCATAAATATACACGCTATATTATACCCCGTGAGAGGCGCATGTCAAGCCCCTGACTGCGGAAATACAAAGCTTGTGCAATGCTTTGACGCGGTCAGGGGCCTGTGTATGGCTTATTCTGCAGCCGTCGCCCACCGGATGGTGTAGGTCAGGCGGCTGTTGGCCTGGCTCATCCAGGCCAGGATGGTGCGCTCAAAGGCGGATATGCAGGCCTGCTGCAGCTCCGGGGCATGTTCTCCGGTGAGGTACTGCTGGCGCCACTTGTCCTTCTCGGCCTCGAACAGGGCGTGAAGCTCCTTGTCATCCAGGCGGACGGCGCCGTCCAGAAAGCCGTCGCGGTAGACCTCGCCGTAATCAATGCTGTCAGCCAGCACCTCGGGCTGCGGGAGGGTGAAGACCACCTGATTCCCGTGCAGGGAGATTTCCACCTTCTGCAGGTCGATGCCGTAGCTGCCGGTGTAGGTGTAATCCGCGTTGACGGTGGAGACGGTGCCGAAGAAAAGCGCGTCCACGCTGGCGCTCATCACGCCCTCGCCGGTGACCACCAGGGTCTCCAGGCGCGCGCTTTCCTCCAGCTGCTGCGAGAGGATGGCGGCGTTGCGGATATACAGTCCGGACACATCCGGCAGCAGCGTGTCCGCCAGGCTTCCGGCATAGGGCATGAGCACGATGACCAGCATCACCGTCAGCGCGCCGCCGACAATGCCGCCAAGCCACTTCGCAAGTCCCTTCAGGATGCTCTTCATGCGGCACCTCCTGTCAGGGTGTTGAGGTACACCAGCAGGGGAATGATGACCCATTCCAGCAGCCACAGGATGCTGCTGACGATGCCGATGAGGCCGAAGATCAGCCAGGTGACGGAGAACTTCATCGCGAACCGGCTCTTTTTTTCCTGCTTCGTTTCCTTCTTCTGCCCGCCGGACTGCTTCCTGATCTTGCGCTTGCCGTTCTTGCGGGCGTGCTCCGCCAGGGCCTTCTCCATTTCCTCGGCGGTCACCACGACGGCCACGCCCTGCACCGTCTGCACCATCAGGGGCGTGCCGGGGATCTGCTGTATATTCTCCGGGGTGGCATGCCGCGCCTGGTAGGCCTGCGCGGGCTGCAGGGGATTGGCGGGATAAGCGGACTGCGGGGGCATCTGCTGCACGGGCATGGTGCTGTGGAGCGTGCGGAGCTGCCCGGTGGAATACTTGGGCGCCTGGATGACCGGCACGGAGCCGGTGTGCTGCATGCGGGCCTGGGGCTCATACCCCTGGACGGGGGCGGCGGCGTTCGGCGCATTGGAGGCAAACAGGGGCGTCTTGGGCTGCTGGGGCGCATCGGGGAACTGACGTCCCTGAGGCGGGGGGAGCTGCTGCATGGTTCTCACTCCTTTACGAAAGGGGGCGGGTATTCCTGGTATGGCTTCATAACGGGCAAAAACAGCCCTCACTCCCATTATACGACAACAGAAACGATTTTTCCACCCCTTTTTCTTCCCGGATGCATATATATTGAAGGAATCTGCCGCAAAAATGCCGCCGAAAGTGCTTCGGAACGCTGAAAAAGGCTTGCAATTTGGGGCAAATCATGGCATTATAGGTACTGACCGTCGCGCATGCGTGCGAGGGTTATTTCATCATGGAAAAAATGGACTGAACAACGAACTGGCAGGTGGTTATTCATGGATATCAACTGGTACCCGGGACATATGGCCAAAACGAAGCGGCAGCTGTCCGAGCAGCTCAGCCGTGTGGACGTGGTGATCGAGCTGTGCGACGCCCGCCTCCCTTATTCCTCCCGCAACCCCGACCTGGACAGGCTGATCCAGGGCAAGAAGCGCGTGCTGCTGCTGAACAAGGCTGACCTGGCCGATCAGGCGGCCACCAGCATGTGGCTGAACTACTTCCGTCAGCAGGGCATTGACGCTGCGCCCTACAATGCCGTCTCCGGCAAGGTGAAGGACGCCATGGCCGTCATCGAGCGCGCGGCGAAGGAAACCGTCGAGCGGGCGCTGGCCAAGGGCGTGCGCAAGACCGTCAAGGCCATGGTGGTGGGCGTGCCCAACGTGGGCAAGAGCACCTTCACCAACAAGCTCCACGGCAGCGGCATCGCCAAAACCGGCGACCGCCCCGGCGTCACCCGCAGCAACCAGTGGGTGCGTATCACCCCCTACCTGGATGTGCTGGACACCCCCGGCCTCCTCTGGCCCCGCCTGGATGACCAGCTGGCGGCCCGCCGCCTGTGCTACATCGGCACGGTGAAGGACGACGTGGTCGATCTGGCGATGCTGTCCATCCACCTGCTGCAGGACATGCTGGCCGTGAAGCCGGAGGTGGTCTGCGAGCGCTTCCGCATCAAGGACCCGACCCTGCGGGGCGAGGAGCTGCTGGAGGCCGTCTGCCGTGGCCGTGGCTTCCTGATGAAGGGCGGCGTATGCGATTATGACCGCTGCTGCGCGGTGGTGCTGGACGAGTTCCGCGCCGGTAAGCTGGGCCGTATCACCCTTGAGACGCCCCAGAAGCCCAGGCCCCGCCTGACCATTCCCGGCGCGGCAGAGAAGCCCGCCCCAAAGGCGGCAGAGGACATGACGGAGGCTGTGGAAAAAGATGGCGAAGATTGACCGTATGGCCCATGCGCAGATGCTGATGGATCATGACCTGCAGTTTACCGGCGTGGTGCTGGCGGGCATCGACGAGGTGGGTCGCGGCCCCCTGGCGGGCAATGTAGTCACCGCCTGCGTGGTGATGCCGCCGGAGCCCGTCATCCCGTGGATCGACGACAGCAAGAAGCTCTCCGAGTCCCGTCGCGAGAAGGTGTTCGAGGAAATCATGGAGCATGCCATTTTCGTGGGCATCGGCGAAGCCACGCCGGAGGAGATCGACCGCATCAACATCCTGGAGGCGACCAGGGAGGCCATGCGCCGCGCCGCCGCCCAGGTACCGGCGGACGTCTTCCTCATCGACGCGGTGACGGGCCTGGGCCTCAATGGCCGCGAGGTGCCCATCATCAAGGGCGACGCCACCTCCTATGCCATCGCTGCGGCCTCCATCGTGGCCAAGGTGACCCGTGACCGGCAGCTGGTTGAGCTGGACAGGCTTTACCCCGGCTACGGCTTTGCCCGCAACAAGGGCTATGGAACGGCGGAGCATATCGCTGCGCTGAAGCAGCTGGGCCCCTGCCCGGCCCACCGGCGCTCCTTTATCCGCAATTTCTGCGGGGAGGACGCATGACGCGCTATGCAGCCGGAGTGACCGGCGAGCAGCAGGCTGAGGCGTATCTTGTCCGCCGTGGCATGACCGTCCTTGCGCGGCGATATCGCGGCGGGGACGGGGAGATCGACCTGGTGATGCAGGACGGGGAGACCATCGCCTTCGTGGAGGTCAAGGCCCGGCCTGCGGGCAGAAGGGGCGAGGGCCTGATGGCCGTGACGCCTGCCAAGCAGCGTCGGATGACCCATGCGGCCCTGGTTTTTCTGGTGGAACGGGAATGGATGGAGCGTTCCGTTCGTTTTGATGTAGTGGAAATCACCGCCCAGGGCGTCCTTTATGTCCCAAATGCCTTTCTGGCGGTACGAAACTGATTATGACGGAGTGATGGTATTTGCGTTTATGCAAACGGTTTCTTCTGATCCTGACGATGCTGCTTTTGCTGACGGCGCCTGTGATGCAGCCCGCGGTGGCGCAGGAGGGAAATCTCTTGATCAACCCCGGCTTTGAGGCGCTGGACGGCGACGGCTTGCCCAGCGGCTGGTACACGGGCGTGTGGATGCGCGACCCGGTCGTCAGCTTCTTCTCCATGACGGAGGAGGGCCGCACGGGCCGCGCCGCCGTGGTGGAGAATACCCAGGGCAACGACGCCCGCTTTGCCCAGAACGTCCCCGTGGAGCCGGACAGCCTCTACCGCCTGTCCGGCTGGGTGCGGGCTGCGGATATTGCGGACAGCGGACGCGGCGCGAACCTCTCGGTGGAGGGCGTGTTCGTCTTCAGCGCCAGCGTTTTCGGCACCACGGACGAATGGGTCTTTGTGGAGCTTTACGGCCGCACGGGGCCCGAGCAGGATATGGTGACCGTCTTTGCCCGCCTGGGCGGCTACAGCGGCCTGAGTACGGGCTGGGCCGCCTTTGACGATCTCTGCTTTGAAAAGGTGGAGAACGTCCCTGCGGGCGTGAAGGTGGAGCCCTTCTACACCGAGCCGGTCGCCCCCGTGGCCGATGCGGGTGCGGAGGATGCCACCGACGCGGTGGCGGCCCCCTTCTGGCCCTGGACGCTGGTGTTCAGCGGCGTGTATGTGCTGCTGGCCTTCCTGGGCTGCCGCTGGCTCTGCCGGGACGCCTCGGGCGACCTGCGGCAGGGACGCCATGCCGCGCTGACGGGCGAGCGGCTTCTGCTGCCCCTGGGGCTGGCCGCAGCGGCGGTGGTGCGGATCATCATCGCGCTCCTGGTCACCGGTTACCAGGTGGACGTGAATTGCTTCATCTCCTGGGGAGCTACCTTCGCCAACTATGGCCCCTGGGGATTCTATCAGGCGACGAGCTTCTGTGATTATCCTCCGGGATACCTGTATGTGATGGGCTTCAACGAGGGGCTGTACCGCCTGCTGGGCGGCGCGCTTCCGGCGGCCTTCATCCACAAGCTGATCCCCATGGCCTGCGACCTGCTGGCGGCGGCGCTGGTGTATCGCCTGGCGGACGATCATGGCTGCGGGAAGCGTCAGGCGTCCCTGGCGGCGCTGCTGGTGGCCTTCAACCCTGCCGTCATTCTCAACAGCGCCGCGTGGTGCCAGGTGGACAGCGTCCTGTGCCTGCTGCTGATGCTGGTGGCCTACCTGGCCATGCGCGAGAAGTGGCACCTGGTGCTGCCGGTGTATGTGGCAGCCATCCTCATCAAGCCCCAGGCGCTGATGATGGGCTTCCTGGGCCTGGCGGCCATCATCATCGCCCTGGTGCACGAGCTGCCCCGGCGGGAGAAGAACCGCCTGGTCTTCCCCCGCGTGTGGAAGCAGATGGGCTGGGGCCTCCTGTGGAGCCTGCTGACGGCGGCGGTCATCGTGCTGCCGGCGGCCATCGGCATGGGCGGCCTCTCCTGGCTGACCGATCTCTACGGCCGCACCCTGGCTTCCTATCCTTACGCCACGGTCAACACCGCCAACCTGTACTACCTCTTCGGCGGCAACTGGCAGTCCATCCTGTACCCGGCCTCCACCGGCGTGACGCTTCTGCTGCTGACGCTGTGCGCACTGTGGTGCGTGGTCACCTTCCTGCGCCGCCGGGAAGAAAAGATGACCTGGCTGGAGCCCGCCATCACCCTGGCGCTGGTCATCGGCCTTGCCCTGATCGCCCTGGGCGTGTTCTATGCCGGGAGCGAGGATGGCTGCATCCTTTCCATCGGCAACCCCTGGACGGTTTACAGCACCGGGGACGGCTATGTACGCGAATACATCCCCGGCGTGGAGGGCGCGTGGGCGATGCAGCTGTCTCCTGTGGCGCTGCTGCTGGCGGGCGTACTGTTCCTTGTGGCCTCGGGGCTGCTGATGATGCTGCTGCGTCTGCGCATCCGCGACGGCCTGCGGGAGCGCGTCTGCCTGAGCCTGGTGGAGCCGGTGCTGATGCTGCTCTTTACCACGGTTCTGGCCTTCATGCTGGTGTTTGATACCACCTGGGGTGCGCTGGGCACGGTGATGATGGCCCTGGCCTTTGCCATTGTGCTGCCGATGTTTGTCCGCAGCGGGAAGCTGCATATGCTTCCCCTGTGCGGTGCGGTGCTGTTCATCCTCCTGTACGTCTTCGGCGTCAAGATGCACGAGCGCTACCTTTTCCCGGCGCTGTTCCTGCTGGGCATGGCCTGCGTCATCCGCCGCGACCGGCGGCTGGTGTGGCTGCTGGCGGGCTTCTCCTGCACAGTGTTCATCAACGCCGCCATCGTCCTGGATAACTCCATCCGCCTGGGCAGCAGCATGGGCCACCTCAACGCAGACACCCACACCCTGGCCTGTCTGGTCAGCATGACCAATGTGGCGCTGGCGGTGTGGAGCGTGTGGCTGTGCCAGCGCATCTGCGCCGAGGGCGAGCCCCTGAAGCTGACCGGCGCAGTGCCGTCCCCGTTGGCCCCGGTGGAGGTGCTGACGGAGCATCCCTGCACGCCCCTCAACTACACCGATACCCACAAGGTGAAGTGGGGCCGCCTGGACGCCATCCTGGTGAGCGTGGTGACGCTGCTGTATGCCATTGTCACCCTTACCACCCTGGGATCCACCAAGGCCCCGCAGACGGCCTTCTCCCTCCATCAGGAGGATTCGCAGGTGGTCATCGACCTGGGCGCATACCATGAGGACTTCACATTCCTCTACAACGCCCAGGTCAGCTACCGTGACTTCACTATCGAAACCAGCGATGACGGCGAGACCTGGACGGCTGATCGCCTCTACTGGGCGCAGATGGCCGAGGGAGAGTGCTTCCGCTGGAAGTATCTGACCCCGTACTACATGAACGGGGCAAAGCGGGAATTCTACGGCGCCAGCGACCTGACCGGCGTGGTGCATCTTTCCGGCCGGTATGTGCGCATCACCGCCCAGCGGCAGTACAAGTACGACGAGACGTATTATCCCATCGAGTACCAAGCCCAGGAGCCGCTGGTGTTCAACGAGCTGCTGTTCCGCAACGCGGCGGGGGAGGCCATCGGGGCGACCATTGTCTCCGTGAGCGACCCGCACCCGGAGAATGCCGCCAACCTCCTGGATGAGCCCGACACCCTGGACGGCGAGCCCGGCTGGTGGAACTCTACCTACTTTGACGAGATCTACCACGCCCGCACCGGCTTTGAGCATGCCACCGGCCAGGACGCCTACGAGTGGACGCATCCGCCGCTGGGCAAGGTCATCATGAGCTGGTTCATTCAGCTTTTCGGCATGACGCCCTTCGGCTGGCGCTTTGCCGGCGCGATGGCGGGCGTGCTGATGCTGCCGGCCATGTACGCCATTGCCAAACAGCTGACGAAAAAGACCTCCCTGGCCTTTGCGGCCATGTTCCTCATGGCGGTGGACTGCATGCACTTCACCCAGACGCGCATCGCCACCATCGACAGCTACCCGGTGCTCTTCATCATCCTCAGCTGGTGGTTCATGCTGCGCTTTGTGCAGCGGGACATCGTGGTGACGCCGCTGAAGAAGCTCCTGCCCGACCTGGCGCTGAGCGGCTTCTTCATGGGCTGCGGCGTGGCGAGCAAGTGGATCGGCGTGTACTCCGGCATCGGCCTGGCGGTGGTCTACTTCTGGGCCTGCGGGCGTGCCATCCGTGTGGGACTGGACGCTGTCCGCATGAAGCGCACGGCAGAGAACCTGACGGAGACAGAGCTGGAGCTGCTCAACAGCCGCGACAACCCGGCGATGAAGCGCGTCATCCACCTGTGCCTGTGGTGCCTGCTGTTCTTCGTGGCGGTGCCCCTGGCGATCTACCTGGGCTCCTATGTGGTGCATTATCAGGCCCGCGAAGTGGACGGCGTCCTGGGCTGGCTGCAGCTCGTGTGGGAGACGCAGATCAACATCATCAACTACCATGGCACTCCCGGTCTGGGCATGGATCATGCCTACTACTCGCCCTGGTACGAGTGGTTCACCATGCAGACCCCCATGTACTATGCCTCTCCCTCCTTTGTCCCTGACGGCTGGCGCTATGCCATCTACTGCTTTGGCAACCCCATCGTGTGGTATGCAGGTCTGGCAGGTATGGTGTACGTGGGTTATCTCTGGGTGCGCAACCACCGCTATGCCCTGAACCGCGAGGGCGGCGTATGGCAGGTCTTCTCCCGCAGCTGGGATATCGGCCCGGCCTTCGTCCTCATCGGCTTTGCGGCGCAGATCCTGCCCTGGGTGCTGGTGCCCCGCGGCACCTACATCTACCACTATTTCGCCTCCGTGCCCTTCCTGATCCTGGGCCTGGTGCTGGCGCTGGATAAGCTCTCCGCCCGCAGAAGGCAGCGGTGGATGATCCTGGGTGCGGCCCTGCTGGCGGCAGCGCTGGTGATGTTCGTGTTCCTCTTCCCCTATGCCAGCGGCATGCTGGCCCCCACCTGGTGGATGGACGCCATCCGCAACTATCCCTGGAAGGACGGCTGGCTGGGTGACCTGATGATGGCCATTCCGCTGGTGCCCAACGTCTGGTAAGACAGGGGAGAATCAACTTCAGTGGTCGCTGTTGCTGGGGGAAGCCCCTGCGGCAGCGGCCTTTTCATTGGTTGATTTTTTGGCAGCTGCCGTGGTATAATAGGTATAATACAAATGGAATGGAGGTGCTGTCATGCTGGCACGCACCCTGAGCTACGGTCTGAGCGGCGTGGATGGCTTTGCAGTGAAGGTAGAGGTCTACGCGGCGGGCGGCATGCCCCAGCTGGAGATCATCGGCCTGCCGGACGCATCCGTCAAGGAAAGCCGCGACCGCGTCAGCGCGGCCATCGTCAACAGCGGCTTTTCCATGCCCATTTCCCGCCTGACGGTGAACCTAGCCCCGGCGGATGTCCGCAAGGAGGGCCCTGCTTTTGACCTGCCCATTGCGGTGGCGATCCTGCTGGCGGCTAACCAGATCGACCCCATGGACATGATGCACACGCTCCTGCTGGGCGAACTGTCCCTGGACGGCACGCTGCAGCCTGTGCGCGGCGCGCTGCCCATGGTCATTTCCGCCAGCGAACAGGGGATCCGGGAGGTCATCCTCCCTGCGGGGAACGCCGAGGAGGTGGCCTGCATCCAGGGCGTGCGCGTCTACCCGGCGAAGAATTTGCGCCAGGTGGTGCAGCATCTCAAGGGCAAGGCGCCTATTCCGGCGCAGATGCAGCGCAGCTATCAGGAGATCGTCGAGAATGCGGTCTGTCAGATGGACATGGCCCAGGTGCAGGGGCAGCTGGCGGCCCGCCGGGCACTGGAAATTGCCGCAGCCGGTGGCCACAATATGCTCATGATCGGCGTACCCGGCTCCGGCAAGACCATGCTGGCCCGGTGTCTGCCGGGGATCCTGCCGCCGCTGAGCTTCGAGGAGGCGCTGGAGACCACCCGCATCCACTCCATTGCCGGAAAGCTCCGCCCCGGCGACGGTCTCATGGCCGCCCGGCCCTTCTGCGCTCCGCACCACTCTGCGTCGGTGGCCAGCCTCATTGGCGGCGGCAGCAACGCCCGCCCGGGCGAGGTCAGCATGGCCCACAACGGCGTACTGTTCCTGGATGAACTGCCGGAATTCAGCCGCAATGCCCTGGAGGCCCTGCGACAGCCGCTGGAGGACGGCGTGGTCTCCGTCACCCGCGTGATGAACCAGGCGCAATACCAGTCCAGCTTCATGCTCGTGGCCAGCATGAATCCCTGCCCCTGCGGCTTTTTCGGCAGCAGGCAGAAGAAATGCCGCTGCTCCAAGAGCGAGATCCGCCGCTACCTTGACCGCGTGTCCGGCCCGCTGCTGGATCGTATCGACATCCAGATCGAGGTGGATGCGGTGCCTGTGCGGGAGATCAGCACCGGCGGCGCGGGCGAATCCTCCCAGGTGGTGGGCGAGCGCGTCCGCCGCTGCCGCGAAATGCAGCTGCAGCGCTACCAGGCTGACGGCATCCACTGCAACGCCCAGCTGGACGCAAAGCTCAGCCGCAAGTATTGCAAAATGACCCCGGAGGCTGAGGGCGTGCTGCATGTGGCGGTGGAGCGCATGGGCATGTCCATGCGTGCTTATGGACGCGTTATCAAGGTCGCCCGGACGATTGCTGACCTGGCAGGTGCAGAGACCATTGCCATGGAGCATATCGCCGAGGCCATCCAGTACCGGGAGCTGGACGGGAAATACTGGCAATAAGTTCGGGAGGCGACTGTCATTTTGCCCCCGAAATCAGAAAAGGTAAGAAAAACTTGCAAATCGGTTATCGAAAACCTTGTAAACAGATAACCGGTGTGATATAATGATGCGGTACTCGAAATCAACAGGAGGCTTCATCATGTATTGGATTGTAACGGATTCAGCGATCGATATGCCGCAGGAATGGATCGGTGCGCAGGAGAAGCTGCGCGTTGTACCCCTGGCTTATGTACTGGATGATGTGACCCATGTTCCCGATGGTACGGAGGAGAGCACACGCGCGTTCTATGACCAGCTGCGTGCGGGCAAGCTGCCCACGACCACCCAGGTGACCCCTGCGGTGTGGGAGGAGCATCTGCGTCCCATTCTTGAAGGCGGGGAGGATGTGCTGCTCATTGCCTTCTCCAGCGGGCTGTCCGGCACCTGCCAGGCGGCAAGGCTGGCAGCGGATGACCTGCGGGAGGAATACCCGGAGCGCACCATTCATGTGGTGGACAGCCTGTGCGCTTCCGCCGGTCAGGGGCTGCTGCTGCATTATGTGCTGCAGAACCGTGCCGACGGCATGTCCCTTGCGGAGAACGCCCGGTGGGCCGAGGAGAATGTACAGAATGTAATCCACTGGTTCACGGTCAACGACCTGATGCATCTCTCCCGCGGCGGACGCGTTTCGAAGACCAGCGCCATCATCGGCACGCTGGCGCACATCAAGCCCGTGATGCATGTGGATGAGAACGGCAAGCTGGCCGTGTACGGCAAGGTTCCCGGCCGCAAGCGGGCCATCAGCGCCCTGGCGGAGCATATCTGCCAGGATATTGTGGAGCCGGAGGGGCAGCTCATCCTCATTTCCCACGGCGACTGTGCTGACGAGGCGGGGATGCTGGCGGATAGGCTTCGTGCAGCGCTTCCGGCCTGTGAGGTGCGGCTGACCTATGTCGGCTCCGTCATCGGCGCCCACACCGGCCCCGGCGTCATTGCCGTGTTCTGCATGGGCAAGACCCGTCAGCCCAAAGGAAAGTGATTTCCAACATAACAGGAGGTACCCCAGATGAATGCCATCCCCGGACGCAATGAGCCCTGCTGGTGCGGCAGCGGCCGCAAATACAAAGCCTGCCACATGCAGACGGACAACCGCATTGCTCTGGCGGCGGCGCAGGGGCATGAGGTGCCCACCCGGGCAATGCTCAAGACACCTGCACAGCTGGAGGGCATCCGCCGGAGTGCGAAGGTCAACGTGGCAGTGCTGGATGAGATCGCCCGCGTGATCCGCCCGGGCATGACGACGGGGGAGATCGACCGTATTGTCCGCCGCATGACGGAGGAGATGGGCGGCGTTCCCGCGCCCCTGGGCTATAAGGGGTACCCGTACAGCGTGTGCACCTCCGTCAACGACCAGGTGTGCCACGGCTTTCCGCTGGACAGCGTGGTGCTGAAGGAAGGCGACATCGTCAACGTGGACTGCTCCACCATCCTGGATGGGTACTACTCCGATTCCTCCCGCATGTTCATCATCGGCGAAACGACGCCGGAGAAGCAGCGCCTGGTGGAGGTGGCCCGGGAGTGCGTGGAGAAGGGCCTGGCGCAGGTGAAGCCCTGGGGCTTCCTGGGGGATATGGCCCAGGCGGTCAACGATCATGCGAAGGCCAACGGCTGCAGCGTGGTGGAGGAGATCGGCGGTCACGGCGTGGGCCTCGAGTTCCACGAGGATCCCTGGGTGGGCTACACCGGCAGGGCCGGGACGGGGATGCTGATGGTTCCCGGCATGGTCTTTACCATTGAACCCATGATCAATCTGGGGACTGCCGACGTCTGTACCCACATCGAGAACGAATGGGAGATCTACACCGAGGACGGACAGCCATCTGCCCAGTGGGAGCTGATGGTGCTGGTCACCGAGGATGGCTATGAGGTGCTGAGCTGGTAAGCGGCAGCACCGGGGACAAACCGCACAAACCGCAGATAAAATCAGCGCATACCGCCAATGAGCAGCATGCGCTTTTGTTATGGGATGACGGGAAAAGGGGCGTCAGGTGTGCTGACAGCTGGCTGCCAGCGCCGCCACCGCATTGTCGATGTACATCTTCGTATCCGCGATGTACACAACCGACGTATCGCCCGTATCGCTCCACACGGCGTTGTATCCCTTGAGCATTTCCAGCGTCTGCGGGTCAAGCTGATGCGTGGTGCGGTAGGCGGCCTTGTACGGGTGTACGATGGTCACGGGCGTACCCGCTGCGGCCTGGGCGGCCAAGTATGCCTTGAGGCCCTCCAGGGTGCCCACGGACGTATCCTTGATGCACAGCGTAT
Source organism: Clostridia bacterium (assembly GCA_017516305.1). Lineage (GTDB taxonomy): Bacteria > Bacillota > Clostridia > Christensenellales > Aristaeellaceae > UBA11524. The sequence goes on along the minus strand of JAFXDB010000171.1, from coordinate 553 downwards.
GTCCATTGAGGGTGTAGCAGCTCATGTCCGCCTGTTCATCCGGCGCTCTGTACTTGACGGGCTTGTAGTGGCTGCAGAGGTGATAGAAAGCCTCATTGTCGGTCATTGCCTCGCTCGGAATGGAGTTGGGCAGCGTGTAGGTCATACCGTTTCCAGGATCGACCCATGCCTCGGTTCCGTCATACGTCTGGGCAAAATGCGTCACCGTCAGCAGGCCGGTCGTCCAGTCCAGCGTGCCGCCGTAGACGGTCTCCGGCAGGGCGGCGGTCAGGGTCTGCTTGTCGCACGGCTCGAATGCGGGGGCAGTGTCGGCGGTGTACTCGCCCTCCAGCAGCATAATGCGGGAGCGGGAGCAAGCAGGCAGTGAGCTGCTGTTATTCGGACACCACGATATACGCCCCGTCATGTCCTTCTCAAAAGTGTACTGCTTGACAACACGGTTTACACCGTTCGTGCGGGTGCGGATATATGCAGATGTCGTTCCGGCTTTGCCGATGTAGTAAGATGCACTGGTGTTGCCGGTGCTTGCATCATCACGCCCGTACACCTCCCA
>JAFXDB010000170.1 GCA_017516305.1 Clostridia bacterium | reverse complement strand
TATGGATAGAGCGGGACTGGCGGGAAGACCAGGAGACGGCGTTTCTGCGCGAGCTGCGTACCGCCCATGAGGCATTTGCTGCACAGCCTGACTTTGTTCGAATGAAGGTCGAAGGGGAATGGGTGCGCCTGTACCTGGCAGACGGTACGGAGCAGGTGGTCAGCCTTCCGGTGGATCTGCTTACCCGCAGCATGCTGCCCTGGTGGCATCCCTTCCGGCTGGCAGGTGGCTGGAAATGTGGTGACGATGTGTTCTTCATCACCGGCGGCGCGGTGGACGACTGCTGGGGTTATGTACTCTCAGCGGACGCCGAGATTTCGCTGGAGGGACTGAATGTCCTGCGGCGTGTCGGCGGATATGCATGGTACTTTTCGACCATGGCGGAATGAAGCAAAACGTGCGGCGTACCCATCACAGGTGCGCCGCACGTTTCATATGCGCCTTTACAGAATCAGTCCCATCGTCTTCAGCCCGAAGATGAACAGGAAGATGGTCAGGATGGCGAAGCCGCTGGTGAAGACCACCGCCGAGGCGGCCAGGTCGCTGTCGCCGCCCATCTGCTGGGCCATGGGGTAGGAGGAGACCGCCGTGGGCGCGCCGTACATGATGAGGATGGGCACGAGGAATTCGTTGCGCAGCCCCAGGGCCACGGCGATCGCCACCATCGTCAGCGGCAGGATCACCAGGCGCACCAGCACGGTCAGGAACAGCTGGAATCGGAAGTTCTTCACGCTGGAGAACACGAATTGGCTGCCCAGGGCCACCAGGGACAGGGGCGTGGCCACATTGCCCAGCTTGACCATGGTGCCGGTGTAGACCGAGTCGGGGAAGCGGAAGCCTGCGTAGGTCTTCAGGCAGTAGAAGACGATGCCCAGCAGAGAAGCGATGATAAGCGGGTTGGTGGCGATGCCCCGCAGCATCTTTTTGACCGAGGGCTTGCCGCCGCGGAAGGTTTCCAGGGCGATGACAGCCAGGATGTTGAAGATGGGTACCGTCACGCCCAGCAGGAGCGACGTGGGGCCGATGAACTCCGCCGTGCACAGCGTCTCCGCCAGCGGCAGGCCGAAGAGGGCAAAGTTGGAGCGGAACATGGCCTGGATCATCACGCCCCGGCGGCTGTTTTCGCGCTCAATGCGGGGGATGGTCAGCATCAGCACCACGAAGGCAGCCACCAGCCCCAGGCAGCCAAAGAGGATCAGCCGCAGGTCGAATGCCTGCGAAATGTCCTTGATGGAGTAAATGTTGCAGAACAGGTAAATGGGCAGGAACACCTTGAAGCACAGCTTGTTCAGGCTCAGGCGCACCTTCTCCTCCAGCATGCCGATGCGGCGCAGGAGCATGCCCAGCAGGATCATCAGAAACAGCGGCAGCACCGCTTCGAAGGACGTGACGAGGTTTTCCATACGCAGCTTCTCCTTTGTGGGTGGATGCGGTCATTATAGCACAGAAAACGCAGGGGCACAATCTTTTCTTGGCGGGTGGAGAGAATGCGGAAAATGTTAAGAAGTATAGCGCAAATGTGAGCTTTGGTTGGTTGCGTCAACATTTTCCCGGATATATAATGGTTGTGTGAGGTGATTGGATATGAAGGAAATGAACCAGATCAGGCTGTTTCGCTCCCATATGGGGCTGACCCAGGAGGAGCTGGCGGAGAAGTTGGGCGTCAGCCGGCAGACGGTGGCCAAATGGGAACGGGGCGACACGCTGCCGGACGTTGCCAGCTGTGTGCGCATGGCGGACATCTTCGGCATGCCGGTGGAGTTGCTGGCCCGCGGCATGACGGACGCCCCGATGACGCTGAACGGAAAGCGGATGTACGGCTGTGTCCGCGTCAATGACAAGGGGCAGATCACCCTGCCGGTCAATGTCCGGGAGGCCTTCGGGATCAAGCCGGGGAGCTTCCTGCTGGTGCTGGCGGACACGGACAAGGGCATCGCCCTGGTGAGCATGGGGGACATGCCCGGCGGAATGATCGGGAAGGAGGAAGAAACATGAATGCGATTGAAATCCGAGGGCTGACCAAGCGCTTCGGGGAGAAGACAGCGGTGAACAGCCTCGACCTGCAGGTGCCTGCGGGGGAGATGCTGGCGCTGCTGGGGGTGAATGGCGCGGGAAAGACCACCACCATCCGCATGCTCAGCTGCCTGAGCGTGCCCACAGCGGGGGAATGCTTCGTCTGCGGCCATTCCTGCCGGACGGAGCCGACGGAGGTGAAGCGCCGCATCGGCCTGTCCCCGCAGGAAACGGCGGTGGCGGAAAACCTGACCGTCCGGGAGAACCTGCTCTTCATGGCGCAGGTGTATGGCCTTGAACGGGCGGAAGCAGTCCGCCGGGCGGAGGAGACCATCATCCTGATGGGACTGGAGGAGGTGGCGAAGAGCCGCGCAAAGACGCTCTCCGGCGGCTGGAAACGCCGCCTGTCCATCGCCATGGCCCTCATCGGCCGCCCGGAGGTGATCTTCCTGGACGAGCCGACCCTGGGCCTGGATGTGCTGGCCCGGCGGGACATGTGGCGGGTCATCCGCAGCCTGAAGGGTCGGATGACCATCCTGCTGACCACGCACTACATGGAGGAGGCGGAGGCCCTGGCAGACCGCATTGCCGTGATGCTGAACGGTCGGCTGGTGGCCGTCGGCCCCCTGGCGGAGCTGGAGGAGAAAACGGGCAGGAAGGGCCTGGAGGAGGTCTTTGTGGCCCTGGCGGAAGGAGGGGGTGACCAATGATGCGCAGAATCGGCGCCTTTGCGCAGCGCAATGCCCAGGAGATCCTGCGGGATGCGCTGAGCTACATTTTCTGTCTGGGCTTTCCGCTGGTGATGCTCGTCATCATGACGCTGGTTGACCAAAGCATTCCGCCGGAGGCCGGCATGACCATCTTCCGCATCGACAACCTGTCCGGCGGCATCGCCATCTTCGGGCAGATGTTCGTGATGCTGTTCACGGCCATTTCCGTGGCCCGCGACCGCAGCGGCGCGTTCCTGCTGCGCCTTTTCTCCTCGCCCATGACGCCCATGGACTTCATCCTGGGGTACATGCTGCCGATGCTGGTCATTGCGCTCCTGCAGGCGGGGCTGCTGCTGGTGTTCTCCCTGGGGGTTTCCCTGCTGACGGGGACGGCGCTGTCCCTGGGCGGCGTGCTGCTGTCGGTGCTGCCGCTGACTCCCTCGGCGGTGTTCTTCATCGGCCTGGGGCTGCTCTTCGGCACGCTCTGCAATGACAAGGCCGCGCCGGGGCTCTGCTCCATCATCATTTCCCTGGGGGCCTTCCTGGGCTCCATCTGGTTTGACGCTCAGACCACCGGCGGCGTGCTGCTGGATATCAGCCGGTGTCTTCCCTTCCTGTACTGCACGGCTTCCGTGCGGGCGGCGATGCAGCTGCGGCTGACCTGGGAGGCCCTGTGGCTGCCGCTGCTGATCGTCACCTGCAGCGCGGCGCTGACGGCGTTGCTGGCGGCTGTTGCTTTCCGATGGCGCATGCGGGCGGAACTGGCGTGAGAGGTGCCCGGCAGCCTCACCCGCGCTTGCGGCAGATATCCAGGTAATGGTTGGTGATGCCGATCATGTCTGGGCGCTCGCAGACGAGGAAGTGGTATTTCAGGTAGTACTGGTACACTTCCTCACTCATTTCTTCGATGGCGCCCTTGATGTACTGGGTCATCATGTCGGTACCGATGAGGTGCAGCCGGTCGGCGGGGAGCGGCGTCATCAGCGCGTCGATCTCCTCCTGCCGGTGCAGCACGAACCGATCCTCCGGGTTGGAGGTACACTTGAAGGTCTCCTTGTCGATCAGCGGGAAGAAGTGGGGATCCATCAGGTACCCGCGCATGAAGCAGAAGTTGTAGATCGTCGCCTCGTTGTTGCAGTAAGCCGTGTACATCAGGCCACCGGGCTTTGTCACGCGCAGGGCTTCGGACAGGGCCATCTCCTGCTCCTCGCGGGTGAAAAGGTGGTACATGGGGCCCAGGAGCAGCGTCATGTCGTAGGTATCCGACGCGAAGGCGGACAGGTCGGTGGCGGTGCCCTGGGTGATGGTGATTTTCTCACCGGGCAGGGTATTCTGCCGGAAGACCTCGATGTTGCATTCCAGCAGCTCCAGCGCGTCCACCTGGTAGCCCATGCGGGCCAGGGCGTGGCTGTAGCGTCCCGTGGCCGCGCCAATTTCGAGGATCCGCATGCCGGGCCGCAGGTATTTCTCAATGTAGCGCATGGTGGTCAGGTATTCGATCTGCCCGGTGCGGCTCGTCAGACGGCTGTCCTCATCGTGGGTCTCGTAATAGTACTTCAGGTACTGGGTGGGGTCGGTGCTGCACATGATGGCTTCCTCCTTTTACGTCGGTCGTAGAAAAGGGAATATAAAAAAGCAGTGCGGGTTCATGCCGGAAATGGCAAGCCTGCACTGCTTTGTTACGCCTGTCAGGGGGGATTCAGCCCCCAGAAGGGTACCGCAATGAAAGCCTGCCGCATCGCCAGAATACGACGACAGCATGCTGCATGCTATACCAGATGGCGGAAGCGCAAGCCTTCATACGGATCCCTCCTTTGAGAAGAATGGGGCTATTCTATCACGGCAGTACGCTGCTGTCAAGCCCTGCCTGGGTGGAAGTGTCAGCGGCGGAGGTATTTGCTGACCTGTTCCCCTTCACAGGGGCGGGGAAAGATGCTATAATCAGTTGTAACAAAGCTATCAATCACAGGAGGCCCCTTATGGCCAAGGAAAAAACGCTCTTTGCCTGCACGGCCTGCGGGTTTGAAACCGCCAAATGGGTGGGCAAATGCCCCGGCTGCAGCGCCTGGAACACGATGGAGGAGGCCGCCGTCATCACCGGCGCGACGGGGAAGAATGCCAAGCTGGCCGCGCGGCAGCGGCCCGGCACCGGCGCGGCCCCGATGCTGCTGGATGACATCCCCGAGGACGTGACCCTGCGCGTATCCACCGGCATCGGCGAGCTGGATCGCGTGCTGGGCGGCAGCGGCCCGGATAACTCCGGCCTGGTGGAGGGCGCGCTGATGCTCATCGGCGGCGACCCGGGCGTGGGCAAGTCCACGCTGCTGCTGCAGGTGTGCGCCAACCTGGCCCGGGCGGGCAAGCGGGTGCTCTACGTCAGCGGCGAGGAAAGTGCCAAGCAGATCAAGCTCCGCGCCAACCGGCTGGGCATCGTGAATCTGCCGAACCTCTATGTCCTGGCGGAAAACGCCCTGGATGCGGTGGAGGAAAAGCTGCGCCACCTGCAGCCGGACGTGGCGGTCATCGACTCCGTGCAGACCATGTACCGTCCGGACATGCCCTCGGCCCCCGGCTCCGTCAGCCAGATCCGCGAATGCACATCCCTGGTGATGCGCGTATGTAAGGAGACGGGCGTGGCGGCCTTCCTTGTCGGCCACGTGACCAAGGACGGCGCCATCGCCGGCCCGCGCCTGCTGGAGCACATGGTGGACGTGGTGCTGTACTTTGAGGGCGACCGCATGCAGGAGTACCGCCTGCTGCGCGCGGTGAAGAACCGCTTCGGCTCCGTCAATGAGCTGGGCGTGTTCCAGATGACCGGCGAGGGCATGGTGGAGGTGCTCAACCCCTCCGAGCAGCTGCTGAGCCGCCGGGCCAAGGGGGCCAGCGGCAGCGTGGTATTCTGCGGCCTGGAGGGGACGCGGCCCATTCTCTGCGATGTGCAGGCCCTGGCCAGCCAGAGCTACTTCGGTACCCCCCGCCGCACGGTGGGCGGTGCGGACGGCGCCCGCGTAGCCCTGCTGCTGGCGGTGCTGGAGAAGCGCGCCAACCAGAAAACCTACAACCAGGACGTGTACATCAACGTCGCCGGCGGCCTGGAGCTGTCCGAGCCGGCAGCCGACCTGGCGCTGTGCCTGGCGGTGGTGTCCTCCCTGCGGGACGAGTCCGTGGGGGCGGATGTGGCTGTGATGGGCGAGATCGGCCTGGCGGGCGAGGTGCGCGCCATCCCCCAGTGCGAGCGCCGCATCGCCGAATGCCAGCGCCTGGGCTTTACCACCATCATACTGCCCCGGGAGAACCTCTCCCGCATCCGGAAGCCCGAGGGGGTCAAGCTGGTGGGCGTGGACACGGTGATGCAGGCCATCAGCGTCCTGTTCTGATGTACATCATTCCCCCAAAAGGCTCCCCCTTGGGGGGAGCTGTCAGCGCAGCTGACTGAGAGGGTACCCTTGGGGGGAGCTGTCAGCGCAGCTGACTGAGAG
>JAFXDB010000169.1 GCA_017516305.1 Clostridia bacterium | reverse complement strand
CTCTGTTATCGTCTCGACACTTGTTGTAGCACCCCCCGCGTCCCCGAGGCGTTGGAACGGCGGCTGCATATCGGGGCGGCGACGTTGCGGAGGGTTGCTTGAATGAATAAGTAGGAGGGCGCAACCCTCCGCAAAGACGCCGCATCGTCCCCTTTGAGGCTCTGATGCAGCCGCCATGGCGATGAGGGTGTCTGCGCCATGCCATACAAGCCATTCCCTAACTTTCCATGAAGAGTCAAAAAGAGGCCGGTTTTCGCCGACCTCAGTTGAATCAATAAGGTTCCGTGAAACGCGCCGGAGGAAGCGACCGCAGCGCTTCACCAGCCGCCCTTGCCGGGGCGCATTTCGAGCTCCTGGCTGCGGACGGAGACGCGCATCCCCGGCGCAACGGAGGAGGTGATGAAGGCGTTGCCGCCGATGACCGCGTCGTGGCCGATGACCGTGTCGCCGCCCAGGACGGAGGCGCCGGAATAGATGGTGACCCTGTCCTCAATGGTGGGATGACGGCGATGGCCCCGCAGGCTCTGGCCGCCGCGGGTGGAGAGCGCGCCCAAGGTCACGCCCTGGTAGATCTTCACATAGTCGCCGATGACGGTGGTCTCGCCCACGACGATGCCGGTGCCGTGGTCGATGAAGAAGTACCGCCCGATGGTCGCGCCGGGGTGGATGTCGATGCCCGTGCGGCTGTGGGCGTACTCGGTCATGATGCGGGGGATGAGGGGTACCTGCAGCTCAAAGAGCACATGGGCGATGCGGTTGACCATGATGGCCTGCAGGCCGGGATAGGCGATGATGATCTCGTCCAGGGAGGTGGCGGCGGGGTCGCCGTCATAGGCGGCCTCCAGGTCGGTTTCCAGCAGGGCGCGCACCTCCGGCAGCCTTTCGAGGAACTGCACCGTCTTCTCCTGGGCCAGGGCGTCCAGCTCTGCGGCGCGCACGGCGTCCACCGTCGCCCCCAGCCGCAGCGCGATGGCAATCTGCTGCCCCAGGTGCCAGGCTACGTCCTCCATCAGTGCGCACAGGCTGTGCTGCATGCTGTACACGCGGTAATTGGCCTCGCGGAAATAGCCGGGGAAGAGCAGGCGCTTGAGCTTGTTGAGGATAGAAATGATCACGTCCCGGTCGGGCTGGCTGAAGGGCTCGATGCGGTCGATGTGGCGGCCCTGGTCATAATCGGTGAGCAGGGCGTCGGTCAGGCGGGCGATGCTGCCCCGGATGGTGCGCAGATTCTCTGCCATGGCGGGTACCTCCTTCGTCATGGGGGATAGCGGCATTTTACTACGCTGAAGCAGGAAAGTCAACCGGTTGCGCCAGCAGAAACAACAGATATACAGTCCCTGCCGTTTCGTCCTTGCAGAAACGGGGAAATGGTGCTATACTATACCGTGGATTACTATGGGGACATGCTTCCCTTTTCATGAAAGGAATGAACGATATGCGACAGCAGCTTTGCGACCTGCGGCGGGTGATGGCCGCGCATGGTGTGGACTACTACATGGTGCCCACCGACGACTTCCACGGTTCTGAATATGTGGGCGACCACTTCAAGTGCCGCAGCTTTGTCTCCGGCTTCACCGGCAGCGCGGGAACGCTGCTGGTGGGTGCGGACTGGGCCGGTCAGTGGGCGGACGGCCGCTACTTCCTGCAGGCTGCCGAGCAGCTGGAGGGCAGCGGCATCGACCTGATGAAGATGGGCGAGCCCGGCGTGCCCGCCATCACCGAGTACCTGGAGAAGCACCTGAAGCCCGGCATGACCTTCGGCTTTGACGGCCGCGTGGTCAGCGCCCGCCTGGCGGAAAGGCTGCGCGCCATTGCGGAGAAGAACGGCGCGAAGGTGGTGTGCGAGAGCGACCTGGTGGGCGAGATCTGGCAGGAGCGTCCCGCGCTGAGCGCCCGGCCCGTGATGGAGCTCTCCGCCGAGCTGGTGGGCAAGTCCCGCGCCGAGAAGCTGATGGACGTGCGCGCCGCCCTGGGCAAGGAGAACGCCGATGCGGTGGTCATCGCGTCTCTGATGGATGTATGCTGGCTGATGAACCTGCGCGGCGACGACGTCAGCTGCACGCCCGTGGTGCTTTCCTTTGCGGCGGTGACGGCGCAGGAGGCGGTGCTGTTCATCAATCCTGCCGTGCTGAGCGAGGAGATCCGCTGCCGCCTGCAGGCTGACGGCGTGACCATCCGTCCCTACGGCGAGGTCTATGACTATGTGGCGGCCCTGCCTGCCGGGACGAAGCTGATGATGAACCTGAACGTGGTCAACAGCAAGCTGGAGAGCTGCGTGCCGTCGGGCGTGAAGGTGATCGACAAGGCTGACCCCACCACGCTCCCCAAGGCCATGAAGAACGACCGCGAGGTGGAGAACATCCGCGTTGCCCACGTCAAGGACGGCGTGGCGGTGACGAAGTTCATGCACTGGCTGAAGAAGAACGCGGGCAAGGTCGGGATGGACGAGATCTCCGTGGCGGAGAAGCTGGAGGAATTCCGCCGTGAACAGGAGAACTACGTCGGCCCCTCCTTCACCCCCATCATGGGCTATGCGGCCCATGGCGCCATCGTGCATTACAGCGCCACCCCCGAGTCCGCCTGGAAGATCGAGCCCCGCTCCTTCCTCCTGTCCGACACCGGCGGCCATTACCTGGAGGGCAGCACCGACATCACCCGCACCATTGCCATGGGCGAGCTGACGGAGGAGGAGAAGCGCTTCTACACCCTCGTTCTCAAGGGCAACCTGCAGCTGGGCAATGCCCAGTGGAAGGCCGGCTGTACCGGCGCGAACCTGGACATCCTGGCCCGCGAGCCCCTGTGGCGGCTGGAAATGGACTACAACCACGGCACCGGCCACGGCGTGGGCTATCTGCTCTCCGTCCACGAGGGCCCGCAGCGCATCCACTGGGGCGTCTCGAACACCCAGCCCCTGGACGTGGGCATGGTGACCAGCAACGAGCCGGGCTTCTACCTGGAGGGCGGCTTCGGCGTGCGCCTGGAAAACCTGACCGTCGTGCGCGAGGTGGAGACCAACGGCTATGGCCGCTTCCTGCGCTTTGAGACGCTGACCATGGTGCCCTTCGACCTGGATGCGGTGGTGCCCTCCCTGCTGGGTGAGGAGTGCCGCATGCTGCTCAACGCTTACCATGCCAAGGTGCGCAAGACCCTTGCGCCCTACCTGACCGAGGAGGAGAACGCCTGGCTGGCGGACGCGACCAGGGCGATCTGAGGAAATTCGGAATTGAGGATGGAAGGATGATTTGACGCGTGACCGGTGAAATCCTGGGATGGCTTGGCAAGATGCTCCTGTACAGCAGCATCTGGAAGCGTCAGCAGAAGAAATTCAACAAGCGGGTTGCCGATGACGTGGCCCTGGCCGTGCAGAAGGCCCATCTGGGCAAGCTGCCCAAGGGCGTGTACTGCGATCAGATCATCTGGAGCAAGAAAATGACCCGGGAGCAGCTGTGCGTCCCCCTGGATGCCCAAACCCTGCAGCGGATGTCCGCCTGCACCGTGGTGCGCTGCCATGAGGCGGAGTGCTGCGGTCTGGACGCCAGCCTGCCGGACTTCGGCAGCGAGGGCACCGTGACATTGACGGTCAGCGTCCGTTTTGACGGCGAGCTGCCCGATGGCCAGCCGGTGAAGGTCGATGTGCGCAAGGCGCTGCTGACGGGCCGCGTCGAACGGGACAAGATGACCGCCTGGACATTGCGGGAGCTCAGGGAGATCCGCCTGTGAGATGACCGCTGCACCCTGATTCCATCTGTTCGGAGGAGGAAAACATGACCGATTTCCTGACCCTGGCGCAGGAACGCTACTCCTGCCGCCGCTTTGCCGACGCCCCTGTGGCGGAGGAGAAGCTGGCTTACATCCTTGAATGCGGGCGTGTGGCCCCCACCGCCTGCAATAAGCAGCCCCACCGGGTGCATGTGCTGCGCAGCGAGGATGCGCTGGCGAAGCTGCGCCGGTGCACCGGGAGCCACTTCGGCTGCACGCTGGCCCTGCTGGTCACCTGGGATAAGCGGGAGAGCTGGAAGCGCGGCTACGACGGCCAGGACAGCGGCTGGGTGGACGCCTCCATCGTCACCACCCACATGATGCTGGCTGCCCACGAGCAGGGCGTGGGCAGCACCTGGGTGATGCACTTCATCCCCGAGGCGGTGAGGACGGAGTTCGCCCTGCCGGAATGGGAGATCCCCGTGGCCATCCTGGTCATGGGCTATCCCGCGGACAACGATCGTCCCAGCCGCCTGCATGCGGACAACAAGCCCCTTGAAAATACGGTAACCTACCGCTGACCCCTTTTTTGGAGGTACACATATGTTTTTGGCAGATACCTGGGTGGACTATGAGGTGCTGGACACCGGCGACGGCGAGAAGCTGGAGCGCTGGGGCGACGTGATCCTCCGCCGTCCCGACCCGCAGACGATCTGGCCCAAGGCCAACACCTCCCTGTGGAAGCAGGCCCAGGCCCATTATCACCGGAGCGAGAAGGGCGGCGGCGAGTGGGAGTTCCTCACCCGTCTGCCGGAGCGCTGGACGATCCGGCATCAGGATCTCACCTTCTACGTCCGCCCCACCAGCTTCAAGCACACGGGCCTGTTCCCGGAGCAGGCCGCCAACTGGGTGTGGATGCAGGAGCTGATCCGGAATTCTGGCCGCAGCGACGTGAAGGTGCTGAACCTGTTTGGCTATACCGGCGCGGCGACCATTGCCTGCGCGGCGGCGGGGGCTCATGTGACCCATGTGGACGCCTCCAAGGGCATCGTGCAGTGGGCGAAGGAGAACCGCGAGCTGTCCGGCCTGCCGGAGACGCGCTTCCGCTTCATCGTGGAGGACGCGCTGCGCTTCGTGCAGCGGGAGATCCGCCGGGGCAATAAGTATGACGGCATCCTGATGGATCCGCCCAGCTACGGCCGCGGCCCGTCCGGCGAGGTGTGGAAGCTCGAAAATGAGCTCTACGGCCTCATCGACACCTGTGCCCAGGTGCTCTCCGACCGCCCCCTGTTCTACCTTGTCAACTCCTACACCACGGGCTTCCAGGCCAGCGTTCTGTCCAACATGCTGGAAAAGTGCGTGGTGAGCCGTCACGGCGGGCGCATCGACTCCGAGGAGCTGTGCCTGCCCGTGTCCACCGGGGGCGTGCTGCCCGCCGGCGCCAGCGGAAGGTGGTTCCATGGTTAAGATCGTTTATGAGGACAATCACATCATCGTGGCCGTGAAGCCCCCGAATATGTGCTCCCAGCCCGATGATTCCCACGACCCGGACATCCTGACCGACCTGAAGGAGTACATCCGCATCAAGTACAGCAAGCCCGGCAATGTGTACCTGGGCCTGGTGCACCGGCTGGATCGTCCCGTGGGTGGCCTGATGGTGTTCGCCCGCACGTCGAAGGCAGCCTCCCGCCTGTCCGCCCAGATGCGCGAGCACGAGGCGGGCCGCGAGTACCTGTGCGTGGCGGCGGGGGAGGTGCGCGAGCGCTTCACCCTGGTCAACTACGTCATCGAGAACAAGCGCCTGGGCCGCATGACCGTGTGCGATGCGGACGAGCGGGGCGCGAAGCAGGCCGTGCTGCACGGCTGGCGGCTGGGGGCCCGCAACGGCACCAGCCTGTGCCAGATCCGCCTGGAAACGGGCCGCAAGCACCAGATCCGCGTGCAGATGCGCGAGATGGGCGCGCCGCTGTGGGGCGACCACCGCTATGGCAGCGGCCTCTCCGGCCAGCAGATCGCCCTGTGGGGCTACAGGCTGACCATCCAGCACCCCACCACCAAGCAGATGATGACCTTCCAGGATCTGCCCTGCGGCAGCATCTGGAACACCTACGGCCCGGAGCTGACGGATATGGCTGTTCAGTTTGCCAACTCAGCTGCCGCCATTCTGACGGAGAAGGCCGTGCAGGAAAAGAAGTCGCCGTCCCCCGAGGAAGGAGAAAATAAGTGAGCAAGCCTTTTTCCTATGAACTCAAGCATATCTGCAAGCAGTCCGGCGCGCGCCTGGGCGTGCTGCATACGCCCCATGGCGATATCCAGACCCCCATCTATATGCCCGTGGGCACCGCCGCCTGCGTCAAGGCCATGACGCCCCGGGAGATGGAGGAGATCGGCACGCAGATCATGCTTTCCAACACCTACCATCTGCACCTGCGTCCCGGCGAGGATCTGATCCGCGAGGCGGGCGGCCTGCACAAGTTTATGTCCTGGGACAAGCCCATCCTGACCGACTCCGGCGGCTTCCAGGTCTTCTCCCTGGCCGGTATCCGCAAGATCCGCGAGGAGGGAGTGGATTTCCAGAGCCACCTGGACGGCAGCCGCCTGTTCATCGGCCCGGAGGAATCCATGGATATCCAGATGGCCCTGGGCGCGGACATCGCCATGGCCTTCGACGTCTGCAGCCCCTATCCCTGCGATTATGAGACGGCGAAGATCAACATGGAGCGCACCCACCGCTGGGCCGAGCGCTGCCAGAAGCACCACAACCGCGAGGATCAGGCGCTCTTCGGCATCGTGCAGGGCGCGTTCTACGAGGATCTGCGCATTCAGAGCGCGAAAACCCTGGCGGACATGGACTTCATCGGCTACGGCATCGGCGGCCTCTCCGTGGGCGAGCCCAAGCCCATCATGTACGACATGCTGGAGAAGATCGCGCCCTATATGCCTGTGGAGAAGCCCCGTTACCTGATGGGCGTGGGCTCTGCCGACTGCCTGGTGGAGGGCGTGCTGCGCGGCGTGGACATGTTCGACTGCGTGCTGGCCACCCGCGTGGCCCGCAACGGCACCGCCATGACCAGCAAGGGCCGCGTCGTGATCAAGAACGCCAAATATGGCCGCGAGTGGGGCCCGCTGGACGAGAACTGCGACTGCTACACCTGCCGCAACTTCTCCCGCGCCTACATCCGCCACCTGCTGCGCTCAGGCGAGATCACCGGCGGTCGCCTGGTGTCCATCCACAACCTGCGCTACCTCCTGCACCTGATGGAGCAGATCCGCGAGGCCATTGCCAACGACTGCTTCCTGGACTTCCGCAACGAGTTCTACGCGCATTACGACATGAGTCGCAACTTCTGATTTTTCTGCTTTTCCTGAACGGCCGGGCTGTGTGAGAGGAGGCGTCCGCCGTGCCCAGCTGGTTTGCCAATCAGATCGCCGGCGTGATGCTCCGCCTGGGGGCGAACAACCCGCGCTGGCGGGAGCACCTGGGGCACTATCTGCCGGTGATGAAGGGCGTTTTTCCCCACGACAACACAGCCAAGCTCCTGGTCTTCCGCATTTTGGATGCGGTGGAGGACAGGCAGCTGGCCAGGGCGCAGCGGCTTCTGGAGCAGATGCGCCTGATCGTCAACCGGGAAAACGGCACCAATGCCGAAAAGACCCTGTACCTGGTGCTGGCAGGCATGTACCACCTGCGCCGCGAGGATGTGTACGAGGCGGCCCGGCACATGCGCTGGGCCGGAAAGTACGGCCACGATTTCCACATGCCACGACTGATCCTGGGCCTGCATTATGTCTATGACCGCTGGCTGTTCGAACGAGCCTATGCGGAGCTGGACAAGGGCATCGACTGCCTGTATGCCTACGGTACGCTGGATGAGGAGAAACGCCGGGTCATCGCCGTGATGCACAGCCTCATGGCTCTGTGCCGGACGATGATGCACCAGCCGGAGGAAGCCGAGCGTCTTCTGACCCTGGCGGCTCCTGCCAGCGGAACCCCGGAATACCAGCATGCGCTGGCGACGCTCCGGGCAGTACAGGGGCGGCGCATGGAGGCGGAGACCGCCATGGCCGCCCTGAAGAAGCTGGACCCTGCCCGCCACGACCACTGGCAGGAGGGGATCGGGATGATGCTGGAGGGCACGCACCCCCACTTTACCGCCAGGAAACCGGATCAGGAAGCTATTGCCGCCTACTGGGAATGGTTCGCCAAAAACGAGAAGGAACTGCGGCGCATGCTGAATCTGCAGGGGCCGCGTACCTGTCATGCCATGCAGCGGGAGGCCTTCCAGCCCCTGGTACCCGAGCCGGACAACATCGATATGATGGGTCACGACTTCGTCATGGTGGACGGCAAGCCGGAGATGCACTTCTATGCGCTGCATTCCCGTAACTATCAGGCGCTGATCGACGCGCTGGCGGAGGCCTGCCCACGGGAAGTCACCAGCCGGTGGAAGCTGCGGGCATTCCCGGGGAGTCCCTGGGGGACAGCACGGGAGACCATTGCGCACTATGCTGAGGAAGGGGAGAGATGACGCATGTACGAGCCGCTGCAAAGGATCATTGATGAAAGCCGCCGCATCGTCTTCTTCGGCGGCGCAGGGGTCAGCACGGAATCGGGGATCCCGGACTTCCGCAGCGTGGACGGCCTGTATAACCAGAAGTACGCATACCCGCCAGAGACCATTCTGTCCGCTACCTTCTTTCGCCGCCAGCCGGAGGAATTCTACCGCTTCTACCGTGACAAGATGCTGCCCCTGGAGGCCGAGCCCAACGCGGCGCACCGTTTTCTGGCGGAGCTGGAAAAGGCGGGACGGCTGACGGCCATCGTCACCCAGAATATCGACGGCCTGCATCAGAAAGCTGGCAGCCGCAATGTGCTGGAGCTGCACGGCTCCATCCACCGGAACCGCTGCATGAAGTGCGCCGGCTTCTTCCCGCCGGAGTTCATCCGGGACAGCGCGGGCGTACCGAAATGCCCCTGCGGCGGCGTCGTGAAGCCGGAGGTCGTACTGTACGAGGAGGGGCTGGATGATGACGTCATCTCCGCCGCCGTGCATCACATCCGCCATGCGGACACGCTGATCGTCGCCGGCACGTCCCTGACGGTGTATCCCGCCGCCGGGCTGGTGCGGTATTTCCGGGGAAAGTACATCGTGCTCATCAACCGGGACACCACCCAGCTGGATGGCAGCGCCGACCTCGTCATCCGTGACAGGGTGGGGGAGGTTTTTTCCTGCCTGACTGCCACGCCCCTTGCAACCACCGACTCTGCCGAGGAGGGCTGACCCATGATGCTGCAGGCCACGCTGTCCACCCTCGTCCCCGCCGCGCGCCGGGAGTCCCTGGCTGCCGCGGTGCGCGTGCGCACGTCCTGCCGTGCCTTTGCCAATGCGCCAACCCCGCAGGAGGTCGCTGCCCTGGCCTATCATGCCGGGCGGTATGCGCTGCCCGGGGCCTTTCTGACCCTGCTGGATGTGCCGGAGGACGCCTTCACCAACATCACCGGCTGCCGCAAGGCGGCGGCGGTGTGCCTGCAGGGGGACAGCTGGCTGCACCGGCTCAACGCCGGGGCCATCGGCGAGGCCTTCGTGCTGGAGGCCACCGCCATGGGGCTGGGCACCTGCTGGGTCGGCGGGAGCTTCCGGCGGGAGGCGCTGAAGAGCCGCATTCCTCAGGGGATGAGCCTGCTGTGCGTCATCGCTGTGGGTCGGCCCTGCATACCGCTGACTCCGCCGCCCACCCGTCCGCGCATGTCCCCGGAGCAGCTCTGCCGGGGCCGGTGGCGCCAGTGGCCGGAGGAGCTCATCCGTGCCGCGACCCTGGTGCAGCAGGCGCCCTCGGGCATGAATCAGCAGCCCTGGACGCTGGAGGTGACCCCGAACGGGGAGTTTGCGGTGCAGTCGCCCGTGGCCAGCGCGCTGGATGCGGGCATTGCCATCCTCCACGCGGAGCTGGCCCTGATTACGCCCCACACCTGGCGCTTCTCCGACGCGCCGGACGCACCGCTGGCCGTGGCGCAGCCGCGTGGATGAAGCGCGACGTTGTTCTAAATCCGATACAAAAGGCACGCCGGATTGACACCCTGTCTTTCGGCGTGCTATACTTTTGCCATTGCAGAAGGGAGGCTTCTCATGGACATTTCCGTCAAATGGTCCGAGGGTGCGTTCAACTACCGTGCAGCGGCGATCATTGTCCATGAGGGGCGGACTCTGATCCTCCGGGACGAGGGCATTCCCCACGATTACCTCCCCGGCGGACGGGTGCATCTGCACGAGCCCGCTGAAGCCGCCCTTGCCCGCGAGCTGCGCGAGGAGTTGGATATCAGCCTTCCTGCGCACCGCCTGGTTTTCATGGCAGAGAGCTTCTTCACCATCGACAGCACCCGCTATCACGAGCTGTGCCTGTACTTCCTGATGGAAGCCCCGCCGGAGCTGCTGGCCCACGGCGGCGCCTTCACTCGGGAGGAAGGCAGCGAAATCCACCACTTCCGGTGGGTGACGTTCGAGGCGCTGCGCGATTTGTCCTTTTTCCCGATTTTCCTCAAGGAGCGCATCTTCTCCCTGCCCGATTCTCCGGAGTTCATCAGCCTTGACAGCGACAGACCGTCTCCCTTGGGAATGCGCACCACAAACTGAATTCTAAATTCCTGATTCATAATTCATCATTACCTGAAAGGATGATATATCATGTCCATCGACACCAAGTGCGTCCAGGCCGGCTACACCCCCGGCAACGGCGAACCCCGGCAGATCCCGATCGTGCAGTCCACCACCTTCAAGTACGCCACCTCCGAGGACATGGGCAAGCTCTTTGACCTGGAGGCCAGCGGCTATTTCTACACCCGTCTGCAAAACCCCACCAACGATTATGTGGCGGCCAAGCTGGCGGCCCTCGAAGGCGGCACGGCGGCCATGCTGACCTCCTCCGGTCAGGCGGCGAACTTCTTTGCCATCTTCAACATCTGCAACGCCGGGGATCACATCGTGGCTTCCTCCTCCATCTACGGCGGCACCTTCAACCTGATCTCCGTGACCCTCGCCAAGATGGGCATTTCCTCCACCTTCGTCAGTCCCGACGCCACGGTGGAGGAGCTGGACGCCGCTTTCCGGCCCAATACCCGCGCCATGTTCGGTGAGACCATCGCCAACCCTGCCCTGACGGTGCTGGACATCGAGAAGTTCGCCGATGCGGCCCACCGCCACGGCGTGCCGCTGATCATCGACAACACCTTCCCCACGCCTGTCAACTGCCGCCCCATTGAGTGGGGTGCGGACATCGTGACCCACTCCACGACCAAGTACATGGACGGCCACGGCGTGGCGGTGGGCGGCGCGATCATCGACGCGGGCAAGTTCGACTGGATGGCCCATGCGGACAAGTACCCGGGCCTGTGCACCCCCGATGACAGCTACCACGGCATCACCTACGCCGAGAAGTTCGGCAAGGAGGGCGCCTTCATCACCAAGTGCACCAGCCAGCTGATGCGCGACCTGGGCTGCATCCAGAGCCCTCAGCATGCCTTCTACCTCAACCTTGGCCTGGAGAGCCTGCATGTGCGCATGCCCCGCCACTGTGAGAATGGTCTGGCGGTGGCCTCCTTCCTGAAGGAGCATCCGGCGGTCAAGGCCGTTGCCTTCCCCCACCTGCCCGGCGACAAATATCATGACCTGGCCATGAAGTACATGCCCGATGGCGGCTGCGGCGTGGTGAGCTTTGAACTCAAGGGTGGCCGCGCGGCGGCGGAGACCTTCATGAAGCACCTGAAAATGGCGGCCATCGAGACCCATGTGGCCGACGCCCGCACCTGCTGCCTGAACCCCGCCACCTCCACCCACCGCCAGATGACCGAGGAGCAGCTGGCCGCCGCCGGCATCCCCGCCGGTCTGGTGCGCATCTCCTGCGGCCTGGAGGGCAAGGACGACCTTATTGCTGACATCGCCCAGGCGCTGGAGGCCGTGGCCCTGTGATCAGGGAACTGAATGTACTGCTGAAGCTGTGCCTGCAGGCGCTGCCTGTCTGGGCCGTGCTGCGCGGGGGCTGGCTGCTGCTCTGCCGTCCGCGTCTGCGCCCTGCGCGGGAGGCGGTCATGGCGCTGTTTGCCGTGTTCATGGCGGGCGTGCTGTGCATGGCGCTGGATGGAAAATGGGCTGCGCCGGGGGACATGCTGGACATGGCGGTAAAGCGTCTGCAAAGCATGGACAGGATCCGTCTGCGGCCATTCCAGACCATTGGCCCGCAGCTGCGGGCCCTGCCGGGCGTCACGGCTGCAGTGCAGCTGCTGGGCAACATTCTGCTTTTTGTCCCCTGGGGCTTTTGTCTGCCGCTTCTGTGGCCGCGCTTCCGCAGAACGCTGCGGATGGCCGGCATGGCGCTGCTGCTGACCTGTTCCATTGAGTTCACGCAGCTGTTCATTGACCGTTTCGTCGAGGTGGACGACGTGCTGCTCAACTTCCTGGGCGCCATGGGCGGCGCGGGGCTGTGGTGGCTTATCCAGCGCTGCTGGTCGGGGATGGACAGATATCTTCTGTAATGCGAAGGAGGCATTTTCCGTGCGCCATACCTACTGCCCGGACTGCGGGGCGAAGCTTGCTGAGCGTCCTGTTGGCGACGAGGGCCTCGTCCCGTGGTGCAGAAATTGCGGCCGCCCCTGGTTCGACAGCTTCTCCACCTGTATCATCACGGCGGTGATGAATGACCGGGGCGAGGTTCTGCTGCAGAGGGAGACCCGCCGCCCGGAGCGCGAGGTGCTCGTTGCGGGCTACATCAAGCCCGGGGAATCCGCCGAGGACGCCGCCCGCCGCGAAATCGCCGAGGAGACCGGCCTCACCGTCACGGCCCTGCGCTATGTGGCCTCGTATCCCCACATGAACGGCGACATGCTGATGCTGGGGTACGCCGCGACGGCGGAGGGGGAGAACCGCACCGACTCCGGCGAGATCCTCTCCGCCCGGTGGACAACGCTGGACGAGGCTGTGGCTGCCCTGCGGGAGGGGAGTATTGCACAGCAGGTGGTCAGGAAGGTACGGGATGCACAGGATACTCACAATCCCGAATAATCGAATGCCGGAACGGACGCAGAGCCGTTCTGGCATTTTCTGTGATTCTTGAAACAAAACGGCGCTGTGATGCGTATATATCTGTGAAGGCTCCCCACTGGAAATGTGAAAGGATGTGTACCTGATGAAAAAGCTGCTTGCTTTGCTGCTGGCGGTGCTGCTGGTCATCCCCGCCGCGATGGCCGACTACCCCGATACCTGCAGCCTCACCATCCCCTACGAGGGCAGTCCCACCGGCAGCCTGACCCTGGAATGGTATGATCCGCCCCGCGATGCAATCAGCTCCTCGGAAACCTTCGTCAACGGCCTGTACATCGAGGAGAAATGGGAGGAGGCATGGCGCATCAACCTGCTGCTGGCTGAGGAGGGTGACACGCTCTCCATGCTCCGCCTGGGGAACCATTGCCTGAACGGTCTTGGCGTACCGCAGGACGAGGCTGCCGCCATGCAATGGTATGAGCGGGCACGGGCCAGCGGCAACCGCAGCGCTGGCCGTTACATCGCCCTGATGTACCTGAACGGTTGGGGCGTGGAGGCCGACGCGAAGTACGCCGCCACCTACACGGATCCTGGCGCTGACCGTCCGGTTTTCTCCAACCACGAGCTGGCCTGCCTGTACCTGCTGGGCTGCGGCAACCTCGCGCCCGACATGGAGCAGGCGATGTACTGGTTCGACCAGTATGCCGATGAGACCATCCGCCGGAGGCTAGGCGGCGTTACAGAGAGCGAGTATCAGGAGCGCTACGAGCAGCTACTGGAATCCTTCCGCACGTGGGACTCCCTGCCCCAGGGCCTGTTCACCCGCCCGCACCCCATCATCTGGTCCAATGGCATTGTGCAAGCCTCCGACGCAATGGACATGGGCACCTTCTGGCGCAACGGCGAGGGCGGCGTGGTCGATCATGTCGAGGCAGCCCGCTGGTTCGAGATGGCCATTGAAATGGACGGCAACAGTTCTTTCGTGTCCGAATGGTCGCACTACGCGCTAGGTGAGTACTATCGCAACGGTATGCTGGGCGTGTTCGACATGGACAAGGCCATCCGTCACTACACTTATGGCGTTTCCTATGACGAGGTCGCAGAGATGTTCCTTGGCGGCGTGACCGGCCCCGACGGCACCGTTTACCTCGCCCCCAATGCAGTCCTTGCCGACGCATTCGCCGCTATCGACGAATACCGTGATGGCACCGATACGCATTTCGCCCTCGTCGGCGATCTCTTCCGTACCGGCAAAGGCCCGGACGGAACCATCCTCGTCACCCCGGATCCTTATCTTACTGCAAAAATGTATTACCTCGGCGATGATGATCCCCATTGCGCCGCACAGCTGACGGAGATGTACAAAGCGGGTCTCATCACTGACCCAAGGCTGCTGTACAGCATCGCTAACAACATTTCCTGGAGCAAATGCGACGTGAGCGAGCTGATCCTGCTGCTGGCGGACGACCTGATCCACGAACGCATCACCGTCTGGAAGCCCAATGCCGACTCGACTCAGACCTACCTGGCCTGCAAGATGCTGCAAAGGGCGCTGGAGATGGACATGCTCCCCGACCTTGCGGCCGCAGAGGCCCTCCTCGCCCTCATCCCCGAAGAAGAATGAACCAAACGGAAACCGCCCGGAGCATCACCATAAGTCAGTGGCTCCGGGCGGTCTTTTGCTGTTTTCCGGGGGGATGGGCTTACTCCGCCGGGGCGATCTCCACCGTCACGTCGCAGCCGGAGAAGGCGGTCTCGTCCAGGGCGGTCACGGTGCTGGGCAGGGTGATGGTGCCGGAAAGGCCCGTGCAGTCCGCGAAGGCGTAGGCGTCCACGGTGATGAGGCCCTTCTGGAAGGTGATGCCGGTGATGCCGGGATTGCTGCGGAAGGCGGAATCGCCGATGTACACCACGGAGGCGGGAATGACCAGCGTCCCCTCAAGGCCCACATCCGCGAAGGCTTCGGCGGCGATGCCGGTCACCAGGCCCGTGCCCAGGCGGGTCGGGATGGTCAGCCCGGCGTTGGTGGGGCCGTTGTAACCGGTGATGGTGACGATGGTGGCCACCTGCTCAAAGGTGAAGGAGGGGTTCTCCCAGGTGATGTCCAGGGCCGTGCCGGTGAAGGCGTTGGCGCCCAGGGTCATGGTGGCGGGGATGGTGATGCTGCCCGTGAAGCCCGCGCCCTGGAAGCAGCGCGCGCCCAGGGTCACGTTTGCAGGCAGGGAAAGGGAACCGGTCATGCCCTCGCAGAAGGCGAAGGCGCTTTCGCCCACGCTTTCCACCGAGGCGGGGAGGGTCAGGCCGCCGGTCAGGCTGAGGCACTCGAAGAAGGCAAAATCGCCGATGGAGGTGACCGAACCGGGGATGACCAGCGTGCCGTCCAGCGCGGAGCAACCGAAGAACGCGCCGTTGCCCACGCGGGTGACGGTGTCGGGCAGCACCACGCTGCCGGTCAGCTCGTAGCAGTCCTGGAAGGCGTAATCGCCGATGGCCACCACGGGAATGCCGTTGATGGCGTCGGGGATGGACAGGGCCGCATCGGGCCTGCCGTTGTAGCCGGTGATGACGCAGCCGTCCGGGGTCATCTCGTACTGATAGCCTACGGGCAGGTCGGTCATGGTGATAACGATGTCGTCGTCGCCGCCGGGAATGTCGGTGCCGGTGGAGGGCAGATCCGTGTCGGTGGTGACGTCCTCCTCCTCCCCGTAGACGATGGTGACGTCGGTGCCGTCGAAGGCGTCCTCGGCCAGGTAGGTCACGGTTTCGGGCACGAACACCGTGCCGGTGAGGCCGTCGCAGTCGGCAAAGGCGCGGCTGTTGATGGCCGTCACTGAGGCAGGGATGACCAGCCCTGTGATGCCGGTGCCCTCAAAGGCGCTGCGGCCGATGCTCGTCACGCCGTCGGGGATGACCAGCGTGCCGGTCAGTCCGGCGTCGTTCAGGAAGGCCTCCGCCTCGATCACGGTCAGATCGGCGGGCAAGGTCATGTCGGCCAGGGCCGTCAGGCATACCAGCAGCAGCGCCAGCAGTACGGGCCAGAATTTGGTCAGGGCAGCAGAGAGCTTGTTCATGGGTGATTCGGCTCCTTCCGGAATGGGAATAACATGCCAATCATATTGTAGCACCATCCGAGGGCGATTGCAAGCGGCGGACTGTAACAATTCTGCCGCCATCTGCGTCTTGACGGCGCAGGAATGACGCAGATGGGGCTTGTCAAAATGGGCCGGAGCAACTATAATAAATAAAAGGGAACACCTTGCTCACTCGTCAACTGAAAAATCAACACGCACAGGAGGAAATGACCATGGACGTGATGACCGCCTACAAGCAGTGGCTGACCGACTTTGCCGCTGACGCCGATACCGTCGCCGATCTGGAGGCGATTGCCAATGACCCCAAGGAGATCGAGGATCGCTTCTATACCGAGCTGTCCTTCGGCACCGCCGGCATGCGCGGCGTGCTGGGTGCGGGCATGAACCGCATGAACCGCTACAATGTCCGCCGTGCCACCAAGGGCCTGGCGCAGTACCTGCTCAAGAACCCCGCTGAGGCTGCCCGCGGCGTCGTCATTGCCTATGACTCCCGCCGCTTCTCCGCCGAGTTCGCCAAGGACACCGCGCTGGTGCTGGCGGCCAACGGCGTGCCCGCGATGCTGTTTGACGCCCTGCGTCCCGTGCCTGTGCTGAGCTATGCCGTGCGCCACCTGAACGCCATCGCCGGCATCGTCATCACCGCGTCCCATAACCCCCCGCAGTACAACGGCTACAAGGTCTACGGCGAGGATGGCGCCCAGGTCGGCCCCGAGGCCGCCGAGGGCATCACCGCCATCATCCGCGCCACCGCTTACACCGACTGCACCCTGATGGACGAGCAGGAGGCGCTGGACAAGGGCCTGCTGAAGTACATCGGCAACAAGGAAGTCGATGACGACTACATTTCCGAGGTCAAGACCCTGTGCGTGCAGCCCGAGATGCTGGAGAAGATGGGTGCCGAGCTGTCCATCGTCTATACCCCCGTGCATGGCTCCGGCAATGTGCCGGTGCGCCGCATCCTGAAGGAGATCGG
>JAFXDB010000168.1 GCA_017516305.1 Clostridia bacterium | reverse complement strand
CGCAGTATTCGTCCGCGCTGTGCCAGTCGCCATCCTCCAGGAAGAGCGCGACGCGGCGCAGCAGCGGATCCGTCGCCGGGGAGGCGGACTGCGCGGGGGCAGGCTGCGGCGCGGGGGCGGCGGGCTGGGGTGCGGCGGCGGGTTTTTCCTCCACGCCCACCACCTTGCGGATGCCGCGCACCAGATCCTGAATGAAGCCGATGCGGCTCATGTCGTAGCCCTGCAGGACGGAGAGCTGCTCCGGCATGTCGTAGGGGTCCATACCCCGGTAGCAGGGGATCAGCAGGCGGGTGCGGTCGCGCTTCATGATGGCCAGGAAGCGGCTCCACTCGTTGCGTACCCACACGGCGTTCATGTGCGCCGGGTCGGTGCCCACCACGACCATCACCTTCGCAGAGTTGAGGGCAGCGAAAATGTAAGGCTCGTATTGCGTTCCGGCCTTGTCCTCCAGGGTGATGCGCGCGAAAAAGACCCGCAGGCCCTGATCGGTCAGCTGATAATAGATGTCCTGCGCCAGTTGACTGTCGTGGGTGCGCTGGCCGCTTTTGTCCGTCTCCTTGTAGCAGATGAAGACGTCGAAGGGCTGCTCCTGCCGGCAGGTGGCGAGGATGCCGTGCAGCACCTCCGCGATCTTTTCTGCATCCTGCTGATACTGACGGCGGGCGTTTTCGTCCGCGTGCTCCACCGCGGCGAGGTAATCCACATCCTCCAGGAAGCTGTCGAAGCTGGCGCGGTGGCAGGTGGGCAGATACTCGCCGCTGGCGGGATCCTGGACGTACTCAATGCCGAAGCGGCACAGCGCACAGCACCAGTGGGCCTCCGCGTTGGTCTCGTCCTCCTGCACAATGCGCTCGTAGACCGCCAGGGCCTTGTCGAACTCGCCGATGCGGCGGAAATGGTTGCCGCGGTTGAAGGCCGCAGCGTGGTTCTCGTCCTTCATGAGGGGCAGCGTCATCTGAGACCCACAGTATTTGCATGGCATCAGCGCCACACCCTGGGGCATTTCGTTCAGTCCGCCGCAGATCTTGCATTCAAGTACAGCCATGTTTCTTCCTCCGGAGCCGCGTATTCATCCAATGATGTGACTGTGCGATCCGTCTCTTTTGTCTTCCATTCTACTCTATCCTGCGGCGATAAGCAAGTGCAAATCCTTTACCCCTGCACCGGGATCGCCCTGCCAGTCTTTTTCAGCGCTGCCTCATCCAGTGCATCCCCGGCCAGCACCTGTCTGCCGCTGATGAACACCCGCCTGATGCCGAAGGGTTTCTCCTGATCCGGCGTCGCGGCCCTGATCTCCCCCTCGTCAAACACGGTCAGGTCGGCGTAGCAGCCGGGGCGGATGTAGCCGCAGTCCGCCAGGCGGAAGCGGTCGGCCGTTGCGCCTGTCATGCGGTGGATGGTGTTTGCCAGCGTGTCGCCCGTGCCCAGAAGGGAATCTCGCAGGAACTTGGGGAAGCAGTCGTAAATGGCGGGATTCTGCACGCCGTGCTCCTCCACCCAGGCGTCGGTCATGTACAGGCAGCGGTCGTCCTTTTCGAAGTCGGAGATGATCTCCGGCGTAGTGTAGGGGCCCATGTTGACGCGGCCCTTGAAGTCGCTCTTCTCGCACAGCATCAGGTAGGCCGCCAGGTCGGACAGGCCCTCCTCCCTGGCGATGTCGTGCACGGACTTGCCCTCGTATTTCTCGTATCCGGGGCCGATGTAGGCCACCTGGATATCCTTGAAGCCAAAACCCAGCAGGAGGCTCGAGGCATACACCAGCACTGTCAGCTTCAGGCGGTTGAGGGGCTTCCGGCGCTCCGCCTGGGACATGGCCTGATACCATGCCGGCAGGATGACGGTGATGACCGAAACGCCCAGGAGCTCGTTGTAGATGTCGAACATGGCATCCACGCCGGCGTCTCGCAGCTCGCCGATGATGCGCAGGAACTCGTCCTTGTCCTTGAAGGAGCGGCGGCCGACAAAGATGGCGTGGGAGTAGTGAAGGCGGCACTTCGTTTCCAGGGCGATCTCCTTCAGCTCGTCCACGGCCCGCAGCAGGTGGGAGCGGCCCAGCAGCTCCGGGTAGGACATCGACACGGCGGAATTGGCCCGGGGATGCACCGTCAGCGGACGGTCATACTTCGCGCACAGGGCGGCGACCTTCTTCAGCTCCGGCAGCTGCGCATACAGGCCGGGGTCGTACATCAGGCCCAGGGAAATGCCTGCCGCGCCCTCCTGCAGCGCTTTTTCCAGCAGGGCGAGCATGCGGCTCTCCTCCTCCGGCGTCAGCTCGCGGTTGGCGCTTCCGGAAACGGCGGCCCGGCTGGTACAGTGACCCGCCAGCACGGCCATGTTGCAGGGCATGGCGTGGTCGGCAGCGGCGAAATAGGCTGCCAGCGAGCCGGATTGTATGCGGGAATCCCCGAAGCCGAAGAGGCCAGCGCCGATGACGTCCGCATGGGGGCAGTCTTTGTCAAAGCCAATGGCAGAAATGCCGCAGTTGCCGGTGACGAAGGTGGTGATGCCCTGGCGGATAAAGGGCGCGAACCAGGGCAGCGGCTCGCTGCGCAGGGCAAACCAGTCGTTGTGGGAATGGGCGTCGATGAAGCCGGGGGCCAGGGACAGGCCGCCAAGGTCGATGACCTCGTCCGCGCCGTCGGCAGGGATCTCCTTCTCCACCTGCGCGATGCGCTCGTCCTCCACCAGCACGTCGCCCATAAAGGGCGCGGCGCCTGTTCCGTCGTAGATCCGGGCATTCTTCAGCAGCTTTTTCATGGAATTCATCACCTTTCAAAGATTGTATACAATATTATACAGGATGTCGCGGTTGGACGCAAGGGGATATCTGCTGCATGCTTCCGGCCATCGTTCCGGTATCGGCCCGGCTGACGAAGGCATTGCATCCATCTGCGATCTGTGATATCATGGCAGAAGAAAAAGCAGGAGGTCATTCACGGATGAAGCTGTGCCGACTTATCGCCCTTATGCTGCTGCCGCTGCTGCTGGCACTGCCTGCCTGTGCTGAAACCACAAACGAGGAGGAAACCGTTATGTACACCCTGGTCGAACAGATCCCCGACTGGAACAACGTCAAGCCCCTGGGCCGCACCTGTCAGCTGCCCGACTGTCTCTGGCTGTGCTTCTCCGGCACGGGGGCGGAGTTTACCTTCCACGGCAGCCGCTGCGAGGTCACGATCCTCGGCGACGTCAATGCCTATCCCTCCAGGCGGGATGACCTGGTGCGCATCGCCATCTATGTGGACGGCGAGCGCGTTGTGGACGACATGGTGGACGGCAAGGAAAAGACCTACACCGTTCTGGAGGCGGCTGAAGCCCGGGATGTGGTGGTGCGCATCGTAAAGCTGTCGGAAACGGCCATGTCCACCTGCGGCATCGGCGCCATTTCTGTCGATGATCCCGATGGCATCCGCCCCACGCCGGCAAAGGCCCGCCGCATCGAATTCATCGGCGACTCCATCACCTGCGGCTACGGCATGGATGACGAGGTGCCGGAGCATCACTTCTCCACCACCACCGAGGATGTGACCCGTGCCTATGCCTACCGCACGGCGGAAATGCTGGGGGCGGATTATTCGATGGTGTCCATCAGCGGCTACGGCATCATTTCCGGCTACACCGCCACGGGCGAGGAGAAGATCACCGCTCAGCAGCTGCCGAAGTTCTACGAGAAGCTGGGCTTCTCCTATGGTACCTTCCACAAGAAGATCGCCGCTGCCACCCGCTGGGATTTTTCTGCCTTCCAGCCGGATCTGATCGTCATCAATCTGGGCACCAACGATGATTCCTACACCCTGGGCCGCCCGCAGCGGGAGGAGGAGTACCGCGCCGCGTATGTGGAATTCCTCCAGGTGGTGCGCAGGAACAACCCGGACGCCGTGATCCTCTGTACCCTGGGCATCATGGGTGACCGGCTCTATCCCACCGTTGTGCAGGCCGTGGCGGATTACACCGCCCTGACCGGCGATACCAACATCCATACCATGAAGTTTGACGTTCAGCGCCCTGCCGACGGCTACACCGCCGACTGGCACCCCACCGCCGTGACCCACGGCAAGGCCGCGGAAAAGCTGACAGCCGAGATCCGCGGGCTGATGGGCTGGGAGTGAGTAGAATGGGGAATGATGAATTCGCAATTCGATCTTTGGGAGCGATGAATGGGTGATTTTCGTTTAGTTGGTATCAGAACACCGCTGGAGTGGTGGCAGATATGGCGGCTGTACCGGCAGGCGTTTCCCCGGGAGGAGCGCAAGCCCTTCACCATCATCCGCAGGATGCACCGCATGGGAAAGACGGACGTCTGGGTGCTGCGCAGGGGCGGAGCGTTCGCAGGCTTTGCCACCACCATCAACGGTGATGGCCTGGTGCTGCTGGATTATCTGGCGGTATCGGAAAGGCAGCGGGGCCGGGGCGCGGGCAGCGCGGCCCTTCAGGCGCTGACGGAGGCCTACCCCGGCTGCGGGCTGTTCGTGGAAATCGAAAGCGCCTTTTGCCCGGGCGAGGATCAGGCACAGAAGCAGCGCCGCCGCCTGTTCTATCAGCGCGCCGGGTTCGCCTCCTGCCGCACGATGGCCAGCGTCTTCGGTGTGCCGATGGAGCTGCTGGGCCATGGCTGCTGCGTGGATTTTGAGACCTATCACCGCTTCTACTGCACCCATTACAGTGCATGGGCCGGGCAGCACATCATGCCGCTGCCCTGGTCGGAGGAGGAAATATGAACCGAACCCGCATGGAGCGGCGTATCCTGCGCCACCGCAAGATCAGGAGCCGCTGTGCCCTGCTGCTGCGCATCGGCGGCGCGGGTCTGCTGCATGGCTGGACGCACGGCGCTCCCGGCCGTATGTCGAAGGGGAAGATGCACTGCTCCTGTTGGTATTGCCGTCAGAAGCTCAGCGAGATGCCTGACCGGCGTGAAATGCGCCAGAGGGATGCATATCACCAGCAGCTGGACGACATCGCATGAGGGGAGACTATGCGTCTCCCGGATGTCCCGGACAGAATCGAAAGGAGGCGGCATACATGCCCAAGCGTCTGACTGCGCTGCTGCTGGCCCTGCTGTGCCTGTTCAGCCTGCCGGATTGGTCGGACGGGGCGCTCGCCGGAGGAAGGAGTGCCGACCGCGCCGGTCATCTGCAGCCCCAGGAGGGGGAATATGACCCGTATTACAGCGTCAGCGCTACCTACCAGGCGCTGCCGGGCAAGGCCTTTGACATCGTGCTCTACGAGGACAGCGGAACACTGCCCCTTCAGGTGGCCCGCAACAGCGGCAGCCCACCCTCCGGCTGCGGTTTTGCCGTCAGCACAACGAAGGATGGCCGCCGCCAGGCCCGGCTGACGGGACTGATGCTGGCAGAGGGGAAGTATTCCTTCAGCATTCTGGTGCAGGAGGAGGCCGATGCGCAGACGGTGTGTACCCTGGCCATCCTGCATGTGACGCTGCACGTCACCAGCGACATGCCCGTGACCGACCCCTATCTGGGCGACGGTAAGGGCATGCTGCGCGTCCTGGCGGACGGCGTGAACCTGCGCCGCACCCCTGGCGGGACGCGCCTGGGCGTGGCGGACAAGGGCGACCGCATACCCTACACCGGCACGCAGGATAAGGGCGGCTACACCTGGTACCGCATCTGGGCGGCGGACATCGGCTATTGCTGGGTGCGCGGCGACATGGTGCAGGAGGAGCCTCCGCTGCGCCTGGTCTGCACCCCCGGCAAGGAAACGGCTTTTCCTATTTTTATCACGGCCGGAGCGGAGGGGACGCTTGTTCCCAGCCTGATCATGACCGAAAGGCCCGATGTCATCGGCTTTGACCAGCAGTCCCTGGTGACCGTCAACCGGGGTGACGACGTGTGGACGCTGCTGTGCTTCACCATGCCGGATATGCCGGATGACGGGCTGGACGAGCAAAAGTCGGCGTTCTTCATCAAGGTTGACCTGCGGGACGGGAACGGTGCGCCCCTGGAGTGCCAGGTTATCTACCTGACCACGCTGTGGGAAGAAGTTCCGCCATATACGGAAAACTGATATCTCCGGCTATCTATCTGCTTCTTCGCCCTTTCTTCAAGGGCGTTTTTGTTTGTCCCTCTCAGTTTTCTGTTTTGCTGACCGCCCTTCCTGCCCCCCTTTTTGGTTTTTCACGGTTTCTTAGGGATTGCACATTTGTGTATGTTATCGCGTTTTCTCACAGCTGACCGAACAGCATAAGTGGGAAGCCGCTTTCGCCCGCCGAAAGCGGCGCAAAGGCGCTTTTTCCTATTCGGAAAACTACCGGAGTTTTCCCCCCCCCGTCCCCCTCCTGCCCCTGAGATGTCGGAAAGGCGGCTGCATATCGGGGCGGCGACGTTGCGGAGGGTTGCTTGAATGAATCAGAACGAGGGCGCAACCCTCCGCAAAGACGCCGCATCGTCCCCTTCATGGCTTCGATGCAGCCGCAAAGGCTGGGAAGAGAATATCTCCCTATACCCTTTCGTATTCCCTAACTCTCCGTGAAGAACCCTTTTTTCAGAGGGATTAAGCGGCGGCATCCGCGATGACGGACGGGACAACTGTCGGGAAAACAAACGGAAAAGCTAACTGTTAGCTTAACAAGTAAGAGCTTTCACTGCCCGGAATGAAAATGGACGCCCGAATTTGACGCCAGAGTGGGGGTTGCCCGGGGAACAAAGCCGGAACAGGATGGAATCGGATTTGTATTAATTATGTGTATTTCGCCCATATTAGCCAAAAAGGTATTGCACTGTTGACGAATATGTAGTATACTACTTACAAAGTGCATGCACTTTGGCTAACAGAAAACTAACGTGAAGGAAGTATTAAGTTAATGAAGAGGAAAGGAAACGTCGGCAGGCTGCTGCGGAATGGTGTTGCGCTGGGGCTCTCAGCTTTATGTCTGGGGCTGAGCGCGGCGGCTGAGGAAGCCCTGCTGACCCGCGTGGAGGCGGAGGAAGGCCAGATGCTGGGCCGTGCCCGCGTGAGCGGCGCGGTGGTCACCGGCTTTGAGCATGCAGGCGACGGCGTGCAGGTGATCATCAGCGTCCCGGAGGCCGGTCACTACGATGTCGTGGTACGCCATCAAAGTGTGGGCGGCGGCAGCAAGGTGAACCCCGTCATCGTCAACGGGCAGAACGTGGGCGATATCACCAGCCCCGGCAGCCAGTGGACGGACGGCGTGGTGCCTTACGTCTGGCTGGAGGCGGGGGAGAACACCGTGGGCGTTTCCACCAGCTGGGGCTGGATCAATGTGGATTACATCGGCGTGCGGGAGAGCGAGCCGATCCCTGCGGACGTCTACGATGTGGAGCCGGTGCTGATCAACCCCAATGCCACGAAGGGAGCCCGCCAGCTGATGGCCTTCCTCTGTGACAACTATGGCCGCAATGTGATCTCCGGCCAGCAGTGCCAGGACGGCCCCTTCGGCCTGGACTGCCAGGCGGTGGGCTTCCGTGCAGCCGGCGGCGCCTACCCGGCGCTGCTGGGCATGGATGTGGGCGTTTACAGCCCTGCCCGCGCCCGTGCCGGCGATGTGAGCCGGGTGACGGAGTATGCCATTGAGTACTGGCAGGAGCATGGCGGCATCGTGACCCTGAGCTGGCACTGGTACGCGGACGAGCGCTACGGCTCGGCCTTCTATACCGACAGCACCCGCTTCAATCTTGCCAAGGCGATGAACGGTCAGGATCCGGCAGGCTACCAGATGCTGCTGGACGGTATCGACGCCATTGCCGCGCAGCTGCTGAAGCTGCAGGAGGCGGGCGTGCCCGTTCTCTGGCGGCCCCTGCACGAGGCCTCCGGCGGCTGGTTCTGGTGGGGCGCCTCCGGCCCGGAGCCCTACATGGAGCTGTACAAGCTGATGTACCACCGCATGACCGAGTATCACGGCCTGAACAACCTCATCTGGGTCTGGAACGGTCAGGACGCCGCCTGGTATCCCGGCGATGAATATGTGGACATCATCGGCGAGGACATTTACCCCGGCGAGAAGGTCTATACCTCTCAGGCGGCCCGTTTCCTCAAGGCCCTGAGCTACACACCCACCCGCAAGATCATCGCCCTGACGGAGAATGGCTGCATTCCTGATACCGACCTGCTTGTCCGCGACGGCGTGATGTGGGCCTGGTGGTGCACCTGGGAGGGCGAGTTCGTCCTCAAGACCAAGGGCTTCAACGCTTACTCCGACCGTTACACCGAGAAGGCCATGGTCCGGAAGGTCTATCAGCATGAGCGGGTCATCACCCGCAAGAATCTGCCGGATATCCGCTCCTACCCCCTGGACGGAGAGTGAAACGTCAATATCCGCGGCGACGGCCGCCTGTCCCCCTAATGACAAGAATGGATGGTGAACAAGTTGAGCAGGAAGATGCACCTGGCAAACCGGTTCCTGACGTTGCTGCTGGCCCTGGCGATGTGCCTGGGCAGCGTGTCCTTTGCCTCCGGCGAGGATGCGGGGAGCCTGATGGACGCCTATCAGGAGATCGTCAGCACGTATTCCATCAACCCGGACATCGTGGGCTACAACGATTACCTGCTGGCAAATGAGGAGGCCGTGCGCCCCGACGCCGCAGTGGTGGTGGAGGGCGACGCCTACACCCGCTACGAAGCCCTGCAGGACGGCGTGCTGGTTGACGCTCCGCAGATCCTGGCGGACTACGAGGGCGAGAGCGGCAATGCCGTTCTCACGGCGGAGGAGTCCTTCATCGAGTGGGCCTTCACCGTGCCGGAAACCGGCCTGTACGACGTGACGATCCGCTACTACCCCGTGGAGGGCAAGAACAGCGAGATCCAGCGCGCCATCTTCATCGACGGTCAGCTGCCCTACAGCGAGCTGGCGCTGGTGGAGTTTGTCCGCGTGTGGAGCAACGGCGACTACGAGGAGATCGTGGACGAGAACGGCGTGACCGTGCGCCTGTGGGATTCCGATAACCAGGGCAACAACCTCAAGCCCTCGGCGAAGGAGATCCCCGAGTGGATCGACGGCGCCGTTTACGATTCCAACGGCTACATCACCCAGCAGCTCAGCGTTTACCTGACGGCAGGTCAGGAGCATACCATTGCCCTCCTGTCCATGCGCGAGCCGATGCTGATCCGCTCCATCACCTTCTCCAACCATGAGCGTCCCGCGACCTATGCGGAGGTGCTGGCGGCGGGCGAGGCGGCCGGCTATCAGGACAGCCACGGCCAGCTGGTGCGCA
This sequence comes from Clostridia bacterium, assembly GCA_017516305.1. Classification (GTDB taxonomy): domain Bacteria; phylum Bacillota; class Clostridia; order Christensenellales; family Aristaeellaceae; genus UBA11524. The sequence goes on along the minus strand of JAFXDB010000168.1, from coordinate 7,415 downwards.
TCGAGGCGGAGAACGCGGACAAGACCTCCTCCCAGATGCTCTACCCCGTGCAGGATCAGTCCTCTGCGGCGGTGTATCCGGCCAGCACCCGACATCTGCTGAACAACTCCCTGGGCGGCAACAGCTGGAAGAACGCCGGGCAGTGGGTGGAATGGGAATTCACCGTGGAGGAGGATGGCTACTACGTCATCACCCTGCACGATCAGCAGAACTTCGTGCGCGGCATCAATGTCTTCCGCAAGATCTACATCGACGGCGTGGTGCCCTTTGAGGAGTTCAGTGCCTACCCCTTCTCCTACAGCCAGACCTGGCGCGTGGAGACCCTGAGCGACGAGAACGGCGAGCCCTACCGCGTGTACCTCACCGCCGGCACCCACACCATCCGCATGGAGGTCGTGCTGGGCGACATGGCGACCATCATCGCCCAGGTGCAGGACTGCGTGCAGCAGCTCAACAACATCTACCGCAAGGTCATTTACATCACCGGCGTGGCCCCCGACCAGTTCCGCGATTACCAGATCGAGGCCAGCCTGCCGGAGCTGGAGGGCCAGCTGATCCAGGTGCAGGAGGATCTGCAGGTGGCGCTGGCGGCCCTGGAGGCCGTGGCGGGCAACAACTCCGATAAGCTGACGGTGCTGCGCACGATGGACGACCAGCTGGATGAGCTGATCGAGGATCAGGAGCGCTTCACCGAGGTGCTGTCCTCCTTCAAGACCAATGTGCGTGCCTGCGGCAACTGGATCACCCAGGTGCTGGGCCAGCCCCTGCAGATCGACCGCATCTACATCCACTCCGCCGATACGCGGGTGAAGATCGAGGGCTCCGACTGGTTCAGCGGCCTGATCCACGAGGCAACCCGCCTGTACTATTCCTTCATTATTGATTACAACCAGGTCGGCAACATCACCCAGGAGGGCGAGGTGACCGAGGACGGCCGCGAGATCGTGGTGCTGACGCTGTGGATCGGCACCGGCCGCGACCAGGCCAATGTCATCAAGTCCCTGATCGACAGCGACTTCTCCGAGAAGAATCCCCACATCCGCGTCAACGTGCAGCTGGTGGACATGAACACCCTCCTGCGCGCCACCCTCTCCGGCCAGGGCCCCGACGTGGCCATCCAGGTGGCCAACACCAACGGCATCGCCGGCGCGGTGCTCAATACCGGTAACGACACCCCTGTCAACTACGGCCTGCGCCACGCGGTGCTGGATCTGACGCAGTTCGATGACTTTGAGGAGGTCGCCGCCCGCTTCGCTCCCGCAGCGCTGGTGCCCTTCTCCTTCAACGGCGCCTGCTATGCCCTGCCGGACACCATGACCTTCCCCATGATGTTCTACCGCAAGGACATCCTGGCCGAGATCGGCCTGGAGATCCCCCAGACGTGGGATGATGTGAAGGTCGCCATGTCCGTGCTGGCCAAGAACCAGATGGAGTTCGGCATGCTGCCCTCCGAGCAGATCTTCGCCATGCTCCTGTTCCAGAACGGCGGCGAGTACTACACCGAGGGCGGCAAGGCCTCCGCGCTGGATACGGATGTGGCCATCAACGTCTTCCGCAAGTACTGCGAGTACTACACCGATTACAAGCTGGACCGCGCCACCTCCGTGGAGGAGCGCTTCCGTACGGGCGAGGCGCCCATCATCATCAGCGATTACACGACCTACAACAACCTGCAGGTTTCCGCCCCCGATATCCTGGGCCTGTGGGACTTCACCGTTGTGCCCGGAACGCCTGCGGTGGATGAGAACGGCGAGCCCGTGCTGGATGCGGACGGCAATCCCGTCATCAACCGCGCCACCGGCGCCTCCGGCCTGGCGGACATCATCATGAGCGCCACCGAGCACCCCGAGGAGGCGTGGGAGTTCCTCAAGTGGTGGACCTCCGCCCCCGTACAGACTGCCTACGGCCGCGAGATGGAGTCCCTGATGGGCGCCTCCGCCCGCGTGGCCACGGCCAACATGGAGGCCCTGGCCAGCCTCTCCTGGCCGATGAAGGATTACAAGGCCCTCATCGCCCAGATGAGCCATGTGCAGGGCATTCCCCAGGTGCCCGGCGGCTACTACACCTGGCGCAACGTCAACAACGCCTTCTACGACGTGACGACCAACACCGCCACCAACAACACCACTGCCCGCGAGGCGCTGATGGACAAGGTTTACTACATCAACGCCGAGATCAGCTACAAGCGCGCCGAGTTCGGCCTGCCTCTGGCTGAGGACACGGCGGAAACGACCGATACTGCACAGGAGGAGTAAGATGAGCGTGATGACCAATCCGTCGGCGGCTGGAAAATACCGCCGCCCCTCCCTGTGGGCAACGCTGAAGAAGCACCAGGCCTCCTATCTGATGGTGGCGCCCTATTACATCCTGTTCTTCTTCTTCACCGTGCTGCCGGTGCTCATGTCCGTGGTGGTGTCCTTCACCAACTGGAACATGCTGGAGCTGCCGAAGTTTGTCGGCTGGAGCAACTACACCAAGCTCCTGATCGAGGACGACATCTTCATGACGTCGCTGAAGAACACGCTGATCTTCGCCGTCGTCACCGGCCCGGTCAGCTACCTTCTGTGCCTGCTGTTCGCGTGGATCATCAACGAGTTCAACCGCGGTCTGCGTACCGTGCTGACGCTGATCTTCTACGCGCCCTCCATCTGCGGCAACGCCTACATGGTCTGGAACCTGATCCTGACCGGCGACCGCTACGGCTATCTCAACGGTATCCTGCTGAAGCTGGATATCATCAACGAGCCCATCCTGTGGATGCAGACCGAGGCCTACATCCTGCCGGTGCTGATCATCGTGCAGTTGTGGCTGTCCCTGGGCACGGGCTTCCTGTCCTTCATCGCGGGCCTGCAGACGGTGGACAAGAGCATGTACGAGGCTGCGGCCATCGACGGCATCAAGAACCGCTGGCAGGAGCTGTGGTTCGTGACCCTGCCGGCCATGAAGCCCCAGCTGATGTTCGGCGCGGTGATGCAGATCACCCAGTCCTTCGCTGTGGCGGATATCTCCATCGCCCTGGCGGGCAACCCCTCGGTCAACTACGCCGGCGCGACGGTCGTCACCCATCTGCTGGACTACGGCTCCACCCGTCTGGACATGGGCTACGCCTCCGCCATCGCCACCATCCTGTTCCTGTTGATGGTGGGTACCAACAAGGTGATTCAGAAGCTTCTGGGAAGGGTGGGTGAGTAAGGCATGAGCGAGATCGTCAAGGGTCAGGTTCAGATCAAGGATCTCCCGCCCCATCTGCAGAGGAAGCTCCGGCGGCAGAAGATCGTTCCCTCCCTCAAGTCCAAGAAGCTCAACCGCTCCGTGGCCGGCAATGCGCTGCTGTTCACCATCATGGGTATCTGCGCCGTGTTCATGGTGCTGCCGCTGGTGATGATCGTCAACAATGCCCTGAAGCCCCTGGACGAGCTGTTCCAGTATCCGCCGAAGATCTTCGTGCGCAACCCGCACCTGGAGAACTTCACCGACCTGTTCGTGCTGATGAACACCTCCTGGGTGCCCTTCAGCCGTTACCTGATGAATACCGTCATCATCACCGGCCTGGGCATGGTGGGTCATGTCATCATCGCTTCCCTGGCGGCCTATCCGCTGGCGAAGCACCGCTTCCCCGGCATGGGCGTGCTCTTCGGCATGGCGGTGTTGTCGATGATGTTCTCCTGGCAGGTCACCCAGATCCCCCAGTACGCCATCATTTCCTGGCTGGGTATCAACAACACCTACTGGGCGCTGGTGCTGCCGGCTTTCTCCTTCGGCATGGGCCTGTACCTCATGAAGCAGTTCATGGAGCAGCTGCCCGACAGCCTCATGGAGTCCGCCCGCATCCAGGGCGCCAACGAATGGCAGATCTTCTGGAAGATCGTCATGCCCAATGTCAAGCCCGCGTGGCTGACCCTGGCCATCTTCCAGTTCCAGCAGATGTGGGGCAACACCGGCTCCCTCTTCCTGCGCGATGAGCAGCTGAAGCCCATGCAGTTCGCCCTGCAGCAGATCACTGCCGGCGGCGCGGCCCGTGCGGGCGCGGCGGCTGCGGTGACCTTCATCATCGCTGCGGTGCCCATCACCTTCTTCCTCATCTGCCAGTCGTCCATTCTGGAAACCATGACCACTTCCGGCATGAAGGAGTAAGGAGGATACGATATGAAGAATATGAGCAGATCCCTCCTGGCTCTGATGCTGGCGGCGCTGGTGCTGGTCACCGGCCTCCTGCCCGCCTTTGCCGAGGACATTCCCTATGATACCTATAACTACGATTACTGGAACGACATCTTCCGCACCCCTGCGGCCTATGTGCCCCAGGCGACCGTGCCGGGCACGGATCTGACCTGGAACGGCGAGAGCCTGGGCGGCTTCCTGGAGCCCCAGGACATCGTCGTTGCCCCGGACGGCAATGTGTATGTCGCCGATACCAACAACCACCGCATCGTGGTGCTGGACAATGACCTGAACACGGTGGTCAACGTCATTGCCGGCTTTGACAATGCGGGTCTGTCCGATCAGTTCAACAAGCCCACGGGCGTGTGCGTCACCGAGGACGGCTGGCTCTACATCGCTGACAGCGCCAACAAGCGCATCGTGGTGCTGGACGGCAGCGGCGCGCTGCAGAAGATCGTGGAGATCCCCAAGCTGGCCTCCACCCAGTCCTTCGGCGGCCTGACCTACACCATTTCCACCTTTGTGGAGGGCATGGAGCCCCTGGCCCGCACGGCGGCGGCTCCTGACGGCACCCTCTACGCCGTGGCGGCCCTGCCCGTGGGCAGCGCGTCCACTGCCACGGACGAGAACGGCCTGACCTACACCGTCGTGGCCGTGGCGGACGGCCTGCAGCCCCTGCAGACCACCGCGAAGGGCGAGGCTGCGGAATATGCCGTGGCCGAGGGCGGCAAGGGCGTCGTCCGCATGCTGGGCGAGGAGGTCACCACCTTCACCAAGTATGACCCTGTGCCCAACAAGGATATCTTCCTGCTCATCGGCAACCTGGTCAAGTGGATGCAGGGTACTCCGGCAGCCATGACCAACCTGCAGGGCATACAGGGCGTGTGGGCGGAGGAGGACGGCAGCTTCTATGCCATCTCCGACAAGTCGGCCACCAGGCTCAATGCCCGGGGCAAGCTGGAGCAGGTCTATGGCAGCTACAAGGACGAGACCGGCGCCTCTGTCACCTTTGTGGCCATCACCGAATTCTGCGCCCTGGAGGACGAGGTCTACATCCGCGACGGCGCGAACAAGATCATCGTCATGGATCAGCGGGGCGACCTGGTGAAGATCATCGCCAGCAACGCCGTCGAAGTGAAGGATGCAGACGGCAATGTTGTGGCGGTGCTGGAAACCTATGGCGAGAATACCCCCTTCCAGGACATCACCGGCGTGGAGCTCCTGGGCGGCCTGCTCTTTGTCGGTCAGGCGGACGGCACGGTCGTCATCCTGACCACGGAGGGCGAAACCCTGCAGGTCGTTGAGAACGACAGCGTGGTGGCCCTCGCCGCCGACGGCGCCATTGCAGACGTCCTGACCACCGCCGTCAACGGCAAGGTCACCGAGCGCTTCACCGGCGTGACCGGCGTGGCCATGCTGGGGGAGAAGCTGTGTGTGTCGGGCGCGGATAACCGCGTCATCGTCCTGAACGAGGACGGCACGGCCTCCCACATTGCCCAGAACAACTGCGTTGCCGTGGCGGACAAGAACGGTACCACCCTCATCACCGGCTACGACAACGGGGAAGAGTACATCACCTTCTCCGCCGTCAACGGCGTGCGCGGCCTGGCGCTGAACTACTACTGCGACGCCAATGCCCGCCCGGCCAACCAGCGCGTGAAGCGTCAGCTGTGCGTCACGGACGATCAGGACAACATGATCATCTTCAACGCCGAGCTGGCCGTGACCCGCGTGACCCGCAACGCCGACAGCGAGGTGCTGGCTGCGGACTTCGACTTCACCCCCAAGAAGGTGGCGGTGGACTACGCGGGCCGTATCTACTGCGTGGTGCAGAACAAGGTGCAGGGCATCATGGTCTTTGAGACCAACGGCGACTTCACCGGCTTCTTCGGCACCATTGAGGTGTCCATCTCCGCCTGGGACAAGTTCTGGCGCAAGCTGGCCACCAAGGAGGAGCGCTCCAAGCAGCAGCTCTTCATCCCCACGGAGTTCACCGGCATCGACATCGACCAGGAGGGCTTCGTCTACGCCACCAACGTGGATGAGAACGGCGTCCAGGCCGTGCGCCGCCTGAACCCCAAGGGCGAGGACGTCATCCGCATGGGCATGAACGCCAATCTGGGCGGCGATATCCAGATCAACGGCACCAGCCAGTATGCGGGCCCCAGCAAGATCGTGGACGTTGTCTACCGCGACAAGGGCATCTACTCCCTGCTGGATTCCAAGCGCGGCCGCATCTTCACCTATGACCATGAGGGCAACCTGCTTTACATCTTCGGCGGCCTGGGCTCCCAGACGGGCACCCTGGGTCTGCCGGTGGCCATCGAATACACGGATGAGCGCATTCTGGTGCTGGACGCCAGGCAGAACTCCATCCTCATCTTCGGCGAAACCGAGTACGGCCGCCTGATCAACGACGCCGTGGCCCTGCGCTTTGACGGCGACGAGGCCCTGGCAGTGCCGCTGTGGGAGGAGGTTCTCCGCCTGGACGAGAACAACGAGCTGGCCAACACCGGCATCGGCAAGGCGTACCTGTCTGCCGGCGACAATGCCACGGCCATGAAGTACCTCAAGCGCGGCATGAACCAGGAATACTACTCCGTGGCCTTCAAGCGCTACCGCAACGAGCTGCTCAAGGACAATATCCAGTATGTGCTCACCGGCGGCGTGGCGCTGGCGGTGGGCCTGTGGGCCTACTTCAAGGTCATCAAACCCCGCGTGGACAAAAAACGGGAGAGGAGGGCGTAAACCATGAAACAGCTTTTCAGCAAGGAAAAATGGGCGCACCTGTTCTATACCGTGGCCCATCCGGCGGACGGATACTACTGGATCCGTCACAAGGAAAAGGGAAGCATTGCCATTGCGGTGCTGCTGGTGATGATTTTCGGCCTGTGCTTCTCCATGAACCGCCTGCTGGCTTCCTTCGTGGTCAGCGACGTCAATGTGCGCAGCGTCAACCTGATCCCTGAGCTGGGCGGCGTGCTGCTGATGTATGTGCTGCTGTGTGTGGGCAACTGGTCCATCACCTGCCTGATGGACGGCGAGGGCCGCTTCAAGGACATCCTCATCGCCGTGGGCTATGCAATGCTGCCGATGATCGTCACCTATGTACTGGCGACCATCCTCAGCCAGTTCCTGGCCGATGGTGAGCAGGCCTTCTACGGCATCGTCATGGGCGTGGGCATCGCCTATACCCTCTTCATGGCCCTCACCGGCATCATGCAGGTGCACAACTACACCCTGGGCAAGACGCT
>JAFXDB010000167.1 GCA_017516305.1 Clostridia bacterium | reverse complement strand
GTCGCCGATGCCCAGCTCGTAGAACTCGTAGATGTTGTCCACCATGGAGATGTGATCGACCTTGTTGATGGCCAGGATGACGGGCTTGCTGGTCTTGCGCAGCATGTTGGCAACCTCTCGGTCATCATCGGTCAGACCCGTACGGCCATCGGCGAAGAAGCAGATTACGTCTGCGGTGTCCATGGCGATCTCCGCCTGGTGGCGCATCTGGGACAGCAGCACATCGTCGCTGCGGGGGTCGATGCCGCCCGTGTCGATCATGGTGAAGCGGCGGTTCTGCCACTCCACGTCGCAGTAGATGCGGTCGCGGGTCACGCCGGGCACGTCCTCCACAATGGAGATTCGCTTGCCGGTGATGCGGTTGAAGAAAGTGGATTTGCCAACATTGGGGCGGCCCACGATGGCAACAAGGGGTTTGGCCATATTATTTACCTCCTGTAGCGGCTGGGGGACTCAGTCCCGACAGCCGGAAATCGCGCGCCAGAAGCCTTCACCGGTGCTTTCGGTGATGCGAAGAGGGGCGGGCAGCGCCTTGCGCACCTCCTCGATGGTCATGTTATCCAGGAATATATCGCCCTCGGCACGGATCATGCTGCGGACAATGAGAATCTCATCCGCCACCACGTCACGGCACTGCTCCACCAGGTCGCCGCCGGTGATGAGACCGGCCACCGTGACCGTTTCGCCGAAGAAGCGGTTGATGATGGGGCGGACTTCAACAATGGTACCTCTGGGCGCGTACTGATTGCACAGCTGCTGCAGGAACGGCGCGATGGACGTGCCCGTTGCAATGCAAAGCCTGCGGGGGGGCGTTTCCTCCACGGGATCATCCTCGGCGGCATACATCAGATCGGTCTGGAACATGCGCAGCATGCCCACGCCGTTCTCGATCTGCGGGTAGTCCTCGTATTCTTCATCCTCGGGGATGGGAAGGCCAGACAGGCAATAGAACTCGTCCGCCGGGAAGACGAAGCGGGTGCCCATGTCCTGCAGATACTTTTCCTGCAGGGGCTTGACGGATTCGATCAGCGCTGCCGCCATCTGACTGTCATAGGGCTTGATGTAGGGAAGACCGTCGCGGTGCTTGGTCAGGCCGATGGGCACCAGGGCAATCGACTGCGCCGCCGGGGCCAGCTCTGCCAGTTCCCGGATGGATTTCATCAGGATCTCCCCGTCGTTCCAGCCGGGGCAGAGGACGATCTGGCAGTGGAAGCGGATGCCGTTCGCCTTCAGCAGCCGAAGCTTGTCCATGATCTGTGCGGCATTGGGGTTGCGCAGCATCTTTACGCGCATGTCCGGGTCGGTACACTGAACGGAGATGAACAGCGGGCTGACCCTGCGGCGGATGATGCGGTCAAACTCCGCGTCGTCGATGTTGGTCATGGTGATGTAATTGCCCATCATCAGTGACAGCCGCCAGTCGTCATCCTTGACATAAAGGGTTTTGCGCATGCCGGGCGGCATCTGATCAATGAAGCAGAAGATGCAGTGGTTTTTGCAGGGGCGGGGATTGGAAACGATGGTCTGATCCAGCGTCAGCCCCAGGGGCTCCCAGTCCTGCTTGCGAACATGGAGCGTCCGTTCCTCCGTTCCGCGCCGGATGCGGATATCAAAGCGGGCGTTGGCCGTCAGGGCCTGATAATCAATCTGGTCAATGACGGGTTCACCGGCGATGGCTTCCAGCAGGTCACCGGCGCGAAGGCCGAGGCGCTCCGCGATGGAGCCGGGCTGAACATGGGTGATGGCCGTGGGCATGGCAGAGGCCTCCCTTCTTAAACAAATGCATGACGGCATAGGAAATACCGATGCGCATACTATACGCATCATACGCTATTATGCATAATCCGGGGCCAAAAGTCAAGGATAAAGCAGCAGCGAAATAAAGAAACGCGGCTGCGGGCCATTGTCCGGCGGTAATTTGCCCCAATGGCATTTTCCTGCTGTAGCGGCGCATGCTATGCTTCAAAGGGGGGCTGACAGACATGGCCACTTACCGAATCAGCCATTGTGAGCGTCTGGCGGGCGAGGTGAGCATTCACGCGGCCAAGAATGCCGTGCTGCCGCTGATGTGCGCGGGTCTGCTGACCCGTGAGCCGCTGACCATTGAGCACGTGCCGTCGCTGACGGATGTGCAGGTGCTGGCGGAGATATTGGCTGATTGCGGCGTGTCGCAGCGCAGGGAGGAAGGGTCGCTGACGCTATGGTCGGACGAGCCGCAGTCGCCCATGGGGGCGGATCTTCTCAGCCGGATGCGGGCGTCGGTTCTGGTGATGGGGCCGCTGCTGGCCCGTACAGGTTATGCCAGAGTGGCATTGCCCGGAGGATGTGCCATCGGGCAGAGGCCCATCGACCTGCACCTGAAGGGCATGGAGGCCATGGGCGCCAGGGTGCAGCTGACGCCGGGCAGCGTAACCCTGCAGGGACAGCTGCGCGGCGGGAATGTGTACCTGGATTTTCCAAGCGTCGGGGCAACAGAGAATATTCTGCTGGCAGCGGTGCTGGCCGAAGGAACCACGCGTATCGAGAATGCTGCAAAGGAACCGGAGGTCAGCGATCTGTGCGATTGCCTGAAAATGATGGGCGCCTCCATTGACGGTGCAGGAACGGGTACCATTGTGATCCAGGGACAAAAGCAGCTGCATGGCGGTGTGTATCGCCCGGTTCCAGACCGCATTGAGGCAGGCACGATCCTCTGCGCTGCCGCCATGACGGAGGGAAGCGTCCTGCTGCGGGGCGTCCGGGTCGATCATATGAGGGCCATGCTGTTCAAGCTCACTGAAACAGGAGTGACGCTGCGGGAGACGCCATCCGGGCTGCGCATCAGCGGCAGGGCAAGCCAGCCGATTCAGGTGCGCACGCTGGCCTATCCCGGCTTTCCGACGGATATGCAGGCGCCCATGATGGCGCTGGCGCTGCGGCTGCGGGGAACATCCCTGTTCATGGAAACCGTGTTTGAGAACCGGTTCATGCATGCCCGCGAGATGACGCGGCTGGGCGCGGCAATCCGCATTGAGGACAGGCTGGCTCTGGTGACGGGCGGACGGCTCCTGTCCGGCACGGACGTGACGTCCACGGATCTGCGGGGCGGTGCGGCGCTGATGCTGGCTGGCCTGGCAGCTGAGGGGGAAACCGTCCTGCACGACCCGACAGGGCATATTGCCCGCGGCTATGAGGATCTGCCGGGCATGTTGGGTGCCCTTGGCGCCAACATCATCACGCAAATTGATTGAGCGCGACCTTTGACAAAGCAGCTCTTTGATGCTATGCTATACAGAAGAACAGGAGGCAGATGGAACATGGCACGCAAGGATGTGGACATGACGCAGGGGAGCATTCTCCGGCACTATATCGGTTTTGCGGCTCCGCTGGCGCTGGGGCTGCTGTTTCAGCAGCTCTACAACACGGTGGACGCGGCCGTCATCGGTCACTTCGGCCCGCCGAATGCCCTGGGTGCGGTAACCTCTACCGGCAGCATCGTCAACATGATGATCGGCGTGTTCAACGGCCTTTCCCTGGGTACGGGAGTGGTGCTTTCACAGGCCTACGGCGCTCATGATGAGGATCGCATCGGCAAGGTGGTGCATACCACCATCAAGGCCACACTGATCCTGTGCGTCATTGCAACCCTGGTGGGCCTTGTCATCGCCAGGCCCGCGCTGGTGTGGATGAACACCAATCCGGAGCATATGTTCATGTCCGTCACCTACCTGACGACGTACTTTGCGGGCATATCCGGCCTGCTGATCTATAACATGGGCAGCGCCATCCTCCGTGCGGTGGGCGACAGCCGCAGACCTCTGTATTTCCTCATTTTCTCGGCGCTGCTCAACACGCTGCTGGATCTGCTGTTTGTCATCGCCTTTGACTGGAGCGTGTTCGGCGTGGCGCTGGCGACCATCATTGCCCAGGGCGCGTCGGCGGTGCTGGTTTTATGGGTGCTGATCCGCGAACCCCATGCCTATGGGCTGCGGTTGAGACAGCTGCATATTGATCGGGCAGAGCTGAAGCGCATTTTCAGCCTGGGTCTGCCCTCCAGTATCCAGCAGGGGCTGACCAGCTTCTCCAACGTGTTCGTTATGGCCTATGTCAACGGCTTCGGCGCGGCCTGTACCGACGGATGGGGTGCGTACAACAAGCTGGATGCCTTCCTCATGGTGCCTGTGATGGCCATTGCCCAGGCGTCCACCACGTTCGTCGGGCAGAATTGGGGCGCGCGGCAGCCGGAGAGAGCCAGGCGCGGCGTCCGCTATGGCGTGTGGATGTCCCTGGCCTGCCTGATCACCCTGGCGGCGGTGATGCTGGCTTTCACCGAACCGCTGCTGCATATCATCACCGATGATACGGACGCCATCACCTATGGCTCGCGCTTCATCCGCATCATCACGCCCTTCTATGTGACCATCTGCTTCAACCAGCTCTATGCCGGCGCCCTGCGCGGCGTGGGCAGCGCCCGTGCGCCGATGTTCATCTTCCTGGGCTCCTTTGTGGCATTCCGGCAGGCGTATCTGGCTGTGACCGGCGCCATCTTCACGCCCGAACTGGCGGCAAAGCTGGCGGACAGCGCCTTCACCGCCTTCCTGGTGAATCACGACCTGATTGCCGGGCCCCATGACCTTGGCTTCTTCCCGATGTCCCTGGCCTTCCCGATGGGATGGATCATGGCGTCGTCGCTGCTGATCGTCTGCTACCGGC
>JAFXDB010000166.1 GCA_017516305.1 Clostridia bacterium | reverse complement strand
TGGAGTTTTCCCCCGTCCCCCTCCTGCCCCCAAGGTGTCGGAAAGGCGGCTGCATTCATGGGCGGCGACGTTGCGGAGGGTTGCTTGAATGAATAAGAACGAGGACGCAACCCTCCGCAAAGACGCCGCATCGTCCCCTTCATGGCTTCGATGCAGCCGCAAAGCTGGGAAGAGTACGTCTCCCTGTACCCTTTCATATTCCCTAACTTTCCGTGAATAACCTTAAAAACTGCCCCCGGAAGCACGCAAAACGCTGCCTCCGGGGGCTTTTTGTCGGCGCCACAAACTAAATTCCGAATTCCGAATTCTTAATTCATAGTTTTTCTTCGGTGTTCTGGTCGTCCACGATGTTGTTCGCCCAGAAGTCGGACTTGAGCATGAACAGACCGATGACAAGCTTCACCACGTCGATGAACTGGATGCAGAAGTACATCGTCACCACGTCCGCGCCGGTGTAGCGGCTGAGGCAGTAGGCCAGCACCGCCGGGACAGCCCAAGTATACGCGCTGTCAAAGAGGAAGGTGATGAGGGTCTTGCCGCCGGAACGGATGGTGAAATAGGTCGCGTGGAGGAAGGCGTGGATGGGCAGGGACAGGCCCGCGATGATCAGCGTCTTGCTGGCCAGGGCGCGCGCCTCCTCCGTCACGTCGAACATCTGCGGAATCACGCCCGCGCACAACGCCAGCGCGCCGCCCAGGATGATATGGCTGACAACGGTGATAAACAGGAGCTTGGCGTCCACGTCCCGTGCGCCCTGCTTGTCGCCGCGCCCCAGATACTGCCCGACCATGATGGACACCGCGTTGCCCATGGCAAACATGATGATGCAGAACAGGTTCCAGGCCGTGGAGGTAATGTTCAGCGCCGCCAGGGCCGTCATGCCGCGGGTGGAATAGCACTGGTTGATGAAGGTCATGCCCAGGGACCAGAACACCTCGTTGAACAGCAGGGGCGAGCCGGTGATCACCACCTTCTTCAGCAGCGACAGGGGCACATATCCGTTGCGGAATGCACCGCGCAGGAAAACATAGCGGTTCTGGTGCAGCTGCGCGTAGATGAGGAGGATGGCCAGCTCCACAAAGCGGGAGATCACCGTTGCCAGGGCTGCGCCGCGCACCCCCAGATCCGCGCCCCACACGGTGAAGGTGTGGCCGAGGATGGTCAGCTCGCGCACGTCGTAGATCAGCAGGAAGTTCAGCACCAGGTTCGTCAGTACGGCGATGATGCTGGCCACCATGATGGCCACGGTTTTGCCCATCTCGCGCATGGAGCCGGCATAGGACTGCACCAGTGCAAAGGGCAGCAGGCCCCAGAGCATGATGCGCAGATAATCGTGGCCCTCCCCCAGGGCAAAGGCAGCTCGCTCCGCGTCCACCTCGCCCGCCATGAAGATGCCTATGAACCGGTCGCCAAAGGCCAGCAGCACCGAAATGCCCAGTACCATCACCGCCGCGCTGAAGTACAGCTTCGCCCGGAAGGACTGGCGCATGCCGTCCACGTCGTTCTTGCCGGCGAACTGGCTGCCGAAGATGGAAATGCCCGACAGGCCGCCGAAGAGCGTCAGGTTGAACACCATCAGGATCTGATTCACCACGCCGACTGCGCTCAGGCTTTCCTCTCCCAGGGAGCCGACCATCAGGGTGTCCAGCATGTTGACGAAGGACGTGAAGCCCTGCTGCGCCACCAGCGGCAGCAGGATCACCAGCAGGGTGCGGTAAAAGGCATTGTCGCCGATCAATGTCTTTTTCAGCTTCTTGAACATGGAAGGGGTACTCCTGTCTGATTGCATATTCGTCCCTATTGTAGCGGGTTTTGGCGGATTGTCAAGGGTGAAATGGCGGGATGCCCCTCGCCGGGGTAAGGCTCGCCGTGCCTCTTTGTCCGGCGGATGACCTTGTCCAGGGCCCACACATCCGGCGCGGGCTGGCCCTCCAGCAGCGAATCGGTGTACAGGACGGCCGCCTCCTCGCTGATGCAGCCGTCCGCTGCCATGTCGGCATATTCCGCGGCACAGGCGGCGTCCAGCGCAAGCTGCGTACCCGCTCCGGCGCTGCGCATCAGGGCGAGGGCCTCTGCCTGCGTGAGGCGTCCCTGCCGAAAGCGGTCGCTGATCTCCCTGCGGAGCATGGCCTCCACGGCGTTCATGTCCGCCGGGTTGTCAAGGAGGTATTCCTGCAGGACACGGTGCAGCTCCGCGTCATCCCGGCAGACGGACAGGTCAAGGAGCAGGTCGCTCAGCGGTGCGTCCGCATGCAGGGCAGCGGTTATCTCCGCATGCAGCAGGGCATGCTCGCCGTTTTCCAGCAGACGCAGGTGAAAGCAGGCGCGTTCCGGGGTCACGGCATGTCACCTCACAGATTCAGCAGCACCAGGGCCGCCACCACCATGCCCAGGGCCATCAGCTTGCGGCGGCTCAGCGTTTCGCGGAAGGCGGTGACGCCCACCAGCGCCACGGCGATGATGGTACCGGCGGAATAGGTCGGATACACGATGACGGCGGGCATCTGGCGGATGGCGCCCAGGACAAAGAAGGCGCAGAGGTAATTCGGCAGACCGATGGCCAGGCCCCACAGCACATCCTTCAGGGTCACGCCCTGCTTTTTGACAACGCACAGCCCCACACAGAGGAGGAAGGCCACCACGAAGGTATAGAACAGGAAATGGTCATCCAGGACAGCGGGGCCCCAGTGTTCGAACACCTTGGACATCACTTCACAGCTGCCGCAGACGAAGAACAGCGCCAGCAACCCGCCCAGGCCGTTGATGCGCTGGCCCTTCTGCTTCTCATTCATCACCAGGATGGAGGCAACCGCCAGGCCGATGCCCAACAGCTGCAGGGGCTCTGCCTTCTCGCGGAAGATGGTCATGGCTGCAACGGTGGGCAGCACCACGCCCAGCTTCTGGAAGGTCGCCGGCAGCACCACGCCGCTGCGGGCGATGCACGCCTTCAGCAGCACAAAGCCGCCCAGATACAGCACGCCGTTGACGGCGCCCAGACCCAGCGTCAGGCTCAGGCCCTCCCCTGCCGGGAAAAGTGGCCAGCCCGCCAGCACGCCCGCAGCCACCAAACACATGGCATAGTTGGAGGCCAGGACGGTCATGCCGTTCTGGCTGTGCTGATTGGACAAACGCATCAGCACGGCCACGGCGGTGGAGGACAGGATGGCAAGAAGCAGGTAAAGCATGGGGACCTCCTTGAAAAGCGCGCCGACTCCGGGAAGAATCAGCGCGGGTGTGTGATTCAGGCTTCGCAGCGGACGATGTCCCGGGCCACATGCACGCCGCTGGCGGAGGCATGGGACAGGGAGTGGGTGATGCCGCTGCCGTCGCCGATGATGTACAGGCCCTCATGGCAGCTCATGAGGCGCTCGTCCACCGTGACCTCCATGTTGTAGAACTTGACCTCCACGCCATAGAGGAGCGTATCATCGTTGGCGGTGCCGGGGGCCACCTTGTCCAGGGCGTAGATCATCTCAATGATGCCGTCCAGGATGCGCTTGGGCAGCACCAGGGACAAGTCGCCGGGGGTGGCGTTGAGCGTCGGCGTGACAAAGGATTCCTCAATGCGCTTATGGTTGGAGCGCTGGCCGCGGATCAGGTCGCCGAAGCGCTGCACAATGACGCCTCCGCCCAGCATGTTGGACAGCCGGGCGATGGATTCGCCGTAGCCGTTGGAGTCCTTGAAGGGCTCGGAGAAATGCTTGGCCACCAG
>JAFXDB010000165.1 GCA_017516305.1 Clostridia bacterium | reverse complement strand
GGTGATGATGATGTTGGAGGGGTTGAAGTCGCCGTGGCAGAGCTTCGTGTGCACATGCATGGAGGCCAGACGGGCGTGCAGCTCGTAGCGCATGGTGGCGTCCAGCTTCGTTTCGTTGATCTTGCGGTGCATCTTCTCCGTCAGCAGGTTGAGCATCGGGCAAGTGTGCTTGTGCACCTCCAGCTGCAGGTCTACGAACATCTCCAGATACTCGTCTTCCTTCTCCGGATTCTCCTCCATCAGCTGCGCCAGGGTCTTGCCGGGGATGAACTCGGTGATGATAGCCCACTTGCCGTCGATCTGCTGCACGTCGATCAGCTGGGGAATGGCGAGGCCGGTCTCCTCCACGCGGGCGGTGTTCAGCGCCTCGTTGAGCACGTCGGACTTCTTGTAGCTCTCGTCGAAGACCTTGATGGCCATGTCTCCATCGCGGTAGACGACCTTCCTGTCAGGGGTTGCGATGATGTTATCCAGCTTCATTTCTTCTGCCTCCCTTCTCAATTGCCATAGTAGCACTTCAGGTACATTTCCTTGATCTCGCTCATCAGCGGGTAGCGGGGGTTGGCGCCGGTGCACTGATCGTCGAAGGCCTGCTCGACCATCTCGTCCAGGCTGGCCAGGAAGGTCTCCTCGTCGACGCCGTACTCCTTGATGGACTTCTTGATGCCCACGCGGGCCTTCAGCTCGCCCACAGCCTTGATCAGGTTCTCGACCTTCTCGTCGTCATTCACGCCGCCCAGGTTCAGATAGTCAGCCACCTCGGCATAGCGGGCCTTGGTGTGGGGGTAGGCGTACTGCGGGAAGGTGCCCATCTTCGGGGGAACCTCCTCGCTGTTGAAGCGGATGACCTCCTCGATCAGCAGGGCATTGGCTACGCCGTGGGGCAGGTGGTGGAACGCACCCAGCTTGTGGGCCATGGAGTGGCACACGCCCAGGAAGGCGTTGGCGAAGGCCATGCCGGCGATGGTGGCGGCGTTGCCCATCTTCTCGCGGGCCACGGGCTCATTCATGCCGTTGTCGTAGCAGGCAGGCAGGTAGTCAAAGACCAGCTTGGTGGCCTTGAGGGCCAGGCCGTCGGTGAAGTCGGTGGCCATAATGGAGGCGTAGGCTTCCAGCGCGTGGGTCAGTGCATCGATACCGGAGGCGCTGGTCAGGCCCTTGGGAGCGCTCATCATCAGGTCGGCGTCCACAATGGCCATGTTGGGCATCAGCTCGTAGTCGGCCAGCGGGTACTTGACGCCGGTCTGCTCATCGGTGATGACCGCAAAGGGGGTCACCTCGGAGCCGGTGCCGGCGGAGGTGGGCACGGCGATGAAGTAGGCCTTCTCGCCCATCTTGGGGAAGGTGTACACACGCTTGCGGATATCCATGAAGCGCATGGCCATGTCCATGAAGTCCACCTCGGGATGCTCGTACATCACCCACATGATCTTGGCCGCGTCCATCGCGGAGCCGCCGCCCAGGGCCAGGATGCAGTCAGGCTGGAAGGCGGTCATGGCCTTCGCGCCTTCCTTGGCGCAGGCGAGGGAGGGATCGGGCGCAACGTCGAAGAAGGTGGTGTGGACGATGCCCATTTCATCCAGCTTGTCGGTGACGGGCTTGGTGTAGCCGTTGTTGTACAGGAACGCGTCGGTGACGATGAAGCACTTCTTCTTGCCCATCACGTGCTTCAGCTCGTCCAGGGCCACAGTCAGGCAGCCCTTCTTCAGGTACACCTTTTCAGGTGCGCGGAACCACAGCATATTCTCCCTCCGCATCGCAACGGTCTTGACGTTAATGAGATGCTTCACGCCCACGTTCTCGGAGACGGAGTTGCCGCCCCAGGAGCCGCAGCCCAGGGTCAGGGAGGGCTTGAGCACGAAGTTGTAAATGTCGCCGATGCCGCCCTGGGCCGCAGGGGTGTTGACCAGGATGCGGCAGGTCTTCATGCGGGCCGCGAACGCGTCGATCAGATCCTTGCGGGTCACGGCGTTGAGATAGATGGAGGAGGTGTGGCCGTAGCCGCCGTCGGCGATCAGCTGATCCGCCTTGTCGAAGGCCTCGTCCATGGACTTGGCGCGGTACATGGCCAGCACGGGGCTGAGCTTCTCGTGGGCGAACTCCTCGGAGAGGTCAACGCTCTCCACTTCGCCGATCAGCACCTTGACGGTATGGGGCACGGTCACGCCGGAGAGCTCGGCGATCTTCCACGCAGGCTGGCCGACGATCTTCGCATTCAGCGCGCCGTTGATGATGATGGTGTGACGGACCTTGTCCAGCTCCTCGCCCTCCAGGAAGTAGCAGCCGCGGGCGGCGAACTCGGCCTTCACCTCGTCATAGATGCTGTCCATCACGATGCAGCTCTGCTCGGAGGCGCAGATCATGCCGTAGTCGAAGGTCTTGGAGTGGATGATGGAGTTGACGGCCACCTTGATGTCAGCGGACTCATCGATGATGGCGGGGGTGTTGCCGGCGCCGACGCCCAGGGCAGGCTTACCGGAGGAATACGCCGCCTTGACCATGCCGGGGCCGCCGGTAGCCAGGATGGTGTCCGCCTCCTTCATGGCCATGTTGGTCAGCTCCAGGGAGGGCACGTCCACCCACGCGATGATGTCCTCGGGTGCGCCGGCAGCCACAGCGGCCTCCAGCACGATCTTCGCCGCCTCGATGGTAGACTTCTTGGCGCGGGGATGGGGGCTGATGATGATGCCGTTGCGCGTTTTGAGGCACAGGAGGCACTTGAAGATGGCAGTGGAGGTGGGGTTGGTGGTGGGGATGACCGCAGCGACCACGCCGATGGGATCCGCCACGCGCATGATGCCCGCCGCCTCGTCGCGCTCCAGCACGCCGCAGGTCTTGGTATCCTTGTAGGCATTGTAGATGTATTCGGCTGCGTAGTGGTTCTTGATGACCTTATCCTCCACCAGACCCATGCCGGTCTCGGCCACGGCCATCTTGGCCAGCGGGATGCGGGCATTGTTGGCAGCCAGCGCGGCGGCGCGGAAGATGGCGTCCACCTGCTCCTGAGTGTAGGTCGCAAACTTCTTCTGAGCAGCGCGCACGCGACCCAGCGCGGCGGCAAAGCTCTCCACGGAATCGACGATCTGATATTCCTTGGCCATGATCTGTTCTCCTTCTGGTTCAATGCTGGCAGCCCCTGCCGCACGCCCGCCGGATATCGGGACGCAGCGGAGGCAGGCTGCCGGTCTGATACATGCTTCCGGGTCGTCAGCGGAGCGTCCTCCCCTGCCGACAAGGACATTATAGCATGCCCGCGCGCTATTGTCAATAATTTAACGATATATTATTCACAAAATAAATCGTTTTCGCTTTGCGCCACCGCCATGTCCTCACCGGCCGATTTCCGCCCATCCGCCGCCATTCCGGCTTGACATGCAGCCATTTACCCCGGTATAATGCAGACAGCAGCCACGAGGAGGTCACACAGGATGAAAAAATACAGCGTCTTCCATCACCATATCTGCGAAGCAGCCGGAGAAACGGGCTGCACAGTTCCCGAAATGATGCGCCGGGTGCGCGCCATGGGCATCACGGGCATCGAGCTGGAGCGCGACGCTATCGGCACGGAGGACGCCGCCATCCTTGCACTCGGCAAGCTCCTGCAGGATGTGCAGCTGACGCCCTCGAGCATCTACGGCTTTTACAGCTGGCAGGACGGCAGCCTGCCCGGGGAGGACGATCTGCTCCTGCACCAGGCAGAGCTGCTGGGCTGCGGACGCGTGATGATCATCCCCGGCTTCTACACCGACCTGGCTGACGAGGAAAAATGCCGCCTGGAAAAGGCACGCATGATCGCCGGCATGCAGCGACTGAGCAAGGTGGCCGCCGCCCGCGGGCTCACCCCCACCATCGAGTGCTTCGACGACGGGCGCTCCCCCATCGCCACCATTGAGGGCATGGCGGAATTCCTGGAAGCCGCGCCGGAGCTGATGGTGACGCTGGAAACCGGCAACTTCATCTTCTCCGGCGATGACATCCTGGAGGCGCACCGGCGCTTCTCCGGCCGCATCGCCCATGTGCACCTGAAGGATCGCTTCATCCCCCGGCTGGCGGAGCGCATCCCGGATTCCCTGCTGGACGATCCGCCCGTCACCGCCGTCACGGGCGAAGAAATGCGCGCCTGTGCCGTGGGGCAGGGACAGATGCCCATCGCAGAGGTGCTCCGCAGGCTTGATCGGCAGGGCTACGACGGCTGGCTGACCATCGAGCACTTCTGGGCCGTCTCCTACGCCCGGAAGATCCGGGATTCCATCACCTGGCTGCTGGAAACGGAAAAGCAGCTTTGAACGGCTCACTCTGCGCCGCAGCGCCCCCCCGCACTGCGGCGTTTTGTTTTCCCGTCGTATTTCGTTTGCGCTTCCGCTTGACAAACGCAGGCTTTCCACCTATGATAGACAGGTACGATTACGGGCGTGCCACGCCAGGCACGTACCAACAAGGAGGATATCAACAATGGCTGAACTGACGATGGACAAGCTCAAGGCGCTTTGTCAGAACCGCGGCTTCATCTTCGCCGGCTCCGAGATCTACGGCGGCCTGGCCAACACCTGGGACTTCGGCCCCCTGGGCGTGGAGTTCAAGAACAACATCAAGAAGGCCTGGTGGCAGAAGTTTGTGCAGGAGAGCCCCTACAACACGGGCCTGGACTGCGGCATCCTGATGAACCGCGAGGTGTGGGTCGCGTCCGGTCACGTGGGCGGCTTCAATGACCCCCTGATGGACTGCAAGGCCTGCAAGGCCCGCTTCCGCGCCGACAAGCTGATCGAGGACTTCACCAAGGGCGCTGAGACCGGCGACGGCTGGAAGAACGAGGAGCTTGAAGCCTACATCAACGAGCATGACATCGTCTGCCCCGTGTGCGGCAAGAAGGACTTCACCGGCATCCGCCAGTTCAACCTGATGTTCAAGACCCATCTGGGCGTGAACGAGTCCAGCGCTGCCGAGGTGCTGCTGCGCCCCGAGACCGCCCAGGGCATCTTCGTCAACTTCCTCAACGCCATGCGCACCACCCGCAAGAAGCTGCCCGCCGGCATCTGCCAGATCGGCAAGTCCTTCCGCAATGAGATCACCCCCGGCAACTTCATCTTCCGCGTGCTGGAGTTCGAGCAGATGGAGCTGGAATTCTTCTGCAAGCCCGGTGAGGATCTGGAGTGGTTCAACTACTGGCGCTCCTTCTGCAAGAACTGGCTGCTGAGCCTGGGCATGAAGGAAGAAAACCTGCGCCTGCGCGACCATGAAAAGGACAAGCTGGCCTTCTACTCCAAGGCAACCACTGACTT
>JAFXDB010000164.1 GCA_017516305.1 Clostridia bacterium | reverse complement strand
GGAAAAAGCAGCAGCCCCGCAAAGGGTTCCCGCCGCTTGGACGCCCCTGACAGCGGCAGCAGCAGCGCCAGGCTCAGCCCCAGCAGCGCGCCCATGATCACATTCGTCCAGAATCCCAGCTGCAGCAGCAGCGGCAGCGCCACGCACAGCAGCCCCGCCAGCAGCAGCGGCACTAAAATCACCAGAAGCTTTCGCAGAAACATCACATATCCTCCAGCAGCTTCTTTTCCTTGTCGGTCAGCTGCGCTTTCTCCAGCAGGTCAGGGCGGAAGCGCTTCGTGGCCCGCAGGCTCTCCTGACGGCGCCAGGCCCTGATTTTGGCGTGGTCACCGCTGAGCAGGATCTCCGGCACCTCCATGCCGCGGAATTCCCGCGGGCGGGTGTACTGGGGATACTCCAGGAGCCCATCGGAGAAGCTCTCCTCCTCGGCGGATTCGCCGGAGCCCAGCACGCCGGGAATGAAGCGGCTGACGCAGTCCGTCAGCACCATGGCCGCCAGTTCCCCGCCGGTGAGGATGTAATCGCCGATGGAGATCTCCTCGTCGATGCAGGCGTCCAGGGCCCGCTGATCCACGCCCTCATAATGGCCGCAGAGCAGCACCAGATGCTCCTCCTGCGCCAGCTCGCGGGCTTTCGCAGTGGTCAGCGTGGTGCCGCGGGGGCCCATGAAGATGCGCTTGCCGGAGAAGCCCTCCCCTGTCACGGCGACCATGGCGTCCATGATGGGCTGGGCCAGCATCACCATGCCTGCGCCGCCGCCAAAGGGGTAATCGTCGGTGTTCTTGTGCTTGAGGGTGGAAAAGGGGCGGATGTCCACGCATTCCACCTCGATCAGCCCCTGCTCCCGGGCACGGCCCAGGATGGAGGAGTTCAGCACGCTCTCAAACATCTCCGGGAAGATGGTCAGGATGGTGATCTTCATCGCTTACTCCTCCCAGACGGCGACCTCGTTCAGCCTTTCGCGGACAACGGCAATGCGCTTGCCCGCCACGTCCACGGTCGGGAAAACCGCCTTCAGCGCAGGCGCCATGACGGACCTGCCCTTTGCCTTGAACACATACACGTCCACCACGCCATGCTGCAGCACCTCCGTCAGGGTGCCGATGGATACGCCCGCCTCGTCAATGCCCTCGCAGCCGATCAGGTCGGACACATACACCTCGTCCTCCTCCAGGGGATTGGCGTGGGCACGGTCGATCCACAGCTGCACGCCGCGCAGCTTTTCCGCCTCCTCCATGGAGGTGCACTCGCCCAGGGTCATGTACACAAAGCCGTCATGGACGCGGCTGCACTTCGCCTTCACGGGCGCATATGCCTCGCCCTGCTTGATGTAGAGCGTCTTCCAGCGGCGGAAATCATCATGATTGGCGGCGTAGGGCTTGATCTTCACCTCTCCCCGGATGCCCTGGGGCTTGAGGACTTCGCCGATCATCAGGTATTCGTTCATGTTGCGGGGTCTCCTTTTCCATTGCGTCAGAAATGCGCCTGATCTGCGCCTCTGAAAAAAGGACGCGGAAATGCCTTCCCGCGCCCCTTGTGTGTGACTACTGTGGCTTACTTCTCGTCCTCGACGATCTCGACGTAAACAGGCTTGCTGTTCTTGGGGGTCGCGGCCTTGACCACCGCGCGGATGGCCTTGGCAATGCGGCCGTTCTTGCCGATGACCTTGCCCATATCCTCCTCAGCGACGCTGAGCTCCAGGATGATGGCCTCGTCCTCGGTCTCACGGACAACGACCTGGTCGGGATGATCCACCAGGGACTTCGCCACGAAGGTAAGCAGTTCTTGCATGAGCTGTCCTTTCTGCCCAACTGGTGCACGACGAAAGCCTGATCCGCCACGCAGATCAAGCGCCCGCCAGGAAGTATCGGGGAAACCCGATTACTTCTCGATCACGCCGGTCTTCTTCAGCAGAACGCGAACAGTATCGGTGGGCTGGGCGCCGTTGGTCAGCCAGTACTTGGCGCGCTCGCCGTCAACCTTGACCTCAGCGGGCTGGGTCATGGGGTTGTAGTAGCCGATCTCCTCGATGAAGCGGCCGTCACGGGGGGAAGCGGAGTCAGCCACGACCACGCGGTAGAAGGGGTGCTTCTTCATGCCCATGCGCTTGAGACGAATCTTAACTGCCATTGTTGTTTCCTCCTAAATTCTTGTGCGTTTGATCTATATGGAAATCATATGCTGTTTGCTATATGATACCACGCGTTATTGCCGGGTCAACCGGCTTACTTGAAGCCGGGGAAGCGACGCATCATGCGCTGACCCTTGCCGCCCTTCATCTGGGCGGTCATCTTCTTCATCATGTCCTTGGCGTTCTCGAACTGACGGATCAGCTGATTCACGTCCTGGACGGTGGTGCCGGAGCCAGCGGCGATGCGCTTGCGGCGGCTGGCGTTGAGGAGCTTGGGGTTGCGCCGCTCGCGGGGGGTCATGGAGCGGATGATGGCCTCGGGCTTCTTCATGGCGTTCTCGTCCACGTCGATGTCCTTGCCGGACATGCCCGGGAGCATGGAGATCATGGACTTGATGCCACCCATCTTCTTCATGGACTGCATCTGCTCCAGGAAGTCCTCCAGGGTCAGCTCACCTGTGCGGCCCTTCCTGGCGATCTTCTCGGCGTCGTCCTCGCTGAAGGCCTCGGTGGCCTGCTCGATCAGCGTCATCACGTCGCCCATGCCCAGGATTCGGCTGGCCATGCGCTCGGGGTGGAACACCTCGATCTCGCTGAGCTTCTCGCCGATACCGGAGAACTTGATGGGCTTGCCCGTCACCGCGCGCACGGACAGGGCCGCGCCGCCGCGGGTATCGCCGTCCAGCTTGGTGAGGATGACGCCATCCACCTCCAGCTTCTCGTTGAAGGCCTTGGCAACGTTGACGGACTCCTGACCGATCATGGCGTCCACGACCAGCAGGATCTCCTGGGGCTTGATGGTCTCCTTGATGCGGGCCAGCTCGTCCATCAGCACTTCGTCGATCTGCAGACGGCCTGCGGTATCGATGATCAGCACATCGCGGCCCAGGTAGCGGGCACGCTCAACGGCTTCCTGGGCGGTCTTGATGGGGTCCTGGGTGCCATGCTCGTAAACGGGCACGTTCACCTGGGCGCCGACAGTCTGCAGCTGCTTGATGGCGGCGGGGCGGTAGATGTCACAGGCGGCGAGCATGGGCTTCTTGCCCTGTTTGACCAGCCAGCCGGCCAGCTTGGCGGCCATGGTGGTCTTACCGGCACCCTGCAGACCGCAGAGCATGAACACCGTCAGCGGGCTGGAGGACCAGGTGAGCTTCGCGTTGGTGCCGCCCATGAGCGCGGTCATCTCTTCATTGACGATCTTGATGACCTGCTGGGAGGCGTTCAGCCCCGTACCGATCTCCGTGCCGATGCAGCGCTCGGTGACCTTCTTGATGAAATCCTTTACGACGGCGTAGTTGACGTCAGCCTCAAGCAGCGCCATGCGGACCTCCCGCATGCCCTCCTTGACGTTCTGCTCCGTCAGCTTGCCCTTGCTGCCCAGCTTGCGCAGTGCGCCCTGCAGCTTCTCTGTCAAGCCCTCAAAGGCCATTGTTTTCCTCCTGATATAGGCGGATGAGCGCGTCCAGCGCGCCCCCGGCCTCTTCGTAGCGCTTCTCCTGCAGCAGCGCCCGGCACTTTACCATTCCGGTTTCGATCCGGCGGAAACGTGCTGCCACGCCAAGCTTTTCCTCCATGTCCTGCAGGCGCTGCGCCGTGCGGGTCAGCATATCATGCACGCCCTGCCGGCTCACGCCCGTCTCCTGGGCGATCTCCGCCAGGGACATGTCCTCCTCGCAGTGCAGGGTCAGCACCTCGCGCTGCTTCTCTGTCAGCATGCCGCTGTAGAAGGCCAGCAGCCATGCAAGCTCAACCTTCCGGCTGACCTCGTCCGCCATCCGTTGCTCATGCATGGTGTTCCCTCCTGCTCCCTCAGTCAGCGAACAAGTTCGCTGCCAGCTCCCTCGGGGAGGGAGCCTTGTGAGGTTGGCGGCCACGGCCGCTTCGATTGCATGCTGTCAAGGAGTTTTCATTGACGCTCGATCATTATACACAAATGTGTCCCAGCTGTCAAGGGGTTTTGCATGACAGCCGGGACTTTTTTCAAGACTTTTTACTTTGCCACCAGCACCACGGACATGTCGCCGGGAATGGTGTCGGGCAGCACATCGTCCGTCAGGGTGATGACGTCGGGCAGGACTTCGACGCCGATCATCTCTTCCACCTCGATGGTGAAGGTCATCCGCGCGCTCAGGTTCATGCCGCCGGGCAGCTCGTTTCCGGCTTCGTCGCGCAGGGTCAGCTCGTAGAGGTCAAAGGCGCTCTCCGGGATGTCCATGTAGCCCATCTCATAGGTGAAGGTCAGGTAAGCGCCGGTGACATAGCGCACGGCCTCCATCTTCACCAGCTTGTGACCGGCAATGACCGTTTCCTGCTCGGGATAGTAGACACGCTGCTCCAGCACGGGGCAGACGGGAATGGTGACAGTCTGGTCGTAGTCACGCCAGCGCTGGCTCGTTTCGCCCGTCGCCGGGTCGGCCAGCACCACATCGAGACACAGGGGCAGTGTCAGCTCCTCCTGCACACGGTCAGTATCCAGCATCGACATGCAGTAGTAGGTCAGGCTGCCGTCCTCGTTGATCAGCACGTCGATCATCATGTCGCCCTCGTAGAGCGGATGGGACATGCTGTGATCGGCGCTGACGCGGTACAGGGGCAGGTTCAGCTGCTGCGCCGCTTCGATCCAGGTGGCGTCCTCGGAGACGCCCAGGCGGGCGGCGTAGGCGCGGCCATTCTCGCCGTTGGCGCGGATAGGATCGATGGGGTCGCTGACGTTCTCGCCGTTGATCAGCGCGGCACTGCCGTCGGTCGTGCGCACATGGATCGCCGTGATGGCGATGTGGCCGTCAGTCAGCATCTCGGTGGCGGTAAAGGTCAGCGGGCCGACCTGCCAGGAGAGGTCACCCTCCACCTGCATCTGCTCATACACGCCCTCAGGCACGCCGGTCGTGCCATGCCACCGGCCGTAGAAGTCGCTCCAGCCCAGCAGGCTGCCAGCCGCCAGGGCCACGGCAGTCAGGCTCATGATGATCAGCGCGGCAATGAGTACCACACGGAAAGATGCACTCTTCTTTTCTTTGTCCTCCTTTTTCTCCATTTTCTCCTTTTTCTCCATAATGGAGCAGGCAGCGTTCATCAGCGCGGCGTGGCATGCTTCCGGCTCAGGGCGGAAAGCGTCGCGCAGGTTCAGATTTTCCATATCGCGCTTCATTCTGCATCCAGCTCCTTTCTCAGTTCTCCCTTGGCGCGGTGGATCCTCCCGCGCACAGTCGCCACAGGAACGCGCAGCGCGTCCGCAGCCTCCTGATAGCTCATGCCCTCGGAATAGCACAGCACCAGCGGCAGCCGGAGCTTTTCCGGCAGCTTTGCCAGCGCCAGGGTCAGCGTCAGATCCGGCGGGGGCGACGCCTGCTCGCGGATCTCCTCCAGGGAAACGATGCGGCGGCGCTTCTTGATCGTGTCGTAGCACGTATTGATGAGGATACGCGTGATCCATGTGCGGAAGTATTGCGGCTGCCGCAGCGTCGCGCGCTTCTCCCAGGCCTTGAGGGCTGCATCCTGCAGCGCGTCGCGGCATGCATCGTCATCATGCAGGAGGGTATAGGCCACGCGGTACAGCATGCCGCTGCGGGCTTCCAGCTCCTGTACGAAGAAATCCTTGTCCATCGGCTCAGCTCCTTGTTCAGGCTCTTGTAACGTTACATCCATTAGACGCCGCAGACAGTGCAATTCGTCACGCGTCAACATAAATTTCTTTACATCCGGCGCGGATTCTGCTACGATAAAGAAAAGTGGCAATTCGCCGCACAGAAGGAGGTATCCCCATGAAGCGCGTTCACGATTTCCTCAAGGAAGCCGGCGCCTACTACCTTGCCACCGTGGAGGGCGATCAGCCCCGCGTGCGCCCCTTCGGCACCATCCACCTCTTTGAAGGAAAGCTTTACATCCAGACCGGCCGGGTAAAGCCCTGTGCGCAGCAGCTGGCCAGGAACCCGAAGGCGGAGATCTGCGCATTCCACAACGGAACCTGGCTGCGCGTGGCCTGCGAGCTGGTGGAGGACGATCGCGTGGAGGCCCGCGCGTCCATGCTGGACGCCTACCCGAACCTGCGCGCCATGTACAACGAGAACGACGGCAACACCCAGGTGTTGTACATGAAGAATGCCACGGCGACCTTCGCATCCTTCGGCGGCGCGCCGGAGGTCACCCGGTTCTGACGCGCTCCGCACGGCAGATAGAAATGTCCATCCCACCGACGGAAACAGCCTGTTGCATTCTCCGAACCGAAAAGGTATACTGGATGTACATAAAAGTCGAAAGGCGACCCATTCCATGAAAAAGCTCATCGCTGCCATGCTCGCCCTGCTTCTGCTGCTGGGCGTCAGCGCCCTTGCAGAGGCCCCCGCCCGCAAGGCCGAATTCCCGGACAACACCTATGTGGAAATGCCCTCCGATTACAGGGACGGCGTGACCCAGCGCGGCAAGGTCGTCATCTTCGTCTACGACGCCCAGACGCCCGACGGCGTGGCCTACAAGAAGAGCGCCCTGGTCTACCTGCCCTACGGCTACGACCCCGAGGACAAGGAAACCCGCTACAACGTGATGTACCTCATGCACGGCAGCGGCCAGAACAACATGGAATTCCTCAAGGGCATCGGCGCCATGTCCAGCACCTCCATGATGCTGGACGCCATGATCCAGAAGGGCCGCATTGAGCCGATGATCCTGGTCACGCCGACCTTCAACGTTCCCGGCTTCGACGAGAGCTACGGCGCAAACAACTTCTGGTACGAGCTGGAAAACTACCTCATCCCCGCCTTTGAGAGCCAGTACAACACCTACGCCATGGACGTGACGCCCGAGGGCATCCACGCCTCCCGCGGCCACCGCGCCATGGGCGGCTTCTCCATGGGCTCCATGTGTACCTGGATCGTGTTTACCCACTGCCTGGATGAGATCGCCTACTACATGCCCGTTGCCGGCGGCTTCTGGGGCAGCAGTTCTGCCATGGGCCCTGCCATGCAGCTGGCCGAGAGCGTCGCTGCCGCAGGCTACACCAAGGACGACTTCATCATCTACGCCGGCTGCGGCGGCCCGGGCGACATTGCCTACCACGGCATGAACGACCTGATCGACTCCATGTGCACCCTGACGGACACCTTCGTATTCTGTGAGAACTTTGCCGACGGCAACCTGTACTACACCCAGTGCAACGGCGGCCATTCCCGCGTGACGGTGGAGCTGACCATGTACGCGGGTCTTCCGACCTTCTTTGACAATTAAGCAAAGCGAAGCATCACCCCTGATGACGCCACACAAAGAGGCTTTTCACATAAACTTAGGGGATATGCATGAACACAAGGAACGGCTTTCTCTTCCCAGCTTTGCGGCTGCATCGAAGCCATGAAGGGGACGATGCGGCGTCTTTGCGGAGGGTTGCGCCCTCGTTCTTATTCATTCAAGCAACCCTCCGCAACGTCGCCG
>JAFXDB010000163.1 GCA_017516305.1 Clostridia bacterium | reverse complement strand
CGCAACCCTCCGCAAAGACGCCGCATCTTCCCCTTCATGGCTTCGATGCAGCCGCAAAGGCTGGGAAGAGAATATCTCCCTATACCCTTTCGTATTCCCTAACTTTCCGTGAAAAGCCAAAAGCCCGGAGGTTCTTCTCCGGGCGATGGATTTTGCAGGGATCAGTAGTTCTCAGCCCTGATGGCGAAGTAGCTCTGGGGATGATCGCAGACGGGGCAGACCTCGGGGGCCTTCTTGCCGACGTGGATGTGGCCGCAGTTGCCGCATTCCCAGATCATGTCGCCGTCGCGGGAGAAGACGATGCCGCCCTCCACGTTGCTCAGCAGCTTGCGGTAGCGCTCCTCGTGGGTCTTCTCAATGGCGGCCACCATGCGGAACTTCGCGGCGATCTCGGTGAAGCCCTCCTCGTCGGCCTCGTCCGCCATCTTGGCGTACATGTCGGTCCACTCGTAGTTCTCGCCCTCGGCGGCATGGCGCAGGTTGGTGGCGGTATCCTGGATTTTGCCGCCCTCCAGGAGCTTGAACCACATCTTGGCATGCTCCTTCTCGTTGTTGGCGGTGGCCTCAAACAGCTCGGCGATCTGCACGTAGCCGTCCTTCTTGGCCTTGGAAGCGAAGTAGGTGTACTTGTTGCGGGCCATGGATTCGCCGGCAAAGGCCTCCAGCAGGTTCTTCTCGGTCTTGGTTCCCTTCAGTTCGCGCATATTGGTATCCTCCATTTTGTTTTTTGCTGCCCGGCCTTGTCCGCCGGTTCCATCAGCTTTATTATATCACCTATTCGACGGAACGAAACGATTTCCCTGCGAAAATTTTACTTTCGGTTGACTGTAATTTAGCGGCGTGATATAATATAGCATGTATCTTTGTGTCCGTCAGTGATGCAGGGAAGGAGCTTGCGGAAACGAAGTGGAGAAGAAGAACTGGCTGCTCATCGGCGGCATTGCGGTGCTGGCGCTGGTGCTGCTGGCGCTGACCCCGCTGCTGCCGGGGACGGAGGCGGAGGAGGACTGCGTCGTCATCACCGTGGACGGCGAAGAGTATGCCCGCATTCCGTTGTCGCAGCCCCAGCTGGTGACCATCACCCAGGATAACGGCGCGGTCAATGTCGTTGAGGTGACGGAGAGCGGCATGCGCATGGTGTCCTCCACCTGCCAGAACCAGATCTGCGTCAACCGCGGCGCCATCACCCTTTCCAACTGGGAGCTGATGGGCGGCGCATTTATCTCCTGCCTGCCCAACCAGGTGATGCTGGAGCTGGTGGAGGCGGCGGACTGACATGACCCGAAAGGCTGTGAGCATTCAATATATGAAGAAGAAGACCACGCGCCTGCTGACGCTGCTCCTGTGCGGGCTGCTGCTGACAGGCTGCAGCGCGAAGGAAACGGAGCCGGAAGCGCCGGGTGAGACCGGTCAGCCGTCCGCCGTCCATACGCAGGCGCCTGCTGCATCCGCTGCGCCGGTGCGCGGTACCCAGAAAACCACGGGCGGCGGCGCCTACTTTGATACGCAGGTATCCCTGACCCTCTACGGCGCGGACGAGACGGCCATTGCCGACGCCCTGGCGGCCTGCGGGAGGTACGAAAACCTGCTCAGCAAGACGGTGGAGGGCAGCGATGTGTGGCGCATCAACCACGCGGGCGGCGAAACCATCACCGTGGACCCGGAAACGTGGGAGATTCTGCGCCGGGCCAAGGAGATCAGCGCAGCCACCGGCGGCGCGTTCTCCATCACCATTGCGCCCATTTCCGCCATGTGGGATTTCACCGGCGGCACCAAACGCATGCCCACCGATGAGGAACGCCTGGCGGCCCTGCCCCTGGTGGACGACAGCGCCATGATGCTGGGCGAGGGCTGCACTGTGACCCTGCCCGCCGGCATGCAGATAGACCTGGGCGGCATCGCCAAGGGGTACATTGCCGATCAGCTGGCAGCCATGCTGGCTCCCCGCTGCATGGGCGCCATCATCTCCCTGGGCGGCAACACCTATGTCGTGGGCGACAAGCCGGATGGGAGCCTGAATACCATCGGCGTGCAGGATCCCTTCGCCTACACCGGGAGCCTGGAGGGCGTGCTGATGTGCAAGAACATCTCCGCCGTCACCTCCGGCACCTACGAGCGGCGCTTCCAGGGCCCGGACGGCAAGTGGTACCACCACATCCTGGATCCCGAGACCGGTCTTCCCGCCGAAACGGATCTGGTCAGCGCTACGCTGCTGATGACCTCTTCCATGTCCGCTGACGCCCTGGCCACGGCCTTCATCGTTGTCGGCAGCGAAAGGGCCATGGCGCTGGCGCAGGAGATGGGCATCGACGCCATCTTCATCACCCGCGACGGACAGACCCTTGCCACTCCCGGCTTTGTGGAAAAGTACAACTACATGACCTACGAGGCTTTCCTGACCCGATAATGGTATCCCCTGGGTACAATCCCCGTCCATCATAGATTCACTTCCTCAAATGACAAGGAGGCAACATCCATGACCAAGGTTGAGAAGAAGCAGCTTCCGGCGTTTCTGGTGCTGACGATCATCTCCCTGATCGCGGCCCTCGCGCTGGCCGTGACCAACGAGGTGACCAAGGGCCCCATCGCTGCCCATGCGGCGGCGGAGCGCAACAAGGCTTTCGCGGCAGTGCTGCCTGCAGCCAGCTACAATGAGATGACCATCCCCGAGGGTCACGCCAGCGTTACCGGCCTGTTTGAGGCGGTGGACGAGAGCGGCGCTGTGCTGGGCTACACGGTCGTGGCGTCTGCCTCCGGCTATGCGGGCCCCGTGGCGGTTACCCTGGGCGTCGGCAACGACGGCATGGTGACCGGCGCTGTCATCGGCGACACCAGCTTTGCCGAGACGGCTGGCTTTGGTATGAAGTGGAAGGAAGAAACGGACCGCTGGGAGCAGTTCACCCTGATCGACACGGTCAACGGCGGCTCCATCGAGGCCATCACCGGCGCGACCGTTACCTCGGGCGCCGTGCTGAACGCCACCAATGCGGCCATCAACTGCGTCAACGAGGTGCGCGGCGTGGACGCCCGTGATGTGGTCGAGAAGGGCACGCCCGCTGCGCCCAAGGTGGAGCAGGTCGCCCTGGAGGGCGGCATCCACGAGGGCAGCCACCGCGGCTTTGCTTCCGATGTGCGCGTCCAGCTGACCATGGATGACGCCGGTGTGGTGACCGGCCTGAACATCGACGCCATGGGCGAGACCATGGGCTTCGGCACCCGTGCCACCACCGAGCCCGAGTTTGCCCAGCAGTTTATCGGCAAGACCGCGCCCTTCGCCGCCGGTGAGAACATCGACGTGCTGACCGGCGCCACCATCACCTCCAAGGCGGTTATCGACGCGGTCAACGAGGCCTGCGCTGCGCCCGAGAACCCCGACGCTGTGCCCTTCAACCTGGGCGGCGATGAGACCGGGGAGCCTGTCGTGGAGACTGTGGCGACCCCCGTGCCCGCTGGCGCCAAGACCGGCACCGGCAGCGGCTTCGGCGGCGGCGTCTCCGTCACCCTGACCCTGAATGAGGACGGCACCATTGCCACCCTGGACATCGACGTGAGCAAGGAAGTGCCTCCGGTCTGCAACAACATTCTGGTGGATTCCTTCATTAACCAGTTCATCGGCAAGACCGGTCCCTTCGTGGCAGGTGAGAATGTGGATATCGTCTCCGGCGCCACCTTCTCTTCCAATGGCGCCATTGAGGCTGTGAATGCTGCCCTGTCCGCCCCCGAAGCGGAGGTGCTGACCTCCAAGGGCTCTGGCTTTGGCGACGGTGTGGTGGTGAATGTCACCCTGAATGAGGACGGCACCATCGCGACCCTGGACATCGACGTGTCCGGCGAGGTTCCCCCGGTCTGCAACAACATCCTGGTGGATTCCTTCATCAATCAGTTCATCGGCAAGAAGGGCCCGTTCGTGGCGGGTGAGGGCGTCGATATCGTGAGCGGCGCGACCTTCTCCTCCAACGGCGTCATCGAGGCGCTGAACAAGCTGTTTGAGACCGAGGCTCCTGCGGAGGAGCCTGTGGCTGAACCCGTGGCGGTGGTGGAGACCAAGACCGCCAAGGCTGAGGGCTTCATGGACTATGTGGTGGTGACCGTTGGTCTGGCGGAGGACGGCACCATTGCGACGCTGAGCATCGACGTGAGCAACGAGCTGCCCCCGGCCTGCGACCTGGTGCTGAAGGATTCCTTCATCAACCAGTTTATCGGCAAGAAGGGCCCCTTCGTGGCGGGTGAAAACGTGGATGTCGCCACCGGCGCGACCTACTCCTCCAATGGCGCGATTGCGGCCATCAACAGCCTGTTCCCCGCGGAGACCGAGGAAGAAGCCAGCAATGTGCTGACCTCCAAGGGCTCTGGCTTCGGCGACGGTGTGGTGGTGAATGTCACCCTGAATGAGGACGGCACCATTGCCACCCTGGACATCGACGTGTCCGGCGAGGTTCCCCCGGTCTGCAACAACATCCTGGTGGAGTCCTTCATCAATCAGTTCATCGGCAAGAAGGGCCCGTTCGTGGCGGGTGAGGGCGTCGATATCGTGAGCGGCGCGACCTTCTCCTCCAACGGCGTCATCGAGGCGCTGAACAAGCTGTTCCCCGCTGAATAAAGTCAGAATATGCATAAGAGACGCCCTGCTCCGGCAAATGGAGCAGGGCGTCTTTATGCTGTGGGACGTGCCGGATGGCTTATTCCTCATCCGGGACGGAGTAGGTGGGCGTTTCGGGGACAAAGACGGGCACATCGTCATCGGAAATGCCGCTGTCGGACGGGATGTCCATGGTGGGGACGGGCTTCTTTTCGGGGATGTCCTCTGCGGCGTCCTCCTCCACGACCATGGTGGGGACGGCCACCTCCGGCTCGTCATAGCAGCAGGCGGCTTCCGCCTCTGCATCCAGGGCGTCCTGCTCATCCAGCTGGCGGCGCACGGCGTCGCGCTGCTCGCGGGTGAGGCAGGAGGCGTCGATGACGTCGTCGTTCATGAACCGCTCGCAGAATTCGCGCACACGGCGCTTGAGATCCTCGGCGGTCTCCTTCAGCTGATCCAGGGTGCCCTGGGCGGATTCCTTGATCTGGTCCACCGTGTCCTGATTGGCGCGGACGGTCTCCTGGCCCTTTTCCACCAGGGCGCGGGCGATGTCGCCGCCTTTCTCCACCAGGGTCGCAGCGGCGCCGATGCCGCCGTAGACCACGCTCTTGACAATGTTCTCCAGTTCGTTCATGGGGATTCTCCTTTCATCCGTCGGTGGGGATATGCCGCCTGTGTGCGGCTTGCTGTCCTTCATTCTGTCCGGCTGACAGATTCAGTATACATGTCCCGCAACGCGTGAAACAAGGGGAATTCATTAGAATATACAAAGAAACGTCTTAAAACCGCTTTTACATGCTCAAAACCGCAGCGCGGCCTCGGGGATGAGGGCTGTCAGCAGGGCGGACTGCGCGACCTCATCCTCCGGGACGTCGAACCAGACCTGCGTCTCCGGCGGAACAAGGGTGTGCAGCACCTCCCGGGCGGAGGCGTCCGCAGTGACGATCACGGGGCGCGGGGCCGTCATGCACCGGCGGACGGCGTCCTGCAGCGCCCCGCAGGCCAGCAGATCTGCGCTCAGACCGGAAATGAGCATCGGCGCCTGGATGCGCAGCGCGGCCAGGAGCCCCGGTGCGGCGATCTCCTCCAGCGCTGCCGGAACAGTGACGGAGCGTCCCCCGGCCAGCAGGATCCGGCAGGGAACCGCGTTGAGGGATGGCGGGGGCATGAGATAAGCCGCATGACCGCGCACTGCGCCGCCCACAGAGAAGGGCTCGAAGCGCAGACCAACGGGCTGGACGTTCAATGCATGGAAAAGACGGTCAGCCAGGGACGCTGCATCCCTGCCGGTGAGGCACAGCTGCTGCATGGGAACCTCCTTGGGGGAATATGGATGCTTCTATGCTCGTTTCTTCTATTATATATGCATGCTGTGGGGATTGTCAATCGGGCGGGGGCTGCGAACGGCGTGTATTGCATTCCGGCGCGGCCCGTGGTACAATATCCACAATATGAAGGAACGGGGAGGAATCCTCATGCAAAAGACAAAGGAATGCATTTGCTGCGGTCGTCTGATGGAGTTCCAGCCTGGCCTCAGCCTGCAGCCCTGTCCTGCCTGCACCACCATCAACCAGGCGCCGCAGGTGGAGGGGCTGGTGCTGGATAATTTCCGTCGCGCCATCCAGCTGCAGACGGATGAAGTCTTCTGGGAGGCCGAGGAAAGCTACCGACTGGTGCTGAACAGCCACCCGGACAACGCCGAGGCGCTCTGGGGGCGTATGATGTGCCTGTATGGCGCGAAATTCGTGGAGGACAAGGGCCAAAGGCGCTATACCATCCATTTCCCGCAGACCAAGCCCCTGCGTTCCCAGCCGGATTATATCCATGCCTGCGAGCTGGCCGGCCCTGCCCTCCGTGCACAGTTTGAGCAGGATGCGGCCTACATCGACCGGGCGAACCAGGCCATTCTGGAGCTGTCGCGGACAAAACCGGCTTATGATATCTTTCTTTGCCACAAGGCCACCCGCCTGGATGGGCCGGGCTACACGGAGGACTACAACCGTGCCTACCACCTCTATACGCTTCTGAAGAGAAAGGGCTACCGGGTTTTCTTTGCGCCGGTGGAGATGCAGGGCGTGGCGGCGGGCGAAAACTATGAGGCGGCCATCTACCATGCGCTGGAAACGGCGAAGGTGATGCTTGTTGTCTGCAGCGACACTGCGCACATCATGTCCACCTGGGTGCGCAGCGAGTGGCAGCGTTACCTTGCCCGCATAGACCGGGGAGAGAAGAAGGTTCTTGTGCCCCTGCTCTATGGCGGCATGAAGGTTCACGGTCTGCCGACGGCGTTCCATCATCATAACCTGCAGGCTGTCAATATGGAACTGGACGGCGACCGGGCAGTGCTGAAGGCTGTGAAGCGGCAGGTGAAGCCCCGTAGAAGCTGCCTGGGAAAGCTTCTGGGAACGGCGCTTGTGCTGGTGCTGGCCCTGGCAGTTGTGTATTTCGTTCTCCTGGGCGGGCAGGGAGCATCCTGCGATCATTCCAGCAAAAGCTGGAAGCTGACGGATGTATCATATACAAGACGTGACAGCGTCTATCACACGGTCACTGAAGAGAAAGCGCTGATCTGTGATGACTGCGGTATGGTGCTGGAAAGGAGAAGCACACCGTCGGTGGAGGAGCACTCCTATGCAGGCAATGTGTGCGACAAGTGTGACGCGAGGGTGACGCCTACGCCGAGCCCCACGTCTACGCCCACGCCGAGCCCTACGCCTACACCGAGGCCTACGCCCACGCCGAGCCCTACGCCTACGCCGAGCCCTACGCCTACGCCCACGCCGAGCCCTACGCCTACGCCGAGGCCCACGCCGTGTCCTCATCCTAATGCGTATACTTATACTGATTGGGGTGACTGGAGCTATTCCAGATATGACAACACATATCACAATATGGTGCGTTATGGCAATGAGTATTGTGCCCTGTGCGGTGAATGGCTGGGAAGAGAAAGCGAAACAAAAACTGCGGTGCACAGATATTCCGGAAACAGCTGCATCGATTGCGGAGCCCGGGCAACGGCTACGCCAGCGCCGGCAAGAACTGGCCTTTGGGGCCTGTGCGTTTCCAACTCCGGCATAGCGACAAGAACGGGGCCGGGCACGGGATATGCTGAAGGACCGGGTCTGTCGGCGGCCGAGGCCAGAGGAAAGGAGTTCCGGGTGATCTCGCGCGCGTATGACAGCAGGAACGAAATCTGGTGGGTGAAGATTGAGATCCCCGGCCAGGGATACTACTGGACGGGATACTCAAGGTTTGACAAGACGCTGCTTCCGCTTGAATCGATCCCGCTTGATTAAGCGTCATGTATGTAAATCCTACGGCAACATCTCTCCCGTGACCTTGACTTTCCCGGGGTTTTGCAATAGAATGTAGACAGGAGAGCCGCGCCCTTTATGAATAACGGGGTATATGTGGCTTGACAAGAGGTCGGGCTGTATCCCGAAGAAGAGGTGATTTCACCATGAAGCATGGTATGAAGTGGCTTGTCGCTGCGCTGCTGACGCTGGCGATGCAGTTGTCCGTTTGGGGTGCAGCGGCGGAGAATGCCTACGGCGTGGCCACGCTGGATCGGGTGGCAGTGCGCAAGCAGCCCACCACCAGCGCGAATTACTGGTTCCGCATCGATACGGGCTTCGTCTGCCAGATCCTTGATATGGTGGAGGGCGACGGGGAGTACTGGTACAAGGTCAACAGCACCCATCCCGACCCCGGCAAGAACAATACCTACATCGGTTATGTGCGCGCGGAAGCCTTCCGGCCCATGACGAGCGAGGAAACTGCGCAGTACCTGGCAAATGGCAGCGTCTCCGTGCAGACGGGAACGTCCGCCACCACAGGCAGCTCTGCGTCCTCCGGCAGCACCGCTGACGGCTTTGGCGGCAGCTTCGACACGGGCATCATGGGCGGCAACACCGCCACCCCCAGCCCCACGCCCGCCTGGAATCCCAGCGACGAGGAGGATGATTATGCCTCCGATAGCGGCGCAACCGGCGGCTTCGGCTCTGTGGGCTTTGATACCCTTGTGACCGGCGTGGGTCAGGTGACGGCCAGCGGCACCAACTTCCGCCTGGCCCCCAGCACTGACGCCGGGCTCATCGGCAAGCTGAACGCCGGCGACGTGGTGGAGCTGGTGACCATCCCGGCCCAGATCGGCAGCGATTCCTGGTACCGCGTGCGCTACAACGGCCAGGAGGGCTACATCCAGTCCACCTTTATCCGGGTGCTGAGCGTCGGCACGACGCCCACCCCCGCCCCCAGCGTCTACGGCTACGCCAAGCTGATTTATGACAGCGCCAATCTGCGCGACGCGCCCTCCGGCACCACCCGCGCCCAGTGGGTGGGCAAGGGCAGCCTCCTTCAGATCGTCGGCGTGCCCCAGAGCAAGGGCGGCTATCTGTGGTATCCTGTTTACTACGGCGTGGACGGCAAGACCTACTACGTCCGCGAGGACGTGATCACCCTGGTGGGCTACACCGGCGGCAGTGCGGCCACGGCGACGCCCGCTCCGGATTACTCCGGCGCCTATGGCTATGTGAAGACCGTGGAATCCGGCGTGAACCTGCGCCTGAAGCCCGGCGGCGAGACCATTGCCCAGCTGCCCCGGGGCCAGGTGGTGCCCTGCGTCGGCGCGCCTGTGAATCCCGAGGATTCCGCCTATACCTGGTATTATGTGCAGTATGCCGGGATGACCGGTTACCTGCGCGGCGACTGCGTGCAGGTCTGCACGGCGGATGGCGGCTCCGTGGCCGTCACGCCCACCCCGACCCCCACGCCGACCCCCGCTGTGGGCAGCGCCTATGGCTACATCCGCCTGGTAAAGAGCGGCGTCAACCTGCGCGATAAGCCTGGCGGCACCTCCCAGACCCAGCTGCCCCGGGATCTGATCCTGCCCGTCACCGGCGATAAGGTCGCGTCCGGCAGGTACGACTGGTACCCGGTGCGCACCCCCGACGGCCGCCTGGGCTATATCCGCAGCGACTGCCTGGTGCTGTGCGACGCCCAGGGCAATGAGGTGACTGCCACGCCCACTCCCACGCCCGGCGGCAGCACCGGCGGTACGCCCACCCTGTCCACCTACGGGTATGTGAAGATCACTGCCACCGGTACCAATCTGCGCGACAACGTGGCCGGCGAGACCCTGACCCAGCTGAGGAAGGACACCGTCTGGCCCATGTGCGGCATTGCGGTGACCTATGGCAGCTACACCTGGTATCCCATCCAGGCGGACGGCTATACCGGCTGGGTGCGCGGCGACTGTGCCTTCAAGCTCAGCGCCACCCAGGAGATGGCCTATCTGACCAACGGTACCGTGCCGGAGGGAACCCCGGCGCCCACGCCTGCGATGAGCAAATTCGTCATCACCGTTCTGGATTATGTGAACCTGCGCGCCAGCGCTTCCCGTGACGCCGCCGCGCCCTTCAAGGTGCGCACCGGCACCGTCATGGCCTTCACCGGCACGAAGACCGTCGGCACCAGCCTGTGGTACCGCGTTGTGTATCAGGGCACCGAGGTCTGGGTGCTGGGTACCTGTGTGGAAGTGATGACCAGTGCGGAGTATGACGCCTGGCTGAGCCAGAATCCCGGCGCTGCGCCTGACACGGACGCCAGCATCGGCTACATCGTCACCATCAAGGGCGGCGTCAATATCCGCAGCACCGCCGGCGGCTCCACCATCCTGACCCAGGTCAGCCGCGGCACGGTCATGCCCTATTACGCAGGCCCCACGGCGGTGGGCAGCTACAGCTGGTATGCCGTCCGCACCGAAAGCGGCGTGGAGGGCTACATCCGCAGCGACATGGTGCGCGTGTGCGACGAAAATGGCGACGCCATCGTTACCGTGACGCCCACGCCTGCGCCCGGCGGCAGCACCGGCTCCAATCCCGGCAGCCCCCAGGAGGCCACCTACACCACCCTGCGTCTGGGCTCCTCCGGCACGGCGGTGTACAACCTGGTGCAGGAGCTGAAGAACCAGGGCTTCTACACCGGCGCGGTTACCAGCAGCTACACCACTGCGGTGCAGCAGGCGGTCATCGCCTTCCAGAGCGCCAAGGGCCTGACCATTGACGGCATCGCCGGCAGCCAGACCCAGCATGCCCTCTACGGCACCGTGCCTCCCGGCACCGCCAACACCAGCGACCTGACCTTCACCTTCTATCCGGTGGAGAAGATCGACTGGTTCACCGGCGGCATCCAGCAGCTCTGGGCCAAGGGCGCCAACTACAAGGTCTACGACGTGCGCACGGGCATCGTCTGGTGGGCGCACCGCTGGAGCGGCGGCTTCCATGCCGATATCGAGCCCCTCACCGCGGCGGACACCGCGCGCCTGTGCCAGATCTACGGCGTGGACGACGCCCAGGACATCTGGGACGACAACCTCTGGCAGCGCCGTCCCTGCCTGGTGACCATCGGCACCCGTACCTTCGCCTGCTCGCTCATGGGCATGCCTCATAACCCCGATGGCGACACCATCCCCAACAACAACATGACCGGCCAGATCTGCATGCACTTCACCAATTCGAAGGGCCATGAGTCTGGCAAGGTCGATACCTACCACACCAAGGCGATCCAGGAGGCCTACGACTGGGCCAAGGCACGCTACGGTGCGAGGTAAAGGAGCATATCCCGGTAACAGCCGGGCTGCCGAGCATGGGTTTCGGCAGCCCGGTTTTCTGGTATCATGGCAGGGGGAGGGAAGTTGCGGACGTGGTTCAGAGCAGAACTGCAGTGCAGGAATAACGGATACGGTATACTGTACACAAAAAGAACAACAGGTTACAGCGAAAATACACGAAAAATACAATCGAAGTACAATCCTGTAAGCGGTATCAGGCGGGGTGAAAACGTTTTCGACAAGGTAAAACGGCTTTATCCTGCCACGGTACACAAGGCGCTGGGAATATTAGCACTTGACAAGGGAAACGCAAAACCCTTATAATGAAGTAACACATGCTGTCTGAGAGACGGCATGCAACATTCTTTAAGGAGGAAATCCCATGAAGAAGATTCTTGCTCTGGTCATGGCCCTGTGCATGCTGTTTGCCTGCACCGCCGTGGCTGAAGAAGAAGCGACCTATACGTACAATACGTATATGTCCGAGTTCCCCACCGTTTGGAGCCCCTTCCAGATGCAGACCGCTACCGACTCTGAGCTGTCTGATTACCTGGGCGACGGCTTCTATGCCTTTGACTTCAACGAGACCTATGACGGCTACGTGATGGAGCCCGCCATGGCCGTTGACTTCCCCGTTGACGTGACCGCTGATTACGTCGGCGAGCAGTGGGGCATTGCCGAGGGCGAAACCGCCCGCGCCTGGAAGATCACCCTGCGTGACAACCTGGCCTGGCAGGATGGCACCCCCATCACCGCGTATGACTTCGCCAAGTCTGCGCAGTACCTGCTCAACCCCGCTGCGGCCAACTACCGCGCTGACTCCTACTACTCCGGCCAGCTGATCATCGTCAACGCCCAGGCGTACGTGAACTCCGGCCGTACCATCGAGTACCAGGAGAACAACACCAACGGCACCGTGTACACCATGGCTGACTTCACCCTGAACGCTGACGGCCAGTACGTCACCCCCCAGGGCGAGATCGTGTACATCGCTGTGAACGCTCCTCTGGCTGACTGGCTGAGCGGCAACTCCCTGGCGGCCTATGTCAACGCCTACGGCGACGCCTACTTCGGCATGGAGAACTGGGACGCCCTGCTGGCTCTGGCCAACGAGGCTGGCTATGTGGCCCTGACCGAGGAGACCAAGGCGATGCTGGTGTCCGTTATCGCCACCAACCCCGCCTGGGGCGAGAGCGAGGACAATGTCCCTGATTACCTGGCCTACAACTTTGTCAACCCCGTTGTTGAGTGGGAGAACGTTGGCTTCCTGGCCACCGGCGACCATGAGATCGTTCTGATCCTGGCCAAGCCCCTGGAAGGCTTCTACCTGCACTACAACCTGACCGGTTCCTACCTGGTCAACATCCCCCTGTACGAGTCCCTGATCGTGGAGACCGACGGCGTGTTCACCAACGCTTACGGCACCTCCCTGGAGACCTCCTTCTCCTACGGCCCCTGGATGCTGACCAAGTACCAGTCCGACAAGGAGATCGAGCTGGTCAAGAACCCCTACTGGTATGGCTACAGCCTGCCCGAGAACGAGGGCCTGTACCAGACCACCTGCATCCACTATGACTGGATCGAGGAGCCCGAGACCGCTTACCAGCAGTTCTTCGCCGGCAAGCTGGACGCCAAGGGCCTGGACAAGGACCACATCGACGAGTACCTGACCTCTGAGTACACCTACC
This sequence comes from Clostridia bacterium, assembly GCA_017516305.1. GTDB lineage: Bacteria > Bacillota > Clostridia > Christensenellales > Aristaeellaceae > UBA11524. The sequence continues at coordinate 498 of JAFXDB010000163.1, read as the reverse complement.
TGTCCGAGGGCGACTCCGTCTTCGCGATGGTGTTCAACCCCGATCTGGATGCTCTGACTGCCAACCAGGCTGCTGCTGGCGAGAACATCAACAAGACCATCCTGACCGTGAAGGAATTCCGTATGGCTATGTCCTTCGCTATGGATCGTCAGGCCTTCTGTCTGGCCACCTCCCCCATGAACGCTCCCGCGTTCGCCCTGTACTCCGGCCAGATCGTTTCCGATCCTGACGCTGGCGAGTTCTACCGCACCACCGAGGAAGCCAAGGACGTTATCGTCAACTTCTGGGCTCTGGGCGAGGACATCGGCGAGGGCAAGCTGTACGCTGACAAGGACGAGGCTATCGACTCCCTGACCGGCTACAACCTGGCCATGGCCAAGGAATACTTCGACAAGGCTTACGACATCGCTATCGAAGAAGGCCTGATGGACGAGGACGATGTGGTGCACATCATCGTTGGTACCCCCAACGCCACCTCTGCCTTCTACAACGGCGGCT
>JAFXDB010000162.1 GCA_017516305.1 Clostridia bacterium | reverse complement strand
GTCCAAGCCTTTTCGTTGTTGGATGCTGCAGGAGGAGGATGCCGTCTGATTCTGTGCGGCAGGTCACAACAACAGCTCGCGCATTCTCCCTCAGTCGCCTGCGGGCGACAGCTCCCTCCGAGAGGGAGCTGGCAGCGAGCTTGCTCGCTGACTGAGGGAGCACACGCGTTGTCCGACATTCAATTTCATTCAACGAATTCATTCCCTCCGGCAGGAACTCTGTCCCCCGCGGCGAATAAGTCACAGAACAAATACCCGGCTTTTGCCGGAGGAGGACAATACGCATGTTTATCAAGGGATTCACCTATGGCTTCGATGGCCGCCGGGGCATGTATCAGACCCCGGAATCGGAGGCTTCCATCCAGCGGCTGGCGGGGCTGGGCGGCGACTGGGCGGCGCTGGCCTTCGTCATCCGGCAGGATCATTTCTATTCCACCTCCATCCGCCCGGATTACCGCTACACCGTCACCGACAAGGACGTGGCGACGGCGGTCGCGCGGCTGCATGCCCAGGGGCTGAAGGTCTGCATGAAGCCCATGGTCAACTGTGCCGACGGCGTCTGGCGTGCCCACATCGGCTTCCCGGACAAGGAATGGGGCGAGGATACCGAGTGGAAGGAGTGGTTCGCTAACTACACTGCCTTCCTCTGCCACTATGCGGAGATCGCCGAGGAGACCGGGTGCGAAATGTTCTGCGTAGGCTGCGAAATGCTGGGCACGGAGCGCAAGGAGGAATACTGGCGCAAGGCCATTGCTGCCGTGCGCGAGGTGTACCACGGCCCCCTGACCTACAACACCAACCATGGCAAGGAGTTCGGCGTGAAGTGGTGGGACGCGGTGGACTATATCGGTACCTCTGCGTATTACCGCGTGGCGGACGAGCCCGGCGCGAGCCTTGAAGCTATGCAGGCCCACTGGGAGGCGCAGAAGGAGCGCCTGGCGGAGCTGTCCCGCATGCACAGCGGAAAGCAGATCATCTTCATGGAGATCGGCTGCCGCAGCGCCCGGGGCTGCGCCATGATGCCCTATGACTTCACCCACACCGACTTCCCCTACGACGAGGATGAGCAGGCGAACTTCTACGAATCCTGCATGCGGGCCATGTGGAACGAGCCCTGGTTTGCGGGCTTCTTCTGGTGGGACTGGTACACCAACCTGCCCCAGAAGCAGCCGGAGATGGGCTTCTCCATTGTCGGCAAGAAGGCCGAGAAGGTCGTGCAGGAATGGTACGCCAAGGAACGCTGATTTTTTGACATATGACAAAGGACGCGCCTCCGATATGCCGGGGGACGCGTCCTTTTTTGTTTTGCTTATGGCTTGCATGCGCCGCATGGCTTGTATCCCTGCTCGATGAGCGTCTCCCGCGGGCCGGTGAATTCGCTGCGGTTGCTCTCCTTGATGGTGGGCACGCTGCTGCAGTCGGGCAGGTGGAAGCGCTTTGAGCTGGTGTTGAGCACCCATGTGCCGGTGACGGCTCCCTCGGTCGGAGCGGCTGCATCATCGGTGGCGGGTGACGGCGTCTCCGTGGGGATGGCGGTGGCGGATTCTGTGCTGACCCAGGGGGCGGCCGTGGCGGCCTCCGCCTTTTCCAGCCGCACCTGGTTGCGGGGCGCGGTCAGCCAGTTGAACATCCCCACAAAGAAACACACCACAAGGAATATGCCGCAGTACAGCCGGAAGTCGGGGGAATCCTTGTCATTGCTGCGGAATCCGGGCATGGCGGCGGCGCCTCGCTTTCGTGGGGGATGGTACCTCCATTATAGCGCGGAATGGGGTGGGTGGCAAGGGGGTCAGGAAAGAGAGTCTTCTAATTCGTCTTCGGAGTAGCCGAACATGTAATCTTCGTCCCTGCCGTGCGAAGCCCAGATGAGGGCAGCGTCGTAGACACTGAGGGATTCGCCATCGTCGTCCAGATCGTCATCATCGAGGCCGGACTGGCAGTTATTGCACCACCAGCCGCTGAAGTTGTAGCGTTTCGTCATCTGCTCGCCGCAACGGGGGCACGCCTGCTCGCCGCTGCCATCCCAGGCATTTCGTTCTTCCCAGCTTTGGGCGTTTTCTTTTTTACCAAACAGGTTGCTGAACCAATCCATGGTCATGTTCCTCCTTGTATGTAAGCTATCAGCTGTTTACTTTGTGGATCGCCGAATGAAAATGAACCGAAGAAGACGTGAAAGGGCATGTTGTGTTCCTTTCTTGTATCCGTCGTGCCATTGATCGGATGCAAGGCGTTCAAGTCCGGCTTGCATACTGCCTCCGCCGAATTCTTTGAGATTGTGATTGATCAGTGCAGCCCCATGAAGCTTTTTTCCCATTGGCAGGTCCCTCCTTATCAAAGACCGCCCGCGCCGACGGTCTTTTTCTATGATTCTTTCTATCGGATTCCCCGTGATTCTCTGCCCCCCTGCGTTGACATCCCCGCCCGCAACAGGTATAATCTAAGCAAGAATGCAGCCTGTCCGCCCGGCGGACGATGAAGGAGAGCGAAACCATGAAGGTCAACGCGACATATTTCCAGAATGACCCCCAGCGCCCCCTGGTCTACGGCGAGGTGGAGCTGATCAACCCGCCCCGGCAGCGCCTGCGCGGCGAGCCCGTCAAGGAGGGCGTGCTGGTGCAGCCGGTGATGTGCGGCTTCTGCGGCACGGACAACGAACTGATGCACATGGGCGCAAAGGGCCTGCTGGGCCCCAAGTTCCCCGCGGGGACGAACCGCCTGATCAACGGCCACGAGGGCGTTGTCTGGGTGCCTTCCCAGAACCGCTTTGCCATCGTGCTCATCCGCGGCGGAGACTCCATTGACCCCACCCGCTACACCGAGGACGAGACCTACTTCGAGTACGGCTGCGATCAGGCTGACGGCCTGTTCTCCGACGCCATGTACGTCAACCCCGACATGCTCCTGCGGATCCCGGACGGCTACGTGAAGGACGGCAAGCTGGCCCTGTCCTTCGCCAAGAAGATGGTGTTCCCCGACCCCTTCGCGTGCATGCTCTTCCAGCTGGAGCGTATGGAGGATCTAGGCAGTGCCCACTGGTTCCGCCAGACGGCCCGCCGCCACAAGTGCAGCCTGGAGGAGGCCCGCCGCATCGCCGCGGACGAGATCTTCCAGCGCACAGTGATCTTCGGCCTGGGCACCACGGGCATGTTCATCGGCGATATCATCCGTCAGGCCCACCCGGAGGCGAAGATCCTCTTTGTCGGCCGCAGCCCGGAGGACAGCCCCAAGGTCGTCTTTGCCAAGGAGCAGGCCAGGGCGGACTATCTGGTGAACAGCTTCGCCGACCCCGCCGACTGCGCCAGGGCCATTGTGGAGGCCCTGGGCGGCCGCGCCACCACCTTCATCGGCGTCAGCGGCGCGAATGTGGAGCATACCATCGCCTTTGAGCACAAGGCCCTGGGCTGCAACGGCGTATACAATTCCTTCTCCCTGGGCCCGAAGGTCACCTTCGACACCATGCCCTTCGGCTTTGAGAACCACCTGATCTTCGGCTCCATCAATTTCCGTCAGGATCACATGGAGAAGGCCATTGAGATGCTGGCCGTCAGCCGGTATGACGAGATCGTGGGCCTGATCGACCGGGAGGAGTTCACCGCCGATCCCATGGGCGCCTATGCCGACAAAATCTACTGCAAGGCCGCCCCCATGAAGACGGCGGTCATCTGGAATAAGGATTACATTGACACGACCCGCTGAGGAGGTTGGAGAAAAGTGCCTGTGAAGGTTACCTATGACAAGGATTGCCGCATGACCATCACTGGTGTGGAATGCGGCTGCGGCTGCGAGCACCACGGCATTGACAAGGATATTTACATCGGCAGCGGCCTGCTGCCCCGCATCCCGGATTACATCCGCAAGCGCGGTCTGGGCACCCATTGCGTGCTGGTGGCGGACGACACCACCTATGCCGTGGCGGGCGCCGACGTGGAGAAGGCTCTGCTGGACGCCGGGTTCGACGTGGTGAGCTGCGTCATCCACCGCGAGGGCGACATGCTGCCCGATGACCTCTCCTGCGGAGAAGTCCTGCTGTCCATCACCCGGGAGACGGAGTTCCTGATCGCTGTGGGCTCCGGCACGGTGACGGATACCACCCGCATCAACGCCGAGCGGACGAAGCTGCCCTTCGTGTCTGTGGGCACGGCCCCTTCCATGGATGGCTATGCCTCTGCCGTGGCGCCGCTGCTGCACCGGGGACTCAAGATCCAGCGCCCCGCCGTGTGCCCGGAGATCATCGTCTGCGACCTGGACGTGCTGGCCACGGCGCCTCTGCCCATGATCGCCTCCGGCGTGGGCGACGTGCTGGGCAAGTACATCGCCAGGGTGGACTGGGAGCTGGGCGCGATCATCAATGATGAGCCCTGCTGCCCCGTGTGCGTGGAGATGGTGACGGACGCCGTCAACGCCCTGGTGGACAACGTGGACGCCATCGCCGCCAAGACCCCCGAGGGCATGCGCATCCTTATTGAGGCGCTGCTGCTGGCCGGCGTGACCATCATGATCATCGACAACACCCGCGCTGTGGCCTCCATTGAGCACAACATCGCCCAGTACTGGGAGATGATCATGGTGCAGCAGGGCCTGGAGCCCCCGATGCACGGCGCATCCGTGGGCGTAAGCACGCTGATGGTGTGGCCCATGTTCGAGCGCTTCGCCAGGGAAGACCTCAGCAAGCTGAACCTGGATGACATCCGCGCCCGCCGCATCAGCCGCGAGAAGCGGGAACGCTGGATGCGCCACAGCTACGGCGTGGAGGGCGGCAATGCCATCATGCGCGAGAACCCCGGCGACTTCCTCACCTGGGAGGAGCAGGAGCGGCGCATCCGCCGTGCCCAGGAGCGGTTTGCAGAGATTCAGGCCGTCATCGCCGCCATGCCCCCGCTGGAGAGGATCCGCGGGGCGATGATGAAGCTGAATGCCGAGATGACCCCGGAGGAGGAGCATATCCCGGATGATCTGATCCGCCGTTCCATGCACTGCGGCAAGGATTACCGCACCCGTTACACGCTGTTCAAGCTGATCGACGAGTGCGGCCTGCTGGAGGAATACCTGGCGGATTACCCCTACCCCTTCGAGTGAGGTGAACGAGGATGATTGACGCCCATCTGCACCTGTGGGAGAAGCAGCAGGGCCGGGTCAACGGCCTGCCCGTGTATGATCTGGGCGGCGGCCGCGCCATGTTCGGCGACGTGGTGCGCCAGATGACCCCCGCCTACATGACCGACGGCGTGAACAGCGCCGAGCGCCTGCTGGCCAACATGGACTTTGCCCAGGTGGCGGCTGCCGTGGTGACCCAGGAGTACATCGACGGCAACCAGGATGCGTACCTGAAGCGTGTGCGGGCGCAGTACCCGGAGCGCTTCCGCGTCTGCGCGCTGTATGAGGACGACATGGGAGGTCATCTGCCCGACGTGGAGGGCGTTGACGGGATCAAGCTCTGCGCGGGCCGTCTGGCCGATCCCGACCTGACCCACCATGCGGCTGTCTTTGCCCACGCGGCGGCGAACGACCGCTTCATCAGCATCGACCTGGCGGACGGCGACGTGCAGTGTGCATCCCTCCGGGAAATGGCGCAGACCTGGCCGGAAATGCGCATCGCCATCGGCCACTTCGGCATGGTGACCCGTCCCGGCTGGCTGGAGCAGGTGCGTCTGGCCCGGCTGCCCAATGTGTTCATGGAGAGCGGCGGCATCACCTGGCTGTTCAACTCGGAATTCTATCCCTACCCCTCCGCCGTGCGGGCTATCCGCGAGGCGGCGGACGTCTGCGGCATGGAGAAGCTCATGTGGGGCTCAGATTACCCCCGAACCATGACCGCCATCACCTACCGCATGTCCTGGGACTTTGTGGACAAGTCCCCCCTGCTGACGGCGGAAGAGAAGCAGCGCTTCTTCCACGACAATGCCGCGGCCTTCTACCGCTTCGGCGACCTGCCCGAAATGCCCTATGTGCATCACATGGCAGAGTGATGGTTTTCCCTGCGATTATCCGGCCTTCCCGTTGGCTCCGGCCCCGGGGAGGCCTTTTGCATGCCGGCGGATGGCCTCTGCGGCACAGGCGCAGCGGTCGGCCATTTGGGGGTTGTCCCCGGCAAGCTCCCGGAGGAAGTGCAGCATGTTGTCCGCGGCGCTTTCCGGCGAGCATTCCAGCGCTGCCGGGACGAGGCGCAGCAGGCTCTCCACGCAGTGGGCAACGGCAGGGCTGTCCGGCGGCTCCTGATCCAGCAGGAGCAGACAGGAAATGTGGGCAAGAAGCGGCAGAAGCTCCGGCGCCTCCTCCATCAGGTCGCTGTTGGCCATGCTGCCCGTAAGGGTTTCCAGCGCATCCATCAGCGGCATGGGGCTGCAGGCCGTGCTGCGCTGGTTGATGGCCCGGATGGTGATGGGCGGAAGCTCCTGCTGCAGGCGGATGAAGCGGATGTGGTTCAGCAGCCCGCTGAGATGGTCGCGCTTGCGCTCCAGGGAAGCCTGGGCCCTGTCCAGCAGCTGGACAAGGGAAATGTCCGGGTCGTCGATGACCTCCCGGATCTCCTTCCGGGTGTAGCCGAAGTGGTGCAGCATCTGGATGACGGACAGGCGCTCCACATCCTCCTCGGCATAGAGCCAGTAACCGCCGGGGGTCGTGTCGCGGTGCTTCAGCAGGCCGAGTTGATCATAGTCCTGCAGCGTCCGCCGGGATACGCCCGTCAGGCGGCGCATCTGGGTGATGGTCAGCATGGGTTTACCTCCTGGGTGGGGTTGTCGTGGCGTTTTATCTGGTTGACGGCATGAGTATAAGCCTGCACGCAAGTGGCAGGTCAATAGGTAAATTTGATTTTTCCTGAAAAAATTACAGGAAACGGGAAAAAACATGAATACTATGCCGGAAGCTGCCTTCCGGCGGACGGTATACCGCGCCCGGAGCCTGCATACCATGTGGCAAACGGAGCAGGAGGCGATGATGATGACGGCAACCACAGCCCGGCGGACAGGCGGGCGGACGAAGAAACGGCGCGCGGGCGGCCCGGTGTGGATGCGGCTGCTGAAGGGGCTGGGCGCGGCGCTGCTGGCGAGCCTGGCGGGGGTGGCGGTCTTTGCGCTGCTGATGCAGTGGATCCGCCCTTCGGATGGCGTAGTGCGCATCTTCAACCAGGTGCTCAAGCTTGTTTCCATCGGCTTTGGCGTATTTGTGGGCGTCGGGCGGGGACAGGACGGCGGACTCCTGCGCGGCGCGCTGCTGGGGCTGGTTTACATGGCGCTGGGCGTGGGAGTGTACGCACTCCTGACGGGCTGCTCGCCGTCCGCGTCGGCCTGGCTGGCGGATCTGGGCATGGGCGTGGCCGGAGGCGGCATCGTGGGGATGCTGCTGACGGGGATGAGCCCGCGGTGAAAACAGCACAGTAAAACCCCGTCCCGGTCTTTTCTCCTGACCGGGACGGGGGTTTTGCTGTGTGTGGGGGGATCACAGCCCGCCGTTCATGATGGCGGTGATGAGGTTGCCGTTCATGAATACCGGGGCCAGAACGCTGCCGTTCAGCACCTCGTCGATCATGTCCAGGGGCACCATGGTCTGCACCAGGGGCACCAGGGTGAAGATGACCAGGCAGATCAGCAGTCCGCGCAGCAGGCCGAACACGCCGCCGGCCAGGCCGTCCAGCTGCTTCAGCAGCGGGAAGCGGAACACGGCCCGGATGAGGTTGAACAGCGTGGAGATGACCACATAGGACACCAGGAAGCACAGCACGAAGCAGATGATGTTGATGCTGGCTTGGAGGATGGTCTGGTTGACGTATTCACCCACGGTGGAGATGCTCAGGTTGGAGAAGATGCTGCTTTCCAGGTTGACCTGGAGGATGGAATCCAGCGGAGAGGGGAGGCTGACCCGGCTCAGCACCTGCTGGATGCCGGAGGCGCCAAGGTCGGACACGGAGGATTCGCTCAGCGCCAGATCCAGGCCGGAGCCGGGCTCCAGGTAGTGCGCCAGGGTCATGCGAAGGCTCTCGTTCTGCTGGATGAGGGCTGCCAGCTTCGGGTACAGCCAGAAGGCCCCGAAGAAGGAGCACAGCCCGCCGCCCATGTTCAGCACGCTGCTGACAAAGCCGCGGTACATCCCGAAAAGCACGGATATGCCCAGGATACCGACGATGATCCAGTCGATCAGGTTCATCCGGGGGACCTCCTTTCGTTATGATGGGGAACGGGGGCGGGCCTCACTCTGCCGCATCCGCCTGCAGCTCATCGACCCAGTAGCGCTTTTCGCCGGGGGTCAGCTCCTCGTAGGGGATGGTGAGCAGGTACTTCATGCGGGCCTCGGTCAGCACGGGGTCATGGTCGCCGCCAAAGGCGTGGGCGGCGTTGATGGCGTCGATCTCCGCCCGGCGCAGCGCCGGCGCGCAGTACGGGCAGTACTCCAGCTCGGCGTAAGCGCCCGTGTCCAGCTCGGCGTAGGAGAAGCTTTCAAATTTGACGGTCGATTTGGCGCTGGCACACTTTTCGCCCCGGTGGTAGTAGCTGCCGCCCTTGGGGTTGTAGTACAGCAGCAGGTTATCCTCGGGATAAGAGATCTGGCGGCCCTGCCAGTCCTCCCAGATCACGATGCGGCCGATGTCGCTGCGGTTGTTCCAGATCCACTGCATGTTGATGCCCTCGGGGGTCTTCTTGCGCTGGACGCGGATGCAGCCGTGGCTGGCACGGGAGCCCAGGTAGGGCTCGGTGGCGGTGTAAATCTTCGTTCCGCCCTCGGAGCGCTGGATGTAGGGCACCTCATGCAGGAGGTCGCCGTCGTTGAACTTCATGGCCAGGGGACAGTACATGTTGTCGCTCTTGAAGCCGCCGGTGGGGCTGATGTAGAGGAATTCGCCGGAGCGGGTCTCGTTGTAGGGCTGATCTTCGTTGGCAAGGCCGGTGGAGATGAGCAGGGTGGACACCAGGCCGTCCGCGCTGAAGAGGTACAGGCGCTGGGTCAGCTTGTCCACGACGATGTGGTATTTCGCGTTCATCTCCTTTGTCACCAGCGTGTCGGTGCGTACATAGCCCTGCACCAGCATGTTCCAGGCGTCCACGCAGTTGTCGTGGAAGGTGGAGGAGTACAGCTCAATGAGCGTCCAGCCGTTGTCCAGGTGCTCAATGACGCGCACACCCTGGCTTTTGCCGGTCACGACGGCCACCACGCGGCTTTCCTTGTCGGGCGCGCTGTAGACACTGGTCTGCCCCTTGAAGCTGCTGTCGATGACCGTGATGGGGGCGGACAGCATGGCCCAGATGGCTTCCTCATCGGTGATGTCCATGGGGGTGTTCCAGTAGTTGGGCGCCTCGCCCTGGATCACTTCATAAGGGCTGCCGTAGGAGGGGGTGAAGGTGATGTTGGGGGTGGGAACGGGGGTGGCGGTGGGTTCCGGGGTGGGCGTGGCCGTGGGTTCCGGCGTGGGAGTAGCGGTGGGAGTGGCCGTGGGCTCCGCCGTGGGGGTGGCGGTGGGCTCCAACGTCGGGGTGGCAGTGGGGATGGCCGTAGGCTCCGCCGTGGGTTCGGGCGTGGGGGTGTTCATGCCGAAATCCGCAGGCGACACGGCAATATGCTCCTCGTTGGAGGAGTAGCCGGTGGCGTCCGTCAGGGTGAGGGTCAGGGCCGTGGCGGTCATGGGGATGTCAGAGGCGTCCCAGGTGACGCCGTTCATCCCGGCGGCGACCTGGCGGCTCTGCAGGATCGACCAGGTCTCGCCCGACCACAGGCCCACGGTCAGCAGCCCATCCACGCTGGCGTAGAAATCCACGCGCATGATGCAGGTTTCGACGTCCTTCATGGCGGTGATGGAGGTGATATAGGGGGCAGCGCTGCCCACGGTGACGGGCTGCGAAGCCTCCAGGCCGTCCATCGTCAGCACCATGGACAGCGTTCCCTCCGGGGCGAAGACGCCGCCGTAGGTGCCGTTCCACCACAGGTGGTTCCTGCCGGCGGTGACGGGAAGCTCCATCACCACGGGCAGCACGGTCTCGCCTGCGTCGCTGCGCAGGATCAAGTCGCACACGCCGTCCGCCGGGACGGTGAAGCCCAGCAGAACCGCCTTGCCGGGGCGGATGACCTCCGTCACCGGGTCAAGGGACAGCGCCGGGGCTGCCTCCGTCGCTTCCGCCAGGGCGGGCAGGGAGGTGACAAGCATCAGCATGCTCATCAGCAGGCTCATCAGTCTACGCATAGTATCCTCCGATAACAGTATTTCGCATTGCGTTTCAGATATGCTCACAGGTTGCTGCCGGAAAGGCTGTCTACCATCATAGCATACTTTTTGGTTTTCGTCCATTGCATCATGTGAAGAAGCAGCTTGTCCGCGCTTGCCACATGCACATCGCACACGGCGTCCGGGAAGCGATTCTCGGGGTCCAGGAGCGCGGAGAGCGTCCCCGCGTTCCGTCCGGACTCGGTGTCCAGCGGACGGTCGCCCACCATGAGGCACTCTGCCGGGTCAAGGCCATGCTCTGCCATCAGGTGCAGGAGTATATCCGGGGCGGGCTTGCGGGGGAGGCGCGCCTCCTCGGTGACGAAGCCGTCAAACAGGGACAGCACCCCCGCCTGCTCCAGCAGATCCCGGCAGACGAGGTCGCGGTGGGTGGCGACGTAGTGCTTCACGCCCAGGCGGTGCAGGGTGCGCAGCGCGTTTTCCATTCCGGGCAGCAGTGGCAGGCCGCGCCGCAGCTCCTCCTGCTCATGGCGGCGGAAGGTGCGAACCAGCTCGCCCGCGTCCAGGTTATTTTCTTCACCGATGACCCGGCAACAGTGGGTCAGGCAGTTCTTCATCAGGTTCAGCGTGCGCTCCGGGGTGACGGCGATGCCAAAGTCTGCCGCTGCTGCCACGAAGGCGCGAACCATTGCCGGGTAGCTGTCCATGAGCGTACCGTCGAAGTCCCAGAAGATGTGCTTCACATGGGACAGGGCGATGAAGCGGGCGGCATGGACGTCCGCCGGGCAAAGGTCGTAGCGCAGCAGCTCGCCGGGATGGACGAAGCAGGCGGCCTCATGCTCGGTGAGGACGGGCTGGGCCGCCGTTTTTGCGCTCAGGAAGGTGAAGGTGATGCCGTTCCATTCCGAAACCAGGCGCGCTTCCACGTCCGTAACGGGCAGGGACAGCTCCTCCTGCAGCTCGCGCACAAGGCAGTCGGCGGCGGACTCGCCGTCCTCCCGCTTGCCGCCGGGGAATTCCCACAGGTGGGCATTGGCGCGGCCCTCGCCCCGCTGGCACAGCAGGACGCGGCCCTCCTCATCGTATATAACGCCGGCAGATACCTCAATCATGCAGGATGCTCCTTCAGTATGGCGATTTCATGGGCATGGTCATCCAGCCCGTTGGGCGTTTCCCTCGGCATGGGCAATCCGCGCCATGACGTTGCACCTCTTCATTCGTCCAACGTCAGGGAAATGAGCCGGGGCGGGGAATAATTCTTGGCGATGTCTGAGATGAGAATATCGTAAATGGAGCTGCTGCAGCACCGGTAAAGAACCTCGGCCCGAATGCCGGTGATGGCAGCAATCTCTATGCAGAAATCCGAGACGCCGGCTTCCTCCATGAGGAAGGCGAGGTTCTCTGACTTGTACAGATATGGCAGCAGATTGAAGTTCTTCGCTGCCGTCTGCAACGCGTCGCCGGACAACTGGATGCTGCGGTCGATGCAGAATACATCGCCCGTTTTTCGGCGCTCCATCCAGCCGAAGGCGGAGGATTCATAGGTGGCATGCCCCACCCTGCGTAACTGGTGAGCGGCTGCAAAGCTGTATCCGAAATTGCGGTGGGTTGATGCGACGACAATCAGTGTGTCGTCGCTGGGAAGCGCATTCAGGTCAATGAGAGCATATCCCTGACCGTTGCTCCTCCTCATTTCGGTAGGAATCAGCGGCTGGTCGCGTCCGGGCTCTCCTGACACGCTGCAGCAGATCGGGCAGTGCCGGGACTTGGGAATTTCGGTAAAGCGCCACCCACAGAAGCGGCAGGTCGTTTCTGGCGGCATGGTCGCCGGGGGCACGGGTGCAGGCGGTTCCGGTGCAGGGGAGGCATCGGCAGGTACGGGATCTCCTAATATGTGATGGCAGATCGGGCAGAAAGGGAGCAGAGGAATTTCGGCAAAGTGCCGCCCACAGAAGCGGCAGGTTATTTCTGGCGGCATGGTCGCCGGGGGCACGGGTGCAGGCCGTTCCGGTGCAGGGGAGGCATCGGCAGGTGCGGGCGCGTTGATTGCAGGCGCTTTTCGCTTAAAAAAATCAGACAGGTCCATACGATCCCTCCTTTGTCATATGACCACCAGTCCCAGCAGCTTTGCCAGCTCCATGGCCTGCAGGGGGCTGACGATCAGGCCGCGCAGGTCGGCCAGGCTGACGGTGATGCCGGCGATGTCGCAGGTGCGCAGATCAAGCCCTTTGAGACCGGTGCCGAAGAGGTTGACGCGGGTCAGGTCGCAGCCGTTCAGCTCCGCGTTTTTCAGGGCTGCGTTTTCGATGGCGGCCTCTGTCAGGATGCAGTCGTCAAGGAGGACGCGGTCGGTTTTGCATTCGGACAGGTTGATGTAATCCGCCTTGCAGCCGGTCAGGGTCACGCTGCGCAGGACAGCCTTCACCGCGTCGGTGGCGGAAAGGCGGCAGGTATCGAAGCGAACCCGCTGCATCAGGGCCGAATCCAGGCAGGCGCGGCTCAGGTCGCAGTGGTCGAAGACCACGTCGATGAAGGCGGCGCGGGTCAGGTCGGCGTCCGTCAGCGTGCATTTGCGGAAGACGCAGCCACGGAATTCCCGGCTGTACAGCTTCTCGAAGGGGATGATGAGCCCGTCGAAAAGGCAGCCCTCGAACTCGTCCTCGTCGGGGAGTTCGAAGTGCTCGGTGAGGTCGGCAGGGATGATGGGTGGGTCGAGTTTCATGGTTGAATTTCCTCCATGGTTGGCGGAATGTGCGGTTTTCCACCTCATCAGTCAGCGCAAGCGCTGACAGCTTCCCCTCAAGGGGAAGCCCAGTCCATCAACAACCCCTTGGGAGGCGTCGGAGGGCTCGCAAGCCCTTCGACTCTACATCGAAAATCGGCGACATGCGCGGCGATTTTCGTGCTTTTCCGCAGGAAAAGCTTCCTTACGCGAAGGACCGGCCGGGAGTGAAGCGACCAGTGACTGAGTGCAAATCCTCGACAAAGTGCCCAAAGCACTTTGTCGATACTCTGAGCTTCCCCTCAAGGGGAAGCCTTTGGCTGTGTGGCTCAGTAGATAAGCCTTCCCCTTGAGGGGAAGGTGCCCGAAGGGCGGATGAGGTGGAAGCTCCGGCAAAGCTAACCTGCAAATTACCCCATCGCTTCTATTTGTGCCGCGATCATCTCCACATGCTTGCGGGCCTGGTGTGCGGCCTCGGCGGTCTCGGCCTGGGAAACGGGCGTGTCGCCCATCAGCCCCACGAACTGGCTGACCTTCAGGCCCAGGGCCTCCTGCATGGCCGCGTCGCTGCCCTGGGGGGATACCAGGTAGTAACACAGGAGGGAATCTTCCTGGCCCATGCGGTGGGCGCGGTCCTCGGCCTGGCTGTGAACGGCGGGCGACCAGTCCAGCTCGCCGAAGATGACGCAGGTGGCCCGCTGCAGGTTGAGGCCGCTGGCGGCGCGCAGGGAGATGCACAGCACGTCCGTTTTGCCGGCCATGAAGCGCTCCACTGCCTCCGACTTGGCGGAAATGGTCTCCCGGCCGGTGATGAAGCCGGGGCGGTAGTGCTTCAGCTCCTGCCGGTACACGTCCATCACCGCGTGGTGGTGGGCAAAGAGCAGCACCTTCTCACCCGAATCCAGCAGCGCGCGCACGAACTGGCACACATAGGGGGCCTTCGCAATGCCGGTGGCCTGGCGGACGTGCTGGGAGATGGATTCCTCCAGCATCGCGCGGGCGGAGGCGGTCAGCGTGCCGTCGGTTTTCCAGCGGACCACCTCCGGCAGGATGGGCGCCATCAGCTGGGCGTAGAGCTTGTCGTTCCAGTCCAGCTCCTGCACGGCGCGGCGCTTGGGCGGCAGCTCTTTCAATACCTCCTGCTTGGTGCGGCGCAGCATCAGGCCTTCCCGGCGCAGATAATCGCCCAGAAGCGCGGGCTTGACCACCACGCCGTTGCCGTAGCCGTAGCACCACTCGCGGGAGAAGCTCTCCCAGTCGCCGAGGAAATGGAAGTCCAGGATGTTGATGACGTTCCAGATCTCGCCCCCGGTGTTATAAATCGGTGTGCCGGAGAGGCCCACGACCCTCTCGCAGCTTTCTGCCAGGAGGGAGGCGGCGGAATACTTCTCTGTGCCCGAATGGCGCAGCTCCTGCACTTCGTCGAATACAACAGCCTGGAAGCCCAGCTGCGGCAGCACTTCCTTCCAGCCGCGCAGCAGGAGGTAATGCATGATGTAGATATCCGCCTCGGGCAGGTCGTAGGGCTTGAGGCCCTTGATCACATGGATGCGGGGCGTTTTTCCGTCCAGGCGCAGGAAGCGCGCGGCCTCCTCCGTCCAGTTGCGGGTCAGGTGGGCCGGGGGGATGACGATGGCGGGGAAGGAGCCCGTCGAGGCCAGCCAGGCCAGCGCCTGCACTGTTTTGCCCAGGCCCATTTCATCCGCCAGCAGGCAGCGCTCGTGCTGCAGGAGGAAGGCAAGACCCTCCTGCTGGAAGGGGCGCAGCTCGCCCTCGAAGGTGCCCTCCGGCGGCGTCATGCGCTGGGGCAGGCGCGCAGCCAGCTCCCTGCGGACGGCGTGGTCGCGGCAGTCCTGCACAGCCTTGTCCCACAGGGCGCGGTCACGGGGGGCGATTTCCAGCGGGAAGCGCAGCATCAGCCACAGCAGATCCCCCACCACGCGCCGGTGGGCGGTAAAGCGTGCCTCGCCCCGCCTGCTGCCCGCGCTGCCGGGGAAGAGACGCTTGCACATCTCCGTCACCGACGGGTCGCCCTTCACCGTCCAGCATTTGCTGCGGCGGTTGTAGCTCAGGGTGCCGTAGCTGCGGCGGACGCCGGAGGGTACATCCCGCAGGTAGGCCGGGAGCAGCTCCTCCCCGCTGTCGTCGGGCTGCTCAAAGAGCAGCTCGTCCAGGTAGTCCATTTCGTAATCCATTTGTGTTACCTCGGCAGGTAGGTTTCCACGATGAAGGCGTCCTGCGTGAAGCGCAGGGTGATGGCGCCGCTGCTGTGGGTGCTGTAAACGGGAATGTCTCCGGCGCGGGTGGCAAGGCTTTTCTCCCGGCTTTCCTCGCCGCAGGAGAGAAGGATGACCTGCGGACTGACGGCGTCCAGAAACTCCGGAGAGGTGCTCTCCGTGCTGCCGTGATGGGCGGCCTTGAGCACATCCGCCGGGATGGCGGCATACATCTCATACGCGCTGGTGACGTCGGCGGTCAGCAGCAGGGTGGTGCCCTGGATATCGGCCCGCAGCGCCAGGGAATGCCCGTTGGCGTCCTCGCCGGGACGAACCGTGCCCGCCTGGGGCCACAGCACCGTCAGCTGTCCCGTGGGGGTATGGATCACGTCGCCTCGGGAAAGGGTGATGAAGCGCGTGCCCGTCGAGGACAGCTCCTCCAGCAGGACGATGGCCTCCGGGTCTGCGTCTGCGGCGGAATAAGCCCCCTCCGGCAGGGCGCAGACCTCCACGGGAATCCCGGCATCCAGCAGCCCCCGGATGCCTCCGGCATGGTCAATGTGCAGATGCGTCAGGATCAGCATGTCCACCGACAGGGCCTCCTGACGGAGATAACCGGCGACGGTGTGGGCATATTCTCCCGTGTCGATGAGGATGACGGCGCCCCGGTCGCGCAGGATGGCTCCGTCGGCCTCGCCGTCGCTGAACTGGATGTAGCAGGTGGACGTGTGGGGCAGCCGGAGAAGGCTCAGTACCATCAGCGCCGCGCCGACGGTGGACAGGAGACAGCGCAGACGCCGACGCTCCGGGCGCAGCAGCACGCTCAGCCCTGCCATCAGCAGTACCCACCCCGCCAGGGTCAGCGCATTGCCTGCCGGGGTGCGCAGGTACCCGCCCAGCGCCTCCGACAGCAGGCGGATGATGCTCAGCAGCCCCTCCGTGGTGCGGCCAAGGACGAAACCCAGAGCCTCCCGCACCGCCGGGACGGGCAGCAGGAGCAGCATCACCCAGTAGGAACCCATCAGGAGCGTCATGACCGGGATGATGAACAGATTGGTCAGGAGCGAGGAGGGCGTTACGCAGCCGAAAAAGTGCATCTGGGCCGGAAGCAGCCCCAGCTGCACCGCCAGGGAGGCGGAGAAGCCGCGCCAGAATGTGTTTTTCCAGGGCTTCAGGCTGTAATACGCCTTTGCCAGACGAGGATACACCAGCAGCAGCCCCAGCATCGCGCCGTAGGTCAGCTGAAAGGAGGCGCTGAAGAGCTGATAGGGATTAGCGAGCAGCTGCAGCATGGCGGTGAGGCAGAGGAGGTGCGCCGAGACCGTCTGCCGGTGGCGGAGGTGCCCTGCCTCGTGCAGCATCAGCAGGAGTCCGGCCCGGATGACCGGCGTGGCCGTGCCTGCCAGCAGCGCGTACAGGGTCAGAAGGAGCCCCAGCAGGGCCGCGGACAGCCCGCGGGGCAGCTCCAGACGGCGCAGCAGCTTCAGCAGCACCACCGCCAGGATCCCCACATGGTAGCCGGATACGCTCATGATATGCAGCAGCCCCAGCCGACGGAAGGCGACATAATCCTCCTCCCAGAGGTAGGTCTTCTCGCCCAGAAGGGTGGCGGCGGCAAAGGCTCCGGCCTCATCGTCCATGACCTGCATCAGGCCGGTGGTGATCACATGGCGCAGCCGGGGCGCCAGGCCACGCAGCCCGGCAGGCTCGTGATCCCGTTGCAGATGGTCGTGGCCGTAGATGCCCAGGATGACGCCGCTGGCCAGCCAGGATTCCCGGCTGTCATAGCCGCCGGGGTTGCACTCGCCGGTGAAATGGTAGACCCGGGCGGTGAAGCAGACCCGCTCGCCGGGGATGAGCCAGTCGGGCAGCGTTTCGCCTGCGTCCAGGTAGGACGTCCACAGCGCGTCGCCCTGCAGCGGTCTGCCGTTCAGGGTCACGTCATCCAGGCAGGTGCGGAGGCTTGCGGCGTTTTCATCGGCCAGCGGCGCTTCCGTCACGATGCCGGAGACGATGTATTCCCCCTCCGGCGGCAGGTCGGGATGGCCCGCGTACAGGGTGGTCAGGACGCCCAGGGCGCAGCACAGCACCGTCAGGGCGGCGATCCGCCCGCGCCCGGGCAGCAGCGCCGACGCCAGGCTGCACAGCAGCGCGGCAAGGGCCAGGGGCAGCAGCGTCATGTCTGCCTCCCGGGCCAGGAGGATGCCCAGCATCACGCCCAGGGTCATCAGCGGCAGGAGGATGGCGGAGGTGCGTTTGGCGTCGGGCATGCACATCCTCCTGTTCATTGCTGGTGGTTCACAGGGCAATGCCCCACAGCCTGTTGAGGCAGAGCAGGCGCACGGGCTTGCCGCAGAGCGTGTGGGGCAGGGGGACGGTCTTCTCCGTCACCAGGATGAGGGCGGTGATCTGCGGGCAGGCGGCGTAGCGGGTCAGCTGACGGAGGATCCGGGCCTTCTCCACCGCGCCGCGCTTGATTTCGATCCCCACGCCGCCGCACAGCAGATCAATGCGGCAGCGGGGGGCCAGGGGAACCTCGTGGGCCCAGGGAATCCCGGCTGCGTCCAGGGCGGCCATCACCAGGTGGTGCAGGTCGTATTCCTCCTGCTGCAGCGGCGCCCGCAGGGCCGTGAGGGCTTTATATACATTTTCCATGCGGATGTACCTTCTGCGATTTCCCGGCGGGGATCACTGCATGGCCTGGGTCACCAGGCTCATGGCGGTCACGATGTCCTCGGTGGACAGGCCGGGCTGGCTGATGGCCCACTGCAGGTTGTCGATGGCCGCGGAGAGCTGGCTGTACTGGCTGCTCCAGGGATCCATGGCGGCCAGGGAGGCCTGGGCCTGGCTCAGCAGCATCAGCGCCTGGGTGACGATGCCGCTGTCGGCGGTGGAACTGCTGCCGCTGCTGCTGGAGGAGTGCCAGGTGCAGTAGCCGCTCTGACCGTAGAGGCAGTAGCCGCCCAGGTATTCCACCAGCACGCTCTCGTACTGCGTGCCGATGAAGCGGGAAAGCGGATGGGATTCGGGGATGACGATCACGCCCTCCTCGCTCACGTTCCAGCAGTAGTCGGTGGCCAGCATGCCGCTGTCCTGGCAGATGCGCAGGGTCTGGTGCATGTCGCAGTAGGCCGTGGGCGGGGTGACCCAGTAGTCGGTGACGGTATCGTAGCCCAGGGCGTCGTGGCGGCAGGCGTCGGTGGCGCGCAGGCCCGAGACGCTGCAGGTCTCCACCCGGGTCAGGCCGTACTGGGTGTAGTCGCCCTCCAGGATATCGCGGTTGGGCAGCCCCTCGTGGATCTTCTTCATGTATGCCTGCCACAGGGGTGCGGCGGCGCTGGAGCCCGTCGTTTTGGAGGACAGGGGCTTGTAATTGTCGTGGCCGATCCACAGGGAGGAAACGTAATATCCGGTCATGCCGGTGAAGTATACGCCGCGCTGATCGGAGTTGGTGCCGGTCTTTCCGGCGACGGTCTGGCCGCTGATCTTCGCGGGAGTGCCGGTGCCGGACTTCACCGCGTCCTTGAGCATGTCAACGATGCAGAAGGCCGTGGACTCGGAGAACACGCGGCGGCGCTCCTGGTTGGCGTGGCCGTCCCAGATGACGGTTCCGGTGCTGTCGGAGATGCCCAGGACGGAGATCGGCTCCTGGTACACGCCGCCGTCGGCCAGCACGCCGAAGGTCACGGCCATTTGCAGGGGCGTGATGCCGCTGGAGCCCAGGGACAGGCCGAAGGGCGTGGCGTCGATGTGCTCATCGTCGATGCCCATGCGGTGCAGGAAGTCCACCGAGCGCTCCACGCCCACCATGGTCAGCAGGGTCTGGGCGGCGGCGGTGTTGTGGCTGTTGACGATGGCCTCGCGCAGGGTCTGCTGACCGGCGTAGTAGCTGCCGCCGTAGTTGCGGGGCCAGTCGTCCTCGCCCTTTTCGTTCTTCCAGCCGGAGATGGGCAGGGGCATGTTGCTGACCACGCTGGCGGGGGAAGCGCCCATTTCGATGGCGGGGGCGTAGACGGAGATGGGCTTGATGGCCGAGCCGACGGGCATGTTCATGTCCACGGCGCGGTTGAGGGTCTTCTTGGCCGTGGGGACGGTGCGGCTGCCGACAATGGCCTTGATTTCGCCCGTGCGGTAATCAATGACGACGGCGGCGGCCTGGGGCTGGATGATCTCGTCATAGGTGCCGTCGGCGTTGCGGGCACGGTAGACCTTGTCCGCCGGGTCGCGCAGGGACGGATACTTCGTCCAGGTGGCCAGGGTCTCCTCCACGATGGCCTGGATGTTGGTGTCGATGGCCAGCACCACATGGTAGCCGCCGGTGCGGAGCTTGTTTTCCATGGCGTAGCGGTTGGCGGTGGTGTCCTCCAGGCCGTTCAGCTGCAGGAGGATGTCCACCACCTCGCTCACGGCGTATTCGACGTAGTGGGGATATTCGTACATGCCGGTGCCGGTATTGGGGTCGGTTTCCAGGACATGAGCGGTGGCGGGGTTCAGGGCCTCCTGATACTGCTCGTAGGTGATGAACTGGTTTTCGTACATGCACCGGAGGACGTAGTCGGTGCGGTCGTTGGTGATGGCGACGTAGTCCACGCCCTCCTTGGCGCGGGTGTAGAAGTTGCGGCGGGGGTTGTAGTAATACGGGCTGTTGCAGATGCCGGCCAGCATGGCGCACTCGCGCAGGGTCAGCTCGCTCAGGGACTTGCCGAAGTACCCCTCCGCCGCCGTGCGCACGCCGTAATAGCTCTCGCCCAGCCAAATGGTGTTCAGGTAGCATTCCAGGATCTCGTCCTTGGTATATTGCGTTTCCAGCTGCATGGCCAGGTAGGCCTCCTGGATCTTGCGCTTGTAGCTCTGCTCGGAGGACAGGAGGGTGTTCTTGATCAGCTGCTGGGTGATGGTGGAGCCGCCCTGGGTGCTGGAGGACGTCAGGTTGGACACAAAGGCGCCCACGATGCGCTTGAGGTCAACGCCGGGATGGGTGTAAAAGCGCGCGTCCTCCACGGCCACGAAGGCCTGCTGCAGGTAAATGGGCATGGAATTGATGGAGACCATCACGCGGTTCTCGATGCCCTTGTAGGTGGTGATGAGGTTCTGGTTGGCGTCGTAGATGAAGGAGGTCTGCGCCTGCTCGTCCAGGGCGGCCAGATCCAGGGTCGGGGCGGTCTCCATGTAGCCCTTGGCGATGCCCATCACCGCGCCGCACAGCGCCAGCCCGGCCACCAGGATCAGCACCGCCAGGATGCGCACCACGTTCACCAGCACGCAGAGAATAAAGTTGGGCTGCCTGACCGCGGGCTTGAAAATGGTGTGGGGGTAGATTTTTTCCTCCGGCTCTTCCGGTTCCTCCGGGTCGTATGCTCCGGGAGCTGCGCCCCAGAATGCCTCGTTGGCATACTCTTCCTCCGGAAGGGTCTCCGGCTGACTGTCACGGTAGAGGTCGTCTTTTCTGCTCATTTGCTGCCTCCCTTGATGAACGCTGGCATAAGGGTAAAGTCCATCATCATAATTATAGCACGAAAAACCGCGCTGAGCAACCGCCTCGGGCCAATGCCGGGCGGGTCGGTACGGAAATATAACGCAGGAGGCGGGCAAATGTCTGCATGGCGCGGGAAACTCCGCCGTCGGCTGGCGTGGGCGTGTGTGCTGGCGTGCATCGCAGCGGTGGTGACGGGCGTCGTCCTGGTGGAGCGGAACCTGACGAAGGTGGTTCTGTCCCTGGCCCAGGCCCAGGCACGGGCCATGGCGGTGCAGGTGCTGAACCAGTCCGCCGCCGAGCTTCTCTCCACCGGCGGCGTCACCTACGATGCGCTGATGAACGTATCCACCGATGCAGCCGGTCAGGTGCGGCTGATCCAGGCCAACACGCCGGAAATGAACCGCCTGGCCGCGGCAGCCAGCCTCCTGGCCCAGGAGAAGCTCCTGTCCAAGGGGGATCAGGTGGTGAAGGTGCCCCTGGGCAGCGCCCTGGGGCTGACCATCTTTGGTGGCGCGGGGCCGAAGATCGCCGTGCGCATCCTGCCGGTGGGCAGCGTCCACGCCGAATTCCACACGGACTTCCAGACCGCCGGCATCAACCAGACCCGCCACCGCGTCACCCTGGTGCTGACGGCCACGGTGCAGCTGGTGGTGCCCACGGGGGCGAAGAAGGTGGAGGTCTCCACCCAGGTGGCCATGGCGGAATCCATCATCGTCGGCGAGGTGCCGGACACCTTCACCGACGTGGGGGACGACATGGATATGCTGGATCTGGCGCCGTGAGGGAGAACGTGAATCCGGAATATGTCCGGTCGGGCAGACGTATGTGGGTATCCGGCTGGGAATGAAGTCCATAAAAGTTCACATAAATTGAAGAAAAAATAGACGAATCCGCAATTCTGTGCTATACTGTAAGATGGTCGATTATGACCGAATCCCTATGCGAGGTTACAGACGCAAATGCGATTGAAAAAATTGGAGCTGTACGGGTTCAAGTCCTTTGCCCAGCGGACGGAGATCGTCTTCGATACGGGCATCACGGGCATTGTGGGCCCCAACGGCTCGGGCAAGAGCAACATCGGCGACGCGGTCCGGTGGGTGCTGGGCGAGCAGAGCGCAAAGACCCTGCGCGGCGCGTCCATGTCCGACGTCATCTTCAACGGCACGCAGAAAAGGAAGCCCCTGGCTTACTGCGAGGTGTCGCTGATCTTTGACAACGAGGACGGGGCCCTGCCCATGGAGGCCGCCGAGGTGATGGTGACCCGCCGCGTGTACCGCAACGGCGAGAGCGAGTACTTCCTCAACCGCGCCGCCTGCCGCCTGAAGGACGTCATCGACCTCTTCCGCGACACCGGCATCGGCAAGGAGGGCTACTCCATCATCGGCCAGGGCCGCATTGATGAGATCCTTTCCCGCAAGTCCGAGGATCGCCGCCAGGTGTTTGAGGAGGCCGCAGGCATTGTCAAGTTCAAGGCCCGCAAGGAGGAGGCGGACAAGAAGCTCGAAAGGACGCTGGAGAACGCCGCCCGTCTGGACGACATCCTCGACGAGCTGAACCGCCGCCTGGGCCCCCTGGAGGAGCAGAGCCGCAACGCCCGCGCCTACATGGCCTATGCCGAGGAGCTCAAGCACCTGGACATGAACCTGTTCCTGATCCGCTCCGACCGCGCCCGTCAGCGCCTGGCGGAGCTGGACAGCGAGCTGATGACGCTTTCGACCATCCTGGCGGACACCGAGGCCGCCCTGGCCGAAAAGACTGCTCGCCGCGACGAGACCCAGGAGGCCATTGCCGACCTGGACGGGCAGGTGACCGCCGCCCGGGAGCGTCTGATGGCCTGTGCCGCCAGCGTCCATGAGGCCCAGGAGGGGCTGACTGCCCTGCGCAGCCGCCAGGAGGCCCGGCAGGAGAACCGCCGCCGCATCACCGCTGAGCAGGAGGACGCCGTCGCCCGCCTGGCGGAGCTGGAGCGCTCCTTCGGCGCCAGCGAGGGCGAGGTTGAAAAGCAGGAGCAGCTCATCGCCCAGGCAGAGGACATCCTCAGCCGCACCCGGCAGGCGCAGGAGCGCGCCCAGCAGGAGGAGACGGCGGCGGACGAGGCCCTGGAGAGCCACAAAGCGAAGGTCGTGGCGGCGATGAACCGTCGCTCCGACGTGAAGAATAACCAGACCCGCCTGACCACCATGCGGGCGCAGATGGAGAGCCGCCTGAGGGAGCTGAACGCCTCCGCCGAGGATCTGACGGGGCAGGAAGCCGAGCTGCGCGAGGCGCTGGAGGCTGCCGGCCGTCAGCTGGCAGAGGAAAAGCAGCGCCAGACGGACATGCAGGAGGCCCTGCGCGTCCGCCAGGGCGAATTCGACGCCCACGACGCGGCGCTGAACGCCCAGCGGGCCCGCGCGGAGGAGCTCTCCGCCAAGCTGCAGGCTGCGGCCAGCCGCCACGCGGTGCTCAGCGAAATGACCCGGGACATGGAGGGCTACAACCAGGCCGTCCGCCGGGCGGTGCAGTATGCCAAGCAGCGCGGGATCAATGGCGTCAGGGGCGTGCTGGCCCAGCTGATGAGCGTGCCCCAGCGCTACGAAACGGCCATCGACATGGCCCTGGGCGCCGCGCAGCAGAATATCGTCACCGTCAACGAGGAAACGGCCAAGGAGCTTATTAACTACCTCCGCCAGAACCGCCTGGGCCGCGCCACCTTCCTGCCCATGAGCGCCATCCGCGCCAACGGGCTGAACGACCGCGACCGTCAGGTGCTGACCATGCCCGGCTGTATCGGCGTGGCCAGCGACCTGGTGCAATGCGCCCCGGAATATCGTGCCATTATCGAGAACCTGCTGGGCCGCACCGTCATTGCGGACAACCTGGATCACGGCATTGCCATCATGCGCGCCGGCGGCCACCGCTTCCGTCTGGTGACCCTGGAGGGCGACGTGATGCATTCCGGCGGCTCCATGACCGGCGGCTCGGCGCAGTCGAAGGTTTCGAACCTCCTCAGCCGCGAGCGCGAGCTGAAGGAGCTGACCGAGCAGCTGAAGATCGGCAAGTCCGATTTTGAGGTGATGAAAACCCGGCTGGAGGAGGGTCAGCAGAAGAAGGCCCGGCTCCGGCTGGCGGTGTCCGACGCCATCAACGACCTGCACCAGCAGGAGATCGCCGTCACCCGCGAGCAGGCCCGCTGTGACAGCGCGGAAGCCGACCTCACCGCCCACCGCCAACGCATGGAGGAGACCGACGAGGCTGTGGGTCAGCTGACCCAGGCCATCACCGATATCGAGGCCCAGCTGGCTGCCCTGGAGGACGACTTCAGCGGGGAAGAGGCGGATCCCGCTGCCCTGGAGGCCGAGACCGCCCGCCTGCAGAAGGCCCTGGCCGACGCACGCGCCGCCGCCTCCCGCGCCTCGGACGAGATGATGCAGCGCACGCTGCAGCTCAGCGACCTGCGCCACGGCCTGGCCACCCTGCAGCGTGACCTGGCCCATTATGAAAGCGACCGCGCGCAGATCGCCCGCGCTGGGGAGCGCCGCCTGCAGCAGCTGCAGGAGATGGACGCCCTGGACGCCCGGGACGCGGCGGAAATCACCGCCGCCCAGCTGGAGATCGCCCGACGCCAGCAGATTCAGCAGCGTCAGGACGAGGCCGTGCAGGCCCTGGAAAAGCGCCGTGCTGCCGAAAACGCCCGCCTGCGCGATATCCTGCGCGACATGGAAAACCTGCACGAGGGTCTCAAGCGCGACGGCGACAAGCAGCACCGCCTGGAAATGAACCGTCAGCGCGTGGACAGCGACCAGCGCAACCTGCAGAATCGCATCTGGGACACCTACAAGCTCACCTACGCCGGTGCAGAGGAGTTCCGCCAGACGGAGGGATTCAACGAGCGCGAGGCCGACAAGCGCGCCCAGGAGCTGCAGGGCCTTATCCGCTCCCTGGGCACCGTCAATGTGGGCGCGGTGGAGGAATACGCCGAAACGAAGGCCCGCGTGGACGCCCTCACGGCCCAGCAGGCGGATCTGCGCGCTGCCGAGGCGGACCTGCGGGAGCTGATCGAGCGCCTGATCGAGCAGATGCGCGTCACCTTCGTGGAGAACTTCACCAAGCTCCAGGGCTACTTCGCCGAGACCTTCACGCGCCTCTTTGGCGGCGGCAAGGCGGAGCTGAAGCTGATGGACCCGGAGGACCCGCTGAACTGCGGCATCGAGGTCAACGCTCAGCCCCCGGGCAAGAAGCTGCAGCTGCTCTCGCTCCTCTCTGGCGGCGAGCGTGCCCTGACTGCCATCGCCATCCTTTTTGCCACCCTGAAATTGAAGCCCAGCCCCTTCTGCATCCTGGACGAGATTGAGGCTGCGCTGGATGACGCCAACATCGGCTACTACGCCGACTACCTGAAGGAATATTCGAAGGGCACGCAGTTCATCGTCGTCACCCACCGCAAGGGAACCATGGAGCGCTGCAACAGCCTCTTCGGCGTCGCCATGGAGGAGCAGGGCGTGAGCAAGATGGTCAGCGTCAGTCTGCAGGACTATAAGGAGTAATTTGAAATTCTTAATTCTGAATTCTTAGTTCTTAATTGAGATGCTTGTGCTCATAAACTGAATTTTGATTTTAGGATTCAAAATCGGTCATTTTCCGGAGGTGGTTACTGTGGCAACGACTGGCCCTGCGCTGCGGTGCAGCGTGCATCCGCTGGGTACGCTGAGCCCGCATAAATATGTGGTTATCTGTGCCAACTACCGCGGTCAGTGGCTGCTGAGCCGTCACCGCGACCGCGATACCTGGGAGACCCAGGGCGGGCACATCGAGCCCGGCGAAACGCCGATGCAGGCCGCTGTCCGCGAGCTGTATGAGGAAAGCGGCGTCACCGACGCGGAGGTCATCTCCGTATGCGACTACTGCGGCTTTACCGATACCCGCAGCGCCAACGGCGTGGTGTTCCTGGCCGTGGTGCATGCGCTCGGCGAGCTGCCGGAGAGCGAAATGGCCGAAGTGCGGCTGTTCGATCAGCTTCCGGACAACCTGACCTACCCCAACGTGTCGCCGCGCCTGTACCGGGAGGCGGCGAAGCTGCTGGTCGGGCCGCCGTAAGGGTGGTTGCTTTGTAAGCAGGCAAAGGTGCAAGTACCGCGCTCTCCCTCAGTCTTCGTTCGGCGCTTTTCAAGCCCCTCACGAATCCAGCTCCCTCCCGGAGGGAGCTCTTGGTCGCTTCCTTTGTTGCAATACGAAACAAGCAACAGCTGAGAAGTCAAGCTGTGGCCAGATCCTGAGCTCCCTCCGGGAGGGAGCTGTCGCCCGCAGGCGACTGAGGGAGAATGCGCGAGCTGCGGTACAACCCACCCGCAAAGCATCCATCCCTCTGCAAAACCCTTGACAACCCATTCCCGATGGCTATACAATAAACCGTCTATTTTCCGACCATTTACGAGGAGGCAAACCATGCTCCCCACCACCGATACCCAGGCCTTCCGCGACATGCTGCACGAGCAGGTCGAGAAGCGCCGTACCTTTGCCATCATTTCGCACCCTGACGCAGGTAAGACCACGCTGACCGAAAAGCTGCTGCTCTACGGCGGCGCCATCCGCTCCGCAGGCTCGGTCAAGGCCCGCAAGAGCGACAAGCATGCCACCTCCGACTGGATGGAGATCGAGAAGCAGCGCGGCATTTCCGTCACGTCCTCCGCCATGCAGTTTGAGTACAAGCCCGCGAAGGTACAGCCCTTCCCCGGCTCCGGCGAGGAACCTGTCGAGATCCCCGAGGAGGGCTTCCGCATCAACATCCTGGATACCCCCGGCCATCAGGACTTCTCCGAGGATACCTACCGCGTGCTGGTCGCCGCCGACGCTGCCGTCATGCTGATCGACGCGGCCAAGGGCGTCGAGGCGCAAACGATCAAGCTGTTCAAGGTCTGCCGCATGCGCAACATCCCCATCTTCACCTTTGTCAACAAGATGGACCGCGCGGCGAAGGATCCCTTTGCTCTGATGGAGGAGCTGGAGCAGGTGCTGGGCATCCGATCCTGCCCCATCAACTGGCCCATCGGCGTGGATGGCGACTTCCAGGGCGTGTACCACCGCGACACGGAGACCATCACCCTGTATTCCGGCGGTGACCACGGCTCCAAGCGTGTGGACGAGCTGGAGATCGCCCTGGACGATGAGGCCCTGCCCCATGTGCTGGATCAGCACTACATCGACCGCCTGGAGGAGGAGATCATGCTCCTGGACGAGGCGGGCGACGCCTTCGACCTGGAAAAGGTCCGCAGGGGTGAGCTAACCCCCATGTTCTTCGGCTCTGCCGTCACCAACTTCGGCGTGGAGCCCTTCCTCGACCGTTTCCTGCAGTACACCAACCCGCCGCTGCCCCGCATGTCCGACGCGGGCGAGGTCGGCCCGGAAAACCCCTACTTCTCCGGCTTCATCTTCAAGATCCAGGCCAACATGAACCCCGCCCACCGCGACCGTCTGGCATTCATGCGCATCGTGTCGGGCGCGTTCGAGAAGGGCATGGAGGTCTGGCACTCCGGTACGAACAAGATGGTGGCCCTCAAGCAGCCCCAGCAGTTCATGGCGGACGCCCGCGAGGGTGTGGAGGAGGCCTGGGCCGGCGACATCATCGGCCTGTTCGACCCCGGCATCTACCAGCTGGGCGACACCCTCTCCACCGGCCCCAAGTTCCACTACGAGAACATCCCGGTCTTTGCCCCTGAGCACTTTGCCCGCGTCCGCCCGGTGGACAGCATGAAGCGCAAGCAGTTCACCAAGGGCATCACCCAGCTGGCCGAGGAGGGCGCCATCCAGACCTTCATCCGCACCGAGACCGGCCGCGAGGAGTTCATGGTGGGCGTGGTCGGCGTGCTGCAGTTTGAAGTCCTGGAGCACCGCCTGAAGACCGAGTATCAGGTCGAGATCGTGATGGAGTCGATGCCCTTCCGCTATGTGCGTTGGGTTGTGAAGAGCCCGAAGGAAATCGACAAGCTGAAGCTGACCTCCACCTCCGGCCGTGCCAAGGACAGCCGCGACCGCGATGTGCTGCTGTTCGAGAACGAGTGGAGCATCCGCCTGGCCTGCGAGAATAATGAGGGGCTGGAGCTGGCGGAGACGGCGAACCGCTTGTAATTCCCTTGTAAGTAGACTTTGCAGTAAGTGCCGCGTTCTCCCTCAGTCGCTGCGGCGACAGCTCCCTCCCGGAGGGAGCTCAGGGGGCTGCTGCTGCTCGCCGCTTCTATTGTTGCTGTTTCGTATTGCTGCAAAGGAGACGAAAAAGAGCTCCCTCCGGGAGGGAGCTGGCAGCGAGCTTGCTCGCTGACTGAGGGAGAAAGCGCGAGCTGAAAACAGACTGCCTACACCGTTACTCCTACCTTATATCTAAGGAGATGTTACCATGATCCGCGAAGACATTCGCAACATTGCCATCATTGCCCACGTTGACCACGGCAAGACCACCCTGGTCGACCAGATGCTCAAGCAGGGCGGCGCCTATCACGAGAACCAGCAGACTGTTGACCGCGTGATGGACTCCGGCGACATCGAGCGCGAGCGCGGCATTACCATCCTCGCCAAGAACACTGCCGTGTACTACGGCGACACCAAGATCAACATCGTCGATACCCCCGGCCACGCGGACTTCGGCGGCGAGGTGGAGCGCGTCCTCAAGATGGTGGACGGCGTGCTGCTGCTGGTGGACTCCTTTGAGGGCCCCATGCCCCAGACCCGCTTCGTGCTGAAGAAGGCGCTGGAGCTGAAGCTGAAGGTGCTGATCGTCATCAACAAGATCGACCGTCCCGACCAGCGCTGCGAGGAGGTCACGGGCGAGATTCTCGATCTTCTCATTGACCTGGACGCAGATGAGTCCACCTTGGACAATCCCATCCTGTACGTTTCCGCCCGCAAGGGTACGGCGACCCTGTCAATGGACGAGCCCGGCGTTGACCTCAAGCCCCTGTTTGACAGCATCCTGAAGTACATCCCCGCGCCCGAGGGAGATCCCGACGGCCCGGCCCAGGTGCTGATTTCCACCATCGACTATTCCGAGTATGTGGGCCGTATCGGCGTGGGCCGCGTGGTGCGCGGCAAGTTCCGTCAGGGCATGAACGTCGTCCACACCAACCTCGAAACGGGCGCGACCTCCACCCCCTGGCGTCTGGGCAACCTGTACACCTATCAGGCGCTCAAGCGCGTGGACGCCGCCGAGGTCTCCATGGGCGACATCGTGGCGCTTTCCGGCGCGGAGAACATCTCCATCGGCGATACCGTCTGTGACCCCTCCTGTATTGAGGGCCTGCCCTTTGTGAAGATCTCTGAGCCCACTGTGACCATGACCTTCCAGGTCAATGACTCGCCCTTTGCCGGCCGCGAGGGTCAGTATGTCACCAGCCGTCACCTGCGCGCCAGGCTCATGCGCGAGCTGCAGACGGATGTGTCCCTGCGCGTCAACGATACCGACACCACCGACGCCTTTGAGGTCTGCGGCCGCGGCGAGCTGCACCTGTCCATCCTGATCGAGAACATGCGCCGCCAGGGCTATGAGTTTGCGGTTTCTAAGCCCCAGGTCATCTACAAGGTGATCGACGGCGTGAAGTGCGAGCCCATCGAGCGCCTGGTGGTGGATACGCCCCAGGCCAGCGCCGGTGCGGTCATTGAGAAGATCGGCCGCCGCCGCGGCGTGCTGGAGTCGATGACCGGTCTGGACCGCGTGCGCCTGGAGTTCCTGGTGCCCTCCCGCGGCCTGTTTGGCTACCGGAGCGAATTCATGACTGATACCCGCGGCGAGGGCATCATGTCCTCCGTGTTCGAGTGCTACGAGCCCGTCAAGGGGGACATCCCCCACCGCTCCGCCGGCGCGATGATCTGCCACGAGACTGGCACCTCCACCTCCTACGGCCTGTTCTACGCCCAGGAGCGCGGCACGCTCTTCATCGGCGCCGGCCAGGAGGTCTACATGGGCATGATCTGCGGCCAGAACGCCCACAACATGGATCTGACGGTGAATGTCTGCAAGCAGAAGCACGTCACCAACATGCGCAATGCCTCCGCCTCCGAGGATGCGATGCGCCTGATTTCCGTGCACCCCCTGTCCCTGGAGGAGTGCCTCGAATTCATCGACGATGACGAGCTGCTGGAGATCACCCCCAAGAGCCTGCGCATGCGCAAGAAGATCCTCGATCATCAGCTGCGCGCCAAGGCTCGCAAGCCGGAGATGAAATAAGAAATACCGAAAGGACGGCCTTCCGTGGCGGAGGGTCGTCCTTTTGCGTGGGAAGCATGTTTTCCGTGGTTGTATGGCCTCCCTCTGCGGAGGAAGCCGCAGCTGGAACCGGTGGCTCACCCGAGCCGACGCGCGGCGAAGGTCACCCGCTCCTGCACCCGGCAGAGAAATTCACGGTTGGTGGGCTTTCCCTTGTCGGGATCGACGCTGCTGCCGAAGAAGCGCTCCAGGCTCGCGAGGTCGCCGCGCATCCAGGTGGATTCGATGCACAGGCGCAGGCTCCGCTCCACGGCGGCGGGGGTTTTGCCGTGGCGGCGGGCAACGAGGGGATACAGGCCGTGGGACAGGTCATCCAGCAGCGGCGGATGCACCACCGTCAGGGCTGCGGCCTCCGGCAGGAAGCGCCAGGCCGACAGGCGTGGGGGTACCCCCAGGGCATGCAGCATGCCCCGGGCCAGATGCTCCGCCTCTGGCATCCGCTGCGCGTGACACGAAGGCAGTCTGCCTTCGCGCATCCACTCCTGCAGGCGTCCGGGCAGGTCGGCAAAGGCCGGAAGCGGCCCGTCCGGGGCGGGGAGGCCGTCGCCCAGCAGATACGGCGGGGCCAGCAGGGGCTGCTCCGTCAGCAGGTGCAGCAGCGCACCGGCGGCGGGGCAGGGCGTCAGCACCAGCAGGCGGATGGGCGCGTCCGTCAGCAGCCGCAGGGCCTGCGGGGCGGAGGCGGCCTCCAGACAGCGCCACTCGGGGCCCAGGTTTTCCAGCTGCCAGGCAATGTGGAGCCGCCGGGCAGGCGCATCTGACAGGACGATGACGTTCATGGGCATCCCCTCCGGGAGGAGGATAGCATGTTTGGGGCCGTGCGGAGGGATATCCGCCGCCGAACGACAAAGAAAGACCGGAGGCGCTCCTTGCGGAGGACGCTTCCGGTCTGCTGTTTGTAAGGGGTGCGGGATCAGATGGCGGCCAGCTCGGCGTTCTTGTATGCGGGGTCGTCGGTGACCTCGCGGATGACATGCAGCTGGGGCGGGAAGTCGATGGGCTCGTTCTCGTCGGAGAGCTCAATTTCGATGATGGCCTTGTCATCCCAGAAGGGGTAGACGTCGATCTCGAAATACTGGATGCCCCAGGTGAGGCAGTAGCGGGTCTTGCGGATCTGGCGGCGGGTGACGTCCGCCTCCATCAGCGCGGCAAGGTACTCATCCTTGGTCAGGCGCTTTTCCACTTCGATTCGCTTCATGCCGGTGACGGCGCGCTTGGTGGTCATGGTGAAGAGGTAGTGGCCGTCGCAGCCGCGCTGGCGGACGCGGCGCTCCTCGCCCTCCGCGGCGGTGAGGTAGGTCTGGATGACGTCAATGCGGCTGCAGTTGGGCAGGCTCTCCAGCCATGCGATATCGGGGTATTCGATGAGGAACTTGCGCTCGATCTCCAGCGGCTCGGGGCCGCCCAGGAAGGAGGCGATCTCCCGCATCAGGCGGCGCATCTTTTCCTCAAAGTCCGTCTCGTTGTTGATGACGCGGAAATGGGGGTGGCCCGTCCAGGCGGCGATGATCTTGTCATCCAGGGCGACGGCCTGCTCCACGGTCTCGATGCGGGCGGAGTTGTTGGCGGTGGTGTAGAACTGCTCGGCGCCCTTGGCGGCAGTGACCAGGTGGAACACGGCGTCGTATCCGTCGCGCAGCTCCACCTCGTTGGCGCCGATCTGCTCCAGGACCCACTCGGTCTCCTCCTCGTTCATGTAGGCGCGGTTGTCCAGCATACCGCGGTCGCAGACGATGAGGATCTTCTCCTTGGGCATGGTGCGGGCGGCCTGCTCAAAAAGGCGCTCCTTCTCCCTTTGCAGGGTCATCTGGACGACCTGGTACTGGGCGTTGGTGCCGCAGGTCCAGGGGGCGACGCCGCCGGAAATGAACTCGGTGGCCGTTTCGGGGACGAACAGCACCGTCCAGCCCTGCTGGGAGAAGTGCTTCTGGATCCAGCTCATGGCCGTGGACTTGCCCGCGCAGGGGCCGCCGGTGATGACGATCTTCGTAATGGTCTGCATGGCTTCCTCCGGAAAAATGCGGTATTCGGAATGTGGAATTCGGAATTCAGAGTGAATTTACTCACATTATACAACAGCGGAGGAAAATGGGCAAGCGGGAATGTGGATGAGCATGCAGACCTGTATGGGTACTTATTCGGTTCTTCACGTTTTCTTAGGGAATGACAAGCTATGTAAGGGGGAAGCCGCTTTCGCCCGCCGAAAGCGGCGCAAAGGCGCTTTTTCCTATCCGGGAATCGAACGGCGATTCCCCCCCGTCCCCCTCCTGTCCCCAAGGCGTTGGAAAGGCGGCTGCATATCGGGGCGGCGACGTTGCGGAGGGTTGCTTGAAAGAATAAGAACGAGGGCGCAACCCTCCGCAAAGACGCCGCATCTTCCCCTTCATGGCTTCGATGCAGCCGCTCAGGCTGGGAAGAGAACGCCTCCCTCCACTCATTCATATTCCCGAATATTCCGTGAAGAGCCATTTATTCAGCGGCTTCAGCGGAAGATGTACGCCAGGGTGAGGAACTCGCCGTCACGCTTGTCGATGGGGTGATAGAGGGTACTGTCGTGGAAGGCGAAGAGCTCGGTGGTGTAGGCCACGTCGTGCTCTGCCATGGCCTGGGAAAGGCGCGCCAGGTGCTGCAAGTGCGGGGGCAGCATGGCGGCGGCGACGCTGTGCAGGTCAGCGGACAGGCGGCATACCTCCTCCTGCAGGCGCTCTGCCAGCGGGCGGAACACCTCCTGATACAGCCGGTCGTACTGCACCTTGGTGAAGATGACAAAGTTCGGTGCAAGCCCGTCCGCCGATGAGGAGACAAAGCCCTTCTCGATCAGCTGCGCCAGGATGTACTGCTCGCCGTCCGATATGCAGGCGCGGTCAAAGCCCGACCGGATCAGCTTTTCCAGCAGCTGGCGCAGCTGCCTGTATTCCGGCGTCCAGGCGTCCATCACGTCCTCGATCTCGCTCTGGCCGAAGTTGTGCAGGCCGAACCAGTAGAAGCCGTCGTTGCACATGCTGCCGTTGTAATCGAAGCAGCGCAGGCTGTCGACGGGCTCGGTGCGGTCGAAGCCCAGGGGCCAGTACTTGCCGCCGTCGGGGCGGATGGGCGGCTCGGGCATATCCGTCAGCATGGGCAGGCGGCGGGTGAACAGGTAGATCAGCAACCACAGGAGCTTGTTCATCGGCCTGTCGCAGCCGGTGAAGCCGATGCTGCGGATGACGGCCTCGTTTGCCAGCAGATGGCCGGTGATGGCGTCGCACAGGGTGGCCTTATGTGCTTCAAATACGCGCATCATCTCGGCCTCCTGACGGCTGGTCGTGATGAGAAAATCGGTGTAGTACCGTCCGCTGCCCTCCCGCAGCAGCTCCTGCTCCGTCAGCCATTTCAGATCGTGCTCGATGTAGGGACGTGCCACGCCCAGCATGTCGGCCAGCTCTGCCGGGGTGCGGCCCTCGTGGTAGCAGGCGCAGCAGATGTTCTGCATCAGCAGGCTTTCCCGGATGCGGTTGATGGCGTTGTTCGGCGTGTCCTGGCCGTTGATGCCCATACCCAGCTTATGGGGCGTGTAAACGAATTCGGTCTGTATCATATCAGATGCTCCTTCCCTGAGCTTTTTTCGGGTCTCAAAGAGATGCCAGCGCAGCGTCGCTTCACTGACGCCCAGGCGGCGGGCGACCTCCCGCTGCGGCAGCTGGTGAACGTAGTGCAGCACCATGGCTTCCCGCTGGATGCGTCCCAGGTTCATCACCCTCTGGCGCACCCAGGCGGCCTGGCGGGCCTTCTCGTCCTGTTCGGCTGCGTCGGCAGAAAGGTCGCGGGGATCGGGGTGGGTTTCCTGCAGGGGAACGGTGCGGTGGGCGGTCAGCTGGCGTAGGCGTTTGAGCCACACAAAGCGGGCCACGCGCCAGAGAAGACGCTCCGGCTCCCGAACCGGTCGCCCGGCTGTCTTCTCCCTCCCGGCGGCACAGAGGTATTGCAGGAGGATCTCCTGGGTCAGGTCTTCAGCCTGCTCCTGGCTGCCGGTTTTGCTCCATGCCCACCGCAGCAGGCGCGGCATGAGGGCAACGAGCTGTTCCTGGTCGATGGCGGGCACGGTCTCACCTCCCTGAATGTGCTGTCAGACATGTCTGCCTTAATAGTACCACATTGGAAGCAGATGTTGGGGCAACTGCGAAGAAATGATGAAAAAAAGGCAAAGGACTGAAATGTCGTCCGGCGCGCCTGAAAGCGCAACTGGGTGCGCCATGTTGTCCTTGCGGAATGTGGCGGAATATGGTACGATATAAGCGTAAGGACGGGGCGCGTCGGAAGCATGCTGACGCAGGCCCGGACCGCATACAACAGGGAAGAATCCCGCGGGGGAATGCCCGCCGGGCAATATGAAAGGAGCATGTGCATGGATTTTCTGATGAACAACCTTGGCTGGATGATCGCGGCTGTGGTCGTGCTGATCCTCCTCATCGTCTTCCTGGCTAACTACATCAAGGTGCCGCCGAACGTGGCGCTGATCGTGTCGGGCCGCCGCAAGAAGTACAAGGTCATGAATGCGGAGGGGCAGGAGACGGTCAAGAAGTTCGGCTACCGCATCGTGCGCGGCGGCGCGACCTTCACCATCCCCTTCTTCGAGCGCGTGGATAAGCTGAACCTGGGCATCATGCAGGTGGATATCAAGACCACCCAGCCCGTGCCCTCTCAGGAGTACATCGGCGTCCTGGTGGACGGCGTGGCCAACATCAAGATCGGCTCCGACGACACCTCCGTCGCCACGGCGGCCGAGCAGTTCCTGGGCTGGACCCAGCAGGAGATCGCTGCCGTTGCCATGCAGGTGCTGGAGGGCAACATGCGCGAGATCATCGGTCGCATGACCATCTCCGACCTGGTGCAGAACCGCGACAAGTTCGCCACCGAGACCCAGAATGCCGCGACGGCTGACATGCGCAACATGGGTCTGGAGATCGTCAACATCACCATCCAGAATTTCTCTGATAACAATGGCGTCCTGGACACCCTGGCGGTGAAGAACATCGCCGAGAAGAAGCGCGACGCTGACATCGCCCGCGCCGAAGCCGAGCGCGACACCCTGATCCGTCAGTCCCAGGCCGAGCAGGAGGGCAACCTGGCCCGTACCCAGGCCCGTGCCCAGATCGCCGAGCAGGACAAGGAGCTGGAGCTGCGCCGCGCCCAGTTCCGCGCCGAGCAGGACCGCGCCAAGGCCGAGGCCGACCTGGCCTACCAGGTGCAGCAGGAGAACAGCCGTAAGCAGCTGGAAACCGAGCGCGCCGAGGCCGAGCTGATCCGTCTGCAGAAGGAAACCGAGCTGCAGGCCCAGCAGGTGCAGATCCAGCGCGAGAAGCTGTCCATCGAGATCCGCGAGCGCGCCGAGGCAGAGCGTGATGCTCAGATTGCCAGGGCGGAGGCCGAGCGCGCCGTGACCCAGACCCGCGCCGAGGCGGAGCTGTTCCGCACCCAGAAGGAGGCTGAGGCTCGACTGGCGCTGGCGGAGAAGGAAGCTGAGGCCCAGTTCCTGATTGCCCAGAAGGAGGCCGAGGCCATCCGCATGAAGGGCGAAGCCGAGGCCGAGGCCATGCGCCTGAAGGCCGAAGCCATGAAGGAATACGGCCAGGCCGCCATGATGCAGATGGTCATCGAGCGTCTGCCCGAAATGGCCCGCGCCGTGTCCGAACCTCTGAGCCGCACGGGCAAGATCGTCATGTTCGGCGAGGGCGGCGCGTCCAACATGGTGCGCGACACCACCGGCACCATGCTGCAGACCTTCGAAGCCGTGAAGGAGGCCGTGGGCCTGGACATCCCCAAGATGCTGCGCGACGTGACCACCGGCGGCCTGATCGGCAAGGCCATCGCGGAGGAAACGCCTGCGGATGACGAGCCCCTGCCCGCCCCCGAGTCTGAAGAGACCGACGCTGAGTAAACCCGGCCCCAAAAAATGAAAAGGGCCGCTGCATGGATGAAAGCATGCAGCGGCCCTTGGTATATCAGGTTTTCTGCGGATACCACGGGAATATCGCAATTACTGGAATTGCAGAGCCTGGGGAGTGCCGCTTTCGACGGCGAAAGCGGCGCAAAGCCGCTGGGGGAATCGAAAGGCGATTCCCCCAGACCCCCTCGCCGTCCTTGTATCTTTGTCGCGCGGCTGCGACCCGGGGCGGCCCAGTTGCGAAGGGTTGCTTGAATCAACGAATGAATAGGGAAGCAACCCTT
Source organism: Clostridia bacterium (assembly GCA_017516305.1). Taxonomy (GTDB): domain Bacteria; phylum Bacillota; class Clostridia; order Christensenellales; family Aristaeellaceae; genus UBA11524. Next base: position 20,115 of record JAFXDB010000162.1, on the reverse strand, counting down.
CGCAAATGTGCCGCATTGCTTCCTTCTTTCTTGCGCGGCAGCCGCAGTTTCAGTCAAGAAGATGTGTGTACTGCTGCCTTCAGTGCTCATTTTCCTGATTCTTCGTAAAGCGTCAGAGGCTCCCAAATGAACAGGGCCGCTGCATGGATGATGCCGTGCAGCGACCCTTCTCTTTTTGTGTGCTTTTCCGGCAGGAGCCTGACCAATCATGGCGGGGGTGTCTGGATAAAAGGTCAGTCGGTGACTCTTTCCAGGAACGAAACCATGACGTACCCCTCCATCACGTCTGTCTTCACCTTCACCCAGGCGGGGTCCTCGCAGATCTCCAGAACGATCAGCTGCTGGTACTTGTACAGGCGGCGGAGGATTTCGGCGCTCTGGGTCGGCTCGGCGCGCAGGTTGAGGGAGGAGTCGTCGTCGATGTGCATAACGACCGCCAGGTAGGCGCCCTCGGGGAGGTTCGTCGCCGTTACGGGCATCAGGGTCGGGCGGGGCGTGGGGGTGGCCGGCGGCGCGGGGGTCGCGGCCAGCACCGCCGGAGCTGTGGGCAGCACCGCAGCTCCGGACTGCACGCGCATCAGCGTCATGCCGGGATAGTAGAAGGCCATGATCTCGTGGAAGAGCTTGCCGTATTTTCCGGCCATCCACTGGGCGCCGCGCTGGCTCATGCCGACGCCGTGGCCGTAGCGGCGGGCCTGCAGGAGGTAATGGGTGTCCGTCTCGGTGATGGAGAGCATCTCGTTGTCCGTGCCGGAAATGGACAGGCCCAGGGTGCGCACGGCGTCGGGAAACAGGTCGATGGTGATGGTGACGGGCGCCGCCGCGGGCATGAAGTCCGTCAGTACGGGGGCGGCGGCAGGTGCCTCGGGCGTTGTTGTCAGAACGGGCGTGGGGGAAGCGGTGGGCGTGGGGGTGGCAAACATGTACAGCTCCGGCTCCTCCGTCGGGGCAGGCGTGGCGGTGGCGGGCTGCATCAGCTTCTGGCCTGAGTATTCAAGGGTCAGCGTCAGCTGGGTCATGTAGCGGCTGGGGGCCTCCAGGGTCGCGCCGCCCAGGGACATGGCGGTGATGCGGTCGATGCGCAGGTTGTCCGCCGTGGCGATGAAGCCCTCTGCCGCCATGGCCGGGAGGATGTGCGGCGCGATGACGGACAGGAAGCGGCTGCTGACCTGGCCCTCTCTCGGAATCCTCACTGTGCGGACGATGCTCTCCGGGTTTTCCAGGTCATAGGGGTCGTCTACCATCTGGTAGTAGTCCCAGTCGCCCCGGCCGCTCCAGACATTCTGTACCAGCTCCGTCTGGCCGCCGTTGGAGGCGCTGTAATAGCAGATGGCCAGCTGACCGTTGTAGGTGCCCACGATACCGGCGGTTTCCTGTACGGCGCGCATGGCGTTGACGTAGGCGTAGTTGACGCCCTTGAAGACCTGATCGTTGGTGGTATCCACCACGTCGTAATCCTTGTTGCTGCCGAGCTTGTTCAGCGCGTAGGTGCGGGCGCAGACGGCCTGGGCCTTCAATGCCTCCAGGGGGAAGTACTCGCTCATTTCGTAGGGTACCACGCCCAGCAGGTATTCCTCCACGTTGATGGTCAGGATGGGGCGGAGCATGCCGCCGTCGATGGTCAGGCGGAGGGTGCCGGGATAGAGGTTTCCCGCCTTTTCAAAGCGGATGCCGTTGACCTGCTCCGTGCTCTGGTTGCGCACCAGGGTGATGTCATCCCCCACGCGCAGGCTGAATCCGGCGTAGAAAAGGTACAATTCGCCCTCGCGGATGAGGATGGTGACCTCTGCCCCCCGGGGGAAGGACATCATCACTGTCCCGTCCACCTGGGCGGTGTAGGCGCCGTCCAGGATGAGGTCGGCGCGGTCGGTGAGGTTCAGGCGGCGCAGCAGCACGCGCACATCCGGCGCGGGCGCGTCCTCTGCCCGGGCAGCCGGGGCGGCGAAGGGCAGAAGCGTCAGGCACATAAGCAGGCATAGCATGCGGAAAAATTGCTTCATCACGATATCCTCCTTGGGTTCAGGATCGCAGAAATCTCATTCTTTCGCTCATGTGAAAAACGGATGACAATCACATTATCATCCGTATGGCAGGAATTTATACTTCTTTGTATGCGGCTTCATACTCGCCGGGGGTCATGCCGGTGTACTTCTTGAATACCTGGCAGAAGTAGCTCTTGTTGGGATAGCCGCAGGCGGCGCTGAGCTCGGCCAGGGTCAGCGGCTCCGGGCCGGAAAGCAGGTACTGGGCCTTTTCCATGCGGGTGCGGGTGAGGAAGGTGGAGAAATGCTGACCGGTCTTTTCGTGGAAAAGGCGGCAGAAATAGGCCGGGGTGAGCCCCAGAGACTTGCTCAGGTTGGTTTGCGAATAGGGCAGGGAGCAGTCTGCGCGGATGGACTCGATCACCCGCTCGACGGGCGCGGCGTTGATGGCCGCCGGGCAGGCGCGCAGTACCGGCTGCAGGGACGCCAGCCAGGCCAGCAGGGCCTCCCGGGGGTGGCGGGTCATTTCGTTCAGGTTCAGCTGCCCCGTCAGGCTCCGGAGGGACGCCTCGGCGTGCTGGCTCCACACGGCCTCGATGACCAGGGGGATGAAGCCGAAGCAAACCCGGCTCAGCTCCGTTTCCGTTCGCAGGGCGCGGGAAACATAGCCGCCCATGGTGGCGTACTGGCGGCGTTTGATGCTCGTCTGCAGATTGGCGCGGTGTGCACGGGCGACGCTGACCCCGATGGGGGACACGCGGCTCCACCAGTCGCTGATCTCCCGCATGGGGGCCAGACGTTGTGCCCAGTCCGCCGGGTCGGCGAATTCCTCGCCGATGAACATGGTGCCGTCCTGCTCCAGGTTGTAGGCTGCATGCTCCATCAGCGCGTGGGCGCACAGCCACAGCACTGCATCCCGGTGGACGCGGGCGGGGAAGCGGGTCAGCGCCAGCATGATGGTCATCACGTCGCCGTCGGCGGCAAAGCAAGCCGCAGAGGCGCCGGCGGGAGCCATGGCCTCCGCCACGCCCTCCAGCAGGGCCTCACGCTGGTCGTCCGTCAGGGGGACGTCAGCCTCCCAGCGGATGAGCCGCCAGGCATGCACGTCCGTGCCATCCGGTGCGCATGCGCCCGGATCGCCCGCCAGCAGCGCCGCCATCGCCTGCGTCAGTGCCATTTCGCGCTCCGTCGCCATGGACATCTCCCCCTTCCGTTGTATTCCTCCGTTACAAAAAAACGCGGTCGCGCCGCCGGGTGGGCAGCGTGCCGCGATTCTTCGGCTCTTGTACATTTTAACCGAATCGGGGTGTTTTGAAAAGAGGTTTGTTATAAATTGTTGCTTTTTGTGAGAAGTGAACAAATGGGAGATGGGATCAGACCTCGAAGGTGATGCACTTGAGCGCGCCGGGGCCCCAGCCGTGGTAGACCAGGTAAATGCTGTGGACGCCGTCGGGGATGGCGGCGTCGCAGCGGTACTCCGTCCACACGTTGTCGTACCCGACGGCGATCTCGCCCAGGGTCTCGCCGTTCCAGGCGGTGCGCACCTCAAAGACGCCCTTCATGTAGCCTCGGGTCTGGATGCGCAGGCCCTTGACGCCCCGGCAGTCGAAATACTTGAAGCCGATGGTGGTGCCGTCCACGATGTTCCGGATGTGGCCGTCCACCTTGTCGCCGTCCTTGCCGTCCTGGGTGATGCAGGGGGCGTCCGCCTTGCCGACGATGAGCTGACGCTCCTTGCCGAAGAGGTGGCAGGCGATGTAGGCTGGATAGGTACCCTCGGCCTTCAGCGGTCCGCCGTTGAGGCCGCAGGAGGTGATCTCCGCCTGCGGGATGTGACCGTCCTCCGTGAAGAAGACCGGCTCGGCGCAGCCCTGGCGGCTGAACCAGTGGTTGTTGGTGTGGCGGTGATAGAAGATGTACCACTGCCCGCGGATCTCCACCAGGCCGCCGTGGTTGTTGCTGCCGGAAACGGCGGGCATATCGGCGGGCTTGTAGGTGTCGATGTGCAGGTCGGCGTTGGAGACCACCACGCCGCCGTAGGTGAAGCCGTCGGTAGGCTTGTCGCTGACGGCGTAGCACAGCTCGTGCATGGGGGTGGAGGAGTAGACGAAGTAGTACTTGTTGCCGCGCTTGCGGATGGAGGAGGCTTCGAAGAAGGCATGCCCCTCAAAGCCTGTGCCCTCGGCATACTCCACGCCGGGCACTACGAATACCGGAACTTCGGCGATGGTCAGCATGTCGCTTTCCAGCACGGTGCACATGGCGCCGTGGCGGCTCTTGTCGCCCCGGCCGCAGAAGCCGGTGTAGAGATACGTTTTGTCCCCTTCGGTGATGACAGCGGGGTCAAACTGCGGCTCGTCGCCGGGCTTTTCGCCCAGGCGCGTACCGTCCTTGTAGTGCACATAGCCCAGGAACTGGTAACGCCCTGCCGGGGAATCGCACACGGCGACGGAGATGACGGGGAACTTGTCCAGCGCGTAGTACAGGTAGTACCGGCCGTCGGGGCCCTGGGTCACGTCGGGAGCATAGAGGCAGGCCCTGCCGTCGGCATTGAGCGGGTCGTCCGTGCGGCCGTAGATGACGCCCTCGCAGCGCCAGTCGCTCAGGTCGTCCACCGGGGCCGACCAGCCCATGTAGTCCCCCTGACAGAAGACCCAGCCGTTGAAATGGTCATGGGAGCCGTAGACATACACGCGGTCGCCATACACATGGGGCTCGCCGTCGGGGATGTACTCCCACGAGGGCAGATAGGGGTTGAAGGCCTGCTTTTTCATCTCAATGCACCTCTCAAAGCGTTGTCATGCCGGTGAAGAAATCCACATTGGTCTGGTGGATGAAGCACTTTCCGATATGATTCAACACAATGACGTTCAATCCCTGCCCGAAGCTCTTTTTGTCCATAAACATTGCGGAAATGAGATTTTCCTCCGGGATCGGGGGCAGCTGCATGGGCATGCCGAGGGCAGTGAGCAGCGCGTCCAGGCGGACGGCAGTCCCTGCCTCCGTCAGGCCCTTGTGCTCCGTCAGGCGGGTCATCACATGCATGCCCAGGGAAACGGCCTCGCCGTGGCGCAGGCCCGTGTAGTGCTGACAGGTCTCCACGGCGTGGGCGATGGTGTGGCCGAAGTTGAGGGTCATGCGCAGGCCGGTGTCCCGCTCGTCCTGGGCGACCACGTCAGCCTTGGCCTGCACGCAATGGCGCAGGATGACGTCGATTTGCCCCATCAGCGCCGCGCGTCCCCCAGGGGCTGCCGCTTCCAGCAGGGAGAACAGCTCCGCATCGCCGATGCAGCCGTACTTGACGACCTCGCCCAGGCCGTCGCGCCAGAATTCGTCCGTCAGCGTGTTCAGGGTGTCCGGGTCGATGACCACCAGGTCAGGCTGATAAAACGCGCCGACGAGGTTTTTTCCCTGGGGCAGGTCAACGGCGACCTTGCCGCCCACAGAGGAATCCACCTGGGCCAGGAGCGTGGTGGGCACCTGCACAAAATGCACGCCGCGCAGGAAGGTAGCCGCCGCCAGGCCGGTCAGATCGCCGATGACGCCGCCGCCCAGGGCGAGCACCGCGTCCCGGCGGGTGATGCGGGCGTGGCAGAGGAAGTCGTACAGGTCGGAAAGGCGCGCGAGGCATTTGGTTTCCTCACCGTGGGGCAGGGTGATGGACTTCACCTTCAGCCCGGCGGCCAGCAAGGATTTGACAGCCCGGCTGAGATAAAGCGGGGCCACGTTGTCATCCGTGACCACGGCCACGGTGACCTCCCCCAGGGCCTCGCGGACATATGCGCCGAGGCTGTCCAGGAGACCCGAGCCGATGTGGATGGGGTAGGAACGCTCTTTCAGCGGAACGATGATTTTCTGCATAACAGACTCCTGTAAGTGGAATTCTTAATTCTTAATGCTTAATGCTTAATTGATATACTGGGGCGGAGGTCCGATAGGTAATGCACACACGCTCTTCATTAAGAATTGAGAATTACGATTTAGAATTAAATTTCACGTCCCACGGCCCTGGCGATATTTCTGATGTCGTTCATGACCTCGGCAAAGGTGTCGGGCTTGATGGACTGGGCGCCGTCGCACAGGGCGTGGGCGGGGTCGTTGTGCACCTCGATCATCAGGCCGTCCGCGCCCACGGCGATGGCCGCGCGGGCCAGGGGCTGCACCATCCAGTACTTGCCTGTGGCGTGGCTGGGATCGACGATGACCGGCAGATGGGACAGGCGCTTCACCGCGCAGATGGCGGAAAGGTCGGTGGTGTTGCGGGTGTAGGTTTCGAACGTGCGGATGCCGCGCTCGCAGAGGATGACGTTTTCGTTGCCGCCGGCCATGATATACTCGGCGGACATGAGCCACTCCTCGATAGTGGCGGAGAGGCCGCGCTTCAAGAGGATCGGCTTGCGGGTCTGACCAAGGCGCTTGAGGAGATCGAAATTCTGCATGTTGCGCGCGCCGACCTGGATGCAGTCCACCATGTGCTCGAACTTGTCGATGTCATAGGGGCTCATGAGCTCCGTGACGATGGGCAGGCCCGTGATCTCGCGGGCGTGGACGAGCAGATCCAGGCCGCGGTACTCAAGGCCCTGGAAGGAGTAGGGGCTGGTGCGGGGCTTGAATGCGCCGCCGCGCAGCACGGTCGCGCCGGCTTCCTTCACGCCCTGGGCGACCTCCTCAATTTGCGCTTCACTTTCCACCGAGCAGGGGCCGGCCATGACGCTCAACTTCGTGCCGCCGACCACCGTGTCGCCGATCTTCACTTCGCTCGGGCCGGGATGGAACATGCGGTTGGCCTTCTTGAAGGGCTCGGCCACCTTCATAATGCGCTCCACGCAGCGCAGGGACTCGATCTGTGCCGGGTCGATACGGCTTGTATCGCCGATCAGGCCCAGGATGGTCAGGTCGTTACCGATCATGGGGTTGACGGTGATGGCGCCCTTGCTGACGATGACGTTGGTGACGTAGTCGATCTCCTGACGGGTGACGCCTTGCTTCAGAACGATAATCTTAGTGAGTTTCCTCCTTACATATTGTAGCAGAAAAGGTGGAAAATGAAAAGCGCGGACGCTCCGCAAAGGGAGCTTCCGCGCATTTTTCCTGCTTTTCACAGTCGGTGGACAGGAATGGCGTTGGCTTTCTTCACGGTACGTCAACTGGCCCGGTTGCAAAATAAGCAGCCGGGAACGTAAACGCGAAGAAATAGGAACGCAGCATCCTGCAGCACCTCCTTATGGTTGGCATTATAGTATCCTGTATACAGGAATGTCAAGGGGGCGGAATGTACTTTTCGTGTACCGATCACGCCCGGTCGTTCAGCTCCTGGTACAGCACGGGGATGAGGTAAGTGCTGAGGAGCTGCGGGATGATGTTCAGGAGGGAGAACAGCGCGTGACCGGCGGAGGAGATCATCTCCTGGGCAAAGGAGACCTGAATGGACGCGACAACAATGAACATCAGCACGAACGGGAAGCTCATGCACACATAGCGCCAGCGGTGGCCGCGCATCAGCTGCTTGGACTTTTCCAGCGCGGCGAGGCCGCCCATGTGGGGATCGTCAATGATGCAGCAGCCAGCCAGCAGGTAGTTGAGCGACGTGCGGAAGAGCAGCACGAGCAGCAGCACCAGGCCGATCGTCAGAATGACGATGCCCGCAATCGCGGTGCCGGAGGCGGCTGCGACGGACATGGTGATGGTGGCGTCGCCGGTGGCGGAGTAGATCATCAGGAAGCCCATGCCCAACAGGAACAGTCCCGGCAGCATCCACAGGAAAACGAACAGCCCTTCCCAGAGGGTGTAGCAGATGACCTGCTTCCAGTATGGGAACATGCTGCCGATGTGGCTGAAGGTGATCTCGCCCCCGCGCAGATAGGTCAGCGCGCCGCGGGTGCGACCCATATGGAAAAATATCGCCACGAGGCTCAGGACGAACGCCAGCAGCGGCATGAGGTGATACTGCGCCTCGTTCAGCGCATAGATGACAAAGAGGATGGCCAGCAGGGTGGGCCAGGTGGCGAGGGCGGCCTTCCAGGCGCGGCTGCCCAGCTGGGATGCAGAGGCGACGGGGGTGGTTTTCATGGGGGCTCCTCCTTTGTGCTGATGAAGGTGTGAAAAAGGGCTTCTGCAGATATATAGGCTGCGGAAGCCTCTTATGTTTCATTTTTCGTTGCTTTTCTGCAAATTATTCCCGAATAAATCAGCAGTCCGGCCGACGCATCTTCTCGTCCTTCATGATGTGGACGATGGTGTCGTTGGTGCTGCCCATGCCGACGCAGACCAGCTCGCCCAGGTGCTCGATGAGGCGGTCGAAGCTGTCGTCCAGGATGCCGTCCTGGGCGTGGATGCCGCCGCCCTCCATGGCCAGGCAGGCGGATTCCACCGCCAGGCCTGCGGACAGGGCCACCTTGGCCGCGCAGCCCTCCTTGGCGCCGTCGCAGATCATGCCGGACAGGGTGCCCAGAATGTTGCGGCTGGCCTGCAGCATCTCCTTTTCGCCGCCGCCCATCAGGTAGACCACGCCGATGGAGGCGGACAGGCCCGAGGCCACGCCGCAGGCGCAGACGCTGGAGAGGGGGCCGATGAAGCTCTTGATGTAGACATTCGCCAGGGCCGCGCAGGCAAGGGCCCGCAGCAGCCGCTCCTCGGACACATTGAAGGTGCGGGCCGCCGCGTCCACCGTCAGGAACAGGGTCAGGCCCTGGTTGCCGGAGCCGGTGGCGGTCATGACCGGCAGGGGAATGCCGTGCATGCGGGCGTAGGAGGCGGTGCCGGCCATCTTCTTGGCCTGGGCGTAGAGGCTGCCATCCTGCAGGAGCATGTTGGGCAGCACGCAGTGGGCCAGGCCCTCCTCCATGGCGCGGTAATACACGACGCGGTTCATGTTCAGCGCGTCGCGCAGGAAGTGCAGCTCCTCCAGCGGACAGGTGCGGGCAAACTCGATGAACTCGCTCAGAGAGCCCTCGTGGGCGGACTCGGCGTCATCGTCGGCTGCCGGTGTGAAAGCCGCGAAGGGGGCGTGTTCGATGCGGGCGATGCAGTCGTGCCTGCCGCAGGTGATGACGCGCACCCGGTCCTCCGCCGTTTCGATGATGGTTTCGATGTACAGGCCCTTCGCTTCCTCGGCAATCTCCACCGCCACCATCTCCCGCAGGAGCTTGGCCTCCTGCAGCTGCTCGGGCTTGACGGTGTGCAGGGCGTTCATGCCGGCACAGGGGTCGCCGGCGGTGATGCCCAGGGCGACGCACAGGCTCACGCCGCGCTCGTCCGCGCCGGGGATGCCCACGCCCATGGCATTCTTGAACAGGTACGCATCCAGGCGGGCGGTGACGCGGGTGATGCGCCCGGCAATATGGGCCCGGGCGGTGGCGGCGTTGAGCGCGATGGCCGCAGGCTCGGTGCAGCCGGTGGAGGGCGCCAGGGAGGACTTGATCTTCTGCAGATAACAGGCATGGTTCATGGCAATCATTCGCTCCGTTCTGTCGGAAATCGTCAACAATGTACATTCGCTGCTTCGGGGTGGAAATCCTGCCTCGTTACAGCATCCCGGCGTCGATCTCGGCCTGCCAGCGGGCAACCTCCTGACGGCGGCCGATGGCGCACAGCCACGCCTCCAGCTGGGGGTCGAGCAGGTGATTCTCGTCCAGCAGGCGGTGGCAGGCCTGGGTGAAGGCGGCGGTGGAGCGCCTGCAGCGGGCTGCCAGCCACGCCGCCAGCTCCTCCACGGTGTAGAAGGTCTCGCCGCCGGTGATGAAGGCGGCCACGCCGCACAGGAGGTAGCCCGCCATGTACATCAGCAGCATGCGCTCGCGCGGGGCGCAGTCCGGGGCGGCGTAGCGGGTTTCGATGGCGGAGAGGGCTTCGCGCTGGGCGGGCTCGCAGAGGACGGAGGCGGCGCCGCTCAGCAGCAGGCTGTCCAGGTGGGCGGGGATGACGCCCGTGCCGCGCAGGGCCTGCAGCAGGCTCCCGCCCAGGTCGGACGCACCGGCGTAGCGGCGGCCGCACCAGACCGCCAGGGGCATTTCGCTCAGGCGGCGGATGGCCTCCAGCACGGCCCTGTCCGGCGTGCAGCGCCCGGAGGCGATGTTTGCCGTCTGGTCGCGGCAGATGGCGGCGGCTTCCAGGTCGCAGGCGTCCAGCGCTGCGGCCAGCTCGCCCGTGATCAGCGCTTGCCGGGCCTTGTCCCAGGCGTCGGCCATGGTGTTGGCCAGCTCCAGGCGGCTGGTGCAGTGGGGGAATGCGGAATTCGGAATTCGGAATTCGGAATTGGATTGGGTGAGCGGGAGGTCAGTCAGCGGGACGAGGCCGCCGCTTTCTGCAGGGGCTGCGGCTTCCGCCGGGATGATGGCGCTTTCCGGCGCCTCTGGCAGGATGATTTCAGCGGGCACGGCCTCTGCGGGGATGATGGCGGCATCCGCTGCGGCTTCGCCGGGCAGGGGCGGCAGGATGATCTCCGCCGGGATGGCGATGGGGGTGACCTCCGCGGGTGCTGCGTCACAGTCGGGCAGGATGGGCAGCTCGGGGAGCGTGGGGATGGGCAGCCGGTCAGTCATGGTCATTCACCTCCTGGGGATGCTCAGGGGCGGGAAGGGCGATGACGCCCTCGGGGGCGGACAGCGCAGGCGCGTCATCCGGGTCGGCGGGCGGCTCCGGCGCGGGAAGCGCCAGCGCAGCGCCGCTCTCCGGGGCGATCAGGCGGGCGGGGGTCTCCTCCGGCAGCACCTCGGCCTTGCCGTCCGCTGTCATGCGGATGGTACCCACGGCGACCAGGAAGTCGAAGGCGTTTTCCAGCGCTTTCTGGATGCGGGGGCCGCGGCGCTCGTAGCCCAGAAGCTCCGCCACGCGGGTGATGACGCCCTCGCGGGTTGCGCCTAAGGAGTGCTTCACCACCAGGAATATGGCCAGGCGCAGCTCCTCGGGGGCGATCATGTCGATGCTGCGGTGACCGGCGCGGCGGGGCTGGGTCAGGCGGAAACCCTCGCGGGTGAGGAAGCCGTCCTCCTCCCGCAGGTCGTCCAGCTTCAGGCGCGCCACGGAGACCTCCACCTCGCGGCGAAGGCCGGGATCGACCCGGTCATGGCCCAGGGCGGGGGCCAGGCGGCGGCACAGCTCGTCCCGGTGGACGGGCTGCTCGGTCTCCACCACGCGCAGCACCAGCTCGTTGATGGGCAGGGTTTCGCCCTCGGGCAGCAGGGCGGGCTGATAATCCGGGAAGGCCACGGCGGGCGGCGCGTCCGCCGTGTCTGCCGGACGGCTCCAGACGCGCTGAGGCTGGGCGTCCTGCTCAGGGACAGGATCGGGGTTGGAGATGGCGTCGGCAGCGGCGGCCAGGAGCTCGCGCTCCACACCGTCGGGGCGCTGGAGCCAGTCGGCTGACCAGACCCGGTGCAGCCGCCAGCCCATGCCGCGCAGGACGGAGGCCTGCAGGCTGTCGCGGTCGCGGCAGGTCTGCTGGGCTGCGTAGGCCGCGCCGTCGGTCATCACGCCCAGGACATAGCGGCCCTCCTGCGTCGGATGGCAGACGGCCACGTCGATGCGGCAGTCCGAGCAGCCCACGGCGCGCTCCACCCGGTAGCCTGCGGCCTCCAGCACCTGCGCCAGGTGGAGGGCAAAGGCGTCGGAGCGGGCGGAGGCGGTGACAGCGCCGTCCGCCTCGATGGCGGCAAAGCCCTTCCCGGCATAGTCGATGTAGGCGCGCAGCAGGCGGGTGCCCTCCGAGGCGGTGCGGGACAGGTCGATATCCCCGGCAAGGACGGAGGAAACGAGCTTGACGTTGTAGCGGGCGCGGGTGATGGCGACATTCAGGCGACGCTCGCCGCCGGAGGCGCTCAGCGGGCCCAGGTTCAGCAGCATGGGCTTGCCGCCCTCGCGTTTGGCGTAGCCGACGGAGAAGATCATCGTGTCGCGCTCGTCGCCCTGCACGTTTTCCAGATTCTTGATGAAGAACGGCTCCTCCCTGTGCTCGTCGAAGAACTCGTCGTATTCCGGGTGAGCGATACGGAAGCGGTGCAGCTCCTCCTCGATGGCGGCCTGCTGGGTGCGGCTGAAGGCTACCACGCCCAGGCTCCGGTGGGAGCGGTTCAGGATGTGATCTTCAATGAGCTGGATGCAGCGCCTGGCCTCCTGCTTGTTGCGGCGCTTGTGGAAAACGCCGTCGGGGACGTACTCCAGCTCCACGCCCAGGTGGGGCTGCTTATCCACTGCGCCGGGGAAGGTGACCAGGCGGCCGGCGTAGATCTCCCGGTTGGAGAAGGCGATGAGACTCTCGTGGCGGCTGCGGTAGTGCCACAGCAGCGGGCAGGACGGCAGGACGGCGGCGCACTGCTCCAGAATGGACTCCTCGGGGATTCTCTCCTGCTCGGCCTCGTCCTCGTCATCCGTGTCATAGTCGCTTGCGCCGACGGAAACGGTAAAGAAGTCCGTGGGCGGCATCTGTTTGGTGTCTCCGGTGACGATGACCTGCCTGCCGCGCATGATGGCGCCGATGGCGTTCTCCGGCATGATCTGGGAGGCCTCGTCAAAGATGACCAGGTCGAAGGTCAGGGCGTTGTCCTCCAGGTAGGAGGCTACGGACAGCGGGGACATCATCATACAGGGCTTCAGGGTCGTCAGCAGGTTCGGAATTTTGCTGAAGAGCTTGCGCAGGGGCATATGGCCGCCCTTGCGGTTCATCTCGGACAGGAGGATGGCCAGCTCGTCCGTGGCGGAGAGGGCGCGGTGCTTCTCGTCCGGCACCACGTCGATGAGCTGCTTGCGGATGCGGCTGCGGGCAATGTCCAGCTGCTGCTGATCCAGGGCGTCAAAGCGGGCGATGCTCTCCTGGTGGTTATGGGCGCGGAACACGGACAGCAGCGGCTCCGCATCCAGCACATGCTCCACCCAGGTGTACAGGAAGAGGCGGCGGGCGGCGTCCGTCCACTGCTCGTCGGGGACGGCGGCAGCGATGGCGGCGGGCACGAAGGCGGAGAAGAGGGTTCCCTCCATTTCCGCGGAGGCGTCGCGCCATTCCTGCCACAGGTCGAGGGCGTCGGGCTCGGCCAGGCAGCGCTCCAGGCGGGCGCACATGGCCTCGAAGGGCATGGCCAGGGGGGAGGCGTCGGCGGTGAAATGTGCGGCAAAGGCCGTCAGCCGGGCGGCCACGTCGGGCAGGTCGGGCAGCGCCGGAAGCTGCGGCAGGGGCTGACAGCCCGTCAGCAGGCGGCGCACGAGCCCGGCGGGCAGGGCCTTCCCGGCTTCCTCAGCCGCTGAAAGGGCGTCGGCGCGGGTCTGCATGGCGGCAAAATACGCCTGGGCGGATACGTTCTCCTCCGGCAGCAGGGCGCTGAGCTGGCGCAGGGCGTCCTCCACAAGGGTCTGGCTGCGGGCGGCGGTATCGGCGGCGCGCAGGGCGGAGAGGATCGCGGGCATGGTCGCGCCGGGGACGCAGGCGGGGCGCAGGGCGTCCAGCGCAGCGCGCAGGGCAGCCAGATCCTCGGCGGCGGAGAGGATGGCGCGCAGGGTGTGGCCGATGTCGTCCGCCAGGGCGTCACCGGCAAAGGCGGCGCCGCGCAGGGAGTTGTCAAAGGCGGCGTAACGGCTGAAATTGGGGATGGCGGCGGCCTGCTGGCGGATATCGGCGCGCTGCAGGGCGTTCAGGATGAGCGTGCGGTGTCCGGGGTCGCGGGCCAGCTCTGCCAGGGCGGAAAGGGAGGTCAGATGCTGCTGGACGTCCGACCAGTCGGTTTCCAGCCCGCGGAAGGGGAGGTTCAGCTCCAGGGCCAGGCTGTAAGCCGGACGGGCCCAGGCGTGGTACGCGTCCTGCCAGGCGGCCAGTCTGTTCAGGAAGGGCAGAGCGATCTTTTCCGTCGGGTGACCGACGCCGTTGTAATGCGGGGCCAGGGTCTGCAGCTCCTTGTAGACGGAGGCGAGGTTGCGCAGCCCGGCAAAGAAGGAGGGATCGGGCGTCATGCGGTGCAGCATGGCGGCGGCGTCCACGGCCAGGGCGGAATCCTTCCAGGAGGAGCCCAGGACGGCGGCGGCCTGCTCGTTCAGGCGGGCGGCCTGCTCCTGCAGGGACTGTATCTGCGCCAGCTGGGCGCGGGTTTCTTCTGCATCGGGCAGGGTTTCGATATGGGGCGCGGCGACGAGGGCAGCCAGCACATCCATGGCCCAGTCCGCCTCGCGACCGGTGCGCCCGGTGCAGCCCAGCAGGGTCAGGGCGCGCTCGGCGGCCTCGTTCAGGCGGGGGATATAGGCTGCCAGCTGCTCATAATGGGTGGCGTAAGCGTCGGTGCGCAGCTGCCAGTCAGTGCCGGTCAGCACGGCCTGCAGATCGCTTTCCAGGGCGCAGAAGCGGGTCAGGAAGGCGTTTGCATCCAGCTTGACGCCGGGGAGCAGCACCTGCGCGGCCTCCTGGCGGGCGTTTTCTGCGGCGGCAGCGGCCTCCAGTGCCTCCCCGGCCAGGGCGGCGATACGGCCTGCATGGTCATACCAGGCGGCGGAGACGGGGCCCTGGCGGCGCACAAGGGCGCAGATCCGGGTCAGGGCGGCCAGGGCGGTCAGCTCGCCGGAGGCGGGCAGGAGGCCCTCGTCCCGGAGGCGGGCGATATCGGGCTGCAGCCTGCGGGTGTCCTCCAGGACGGCCTTCGTTTCGTTTTGAAGCTGGGTGCGGGCCATGAAGGTTGTCCACTTGCCCTGCAGACCCTCATACGGGTTGCTTTCCAGGGACAGATAACGGGCGTGGGCGCGGGACAGGCTGCCCAGGCGGGTCAGCTCGGCGGTCAGGGCGCTGCGGCTGACGTCCTCCACCCCGGAAAGGGGCGCATGAACCAGCGGCAGCGCCTGCAGCTCTGCCAGCTCTCCCAGGACGGTGTACAGGCTGTCCCCGAAGGGCTCGCGCACGCGGTGCAGGAGCGCGGGGTACACGTTGAGCCTGGCGCGCAGATCCTCCAGCGCGTCCAGGGTGGACAGGGCATGGTGATCCAACGTCTGTTTTTCCAGCTGCAGCGGGCGGCCGATCTCGGCCAGGATGGCCTTGCGGTTGGCGCGGTGGGAATGCAGCGCCAGGGTGAATTCCCCCAGCCCCGCCTTCTGCAGGCGGCGGTGCACCACGTCCAGGGCGGCCATCTTTTCGGCGACAAAGAGCACCTTCTTGCCGTCGGCCAGGGCCTGGGCGATGATGTTGGTGATGGTCTGGGACTTGCCGCCGCCGGGAGGGCCCTGCAGGCAGAAGCTGACGCCCCGGCGGGAAAGCTCCACGGCGTAATGCTGGCTGCTGTCGGCGTTCACCACCAGGTGGCTGTCCTCGGGGCGGATCTTGTCCAGGGACACGCCGTCCATGACGGAGGCGTCCATGGGGTAGGCATCCTCGCCCGCGATGGCGCGCAGCACCGCGCTCTGGCCGATGCGGTCGTGGCTGCGCTTGAGGTCATGGTACATGCTGATCTTCTGGAAGGACATCAGCGCCAGGTGGCATTCGCGGCGAACGGCCCAGGAATGCCCGCGGGCAAGCTCCTCCACGCGGGCCAGGAACTCGTCCACCGGGGCGTTTTCGTCCGTCAGCTCCGGCAGGCTCAGGCCGTATTCCATCTGGAACAGCTGGTTCAGCGCCGGGTTCACCACCACGTCCTCGTCCAGCATCTCCAGCACATAGGGCGCGCGGATGCTCTTCATCTTCAGCCGCACCGGCACCAGCAGCAGGGGCGAGGTCAGCTCCTCCATCCTGCCGGTGAGCTGCTTCCAGTCCAGGAAGCCCACCGCCAGGTAGAGGATGCCGATGCCCTGCTCCTCCCGGGCCAGCTTCATCTTGGAGCGCATGTTCTTCAGCACCTTACGGTACTCGGTGAAGCTGCCGGCGGGGCGCAGCACGCCCTGCATGGGCACCACGGGACTGCCCAGGCGCTCAAACAGGCGCATCACGGCCTCGCACCGCAGGTCGAATTTCTCCACCGGGGGCTGCTGAACGGTCAGGGACTTCCCCTGGCGCACCAGCAGGTCATAGATTTCGGCATAGCCCGGCTCCTCCAGGCGCAGCGTCTGCTGGCTGCTGCGGCTGCCGGTGCGGATGGGATAATTGATCATCCGGTTGCGCTTGCCCAGGTCCAGCAGGCTGTTTTCCCAGTTGAGGATGGCGGATTCCAGCTTGGTCATCTGGCAGGTCTCCCTTCATGAAAAGAGGATGGTGTTCTCCTTTGCTCTTCGACGTTCTCTGCCTCGTATTTTATCATATCCGGCGGGGAATGACAATGCATTTCCGTTTTCTGTGCTGCCGAGCCGGAGAAGGGGAGCAGTGAAGACCGCGGCGAAGTACAGCAAAGATGCATGCAAACCGTTGACGCAGCCTTACGAAAACGTTATAATGAACCTGTTCGACATCATACCACCATCCGGGACGAAAGGATTTGAAACGACATGATCCGCCTGAACTGCGATTATCTGGAGGGCTGCCATCCCTCCATTCTGGAAAAGCTGAACGAGACCAACCTGGTGCAGACCCCCGGCTACGGCACCGACGACTACTGCAGGGAGGCGGCCGACGCCATCCGCCAGGCCTTCTCCTGCCCGGATTCCGCCGTGCACTTCATGGTCGGCGGCACCCAGGCCAACATGACCGTCATCGCCGCGGCCCTGCGGCCCTACGAGGGTGTGCTGTGCGCCGACACCGGCCACATCAACGTCCACGAGACCGGTGCCATCGAGTCCACGGGCCACAAGTGCCTGGCGCTGCCCAACAAGGAGGGCCGCATCAGCGCCTCCAAGGTGGTGGTGGCCACCGCCACCCAGGCGGATGACGAGCACACTGTCAAGCCCGGCATGGTGTACATCTCCATGTCCACCGAGGTGGGCACGGTGTACGACCTGAGCCGCCTGAAGGATCTGTACCTGACCTGCAGGCAGTTGGGCCTGTATCTGTTCATTGACGGCGCGCGCCTGGGCTATGGCCTGGCCGCCCCCACCGGCGACCTGACCCCGGCGGATATTGCCAAGTACTGTGATGTGTTCACCGTGGGCGGCACGAAGATGGGCGCGCTCTTTGGCGAGGCCATCGTCATCAACAACCCGGAGCTGAACGTCCGCTTCCGCTACATGATGAAGCAGAAGGGCGGCATGCTGGCCAAGGGCCGCCTGCTGGGCATCCAGTTCTCCGCCCTGATGAAGGACGGCCTGTACTTCGAGCTGGGCAAAAAGGCGGTCGCCCAGGCGATGCGCATCCGCACGGCGCTGATGGAAAAGGGCATTGCATTCCACGTGGATTCCCCCACGAACCAGCTGTTCCCCATCTTCACCGATGACCAGTGGGAAACCATTGAGGAGAAGGGTTTCAAGCTGGAGTTCAACGGCCGCCTCGACGAGGAGCATGTGGTGCTGCGTGTCTGCACCTCCTGGTGCACGCCGGATGCGTATGTGGATCAGTTCATCGCTATGCTCAAGGAGCTGTAAGCATGCTGGCGCAGCTGCGTGACCTGTTGGCAGAAGCGGACTTCCCGTGGGCCGTCTGCGGTGGATATGCCCTGGAGCTTTTTGCCGGAAAGCCCATCCGGCCCCATGGGGATCTGGATGTGTGCCTGCCGGAAATGGCCCGTGCGGCGGTGATCAGCTATCTGCTGAACAGAGGCTGGCGCATCCACGAATACCGGGGCATGGGGAAGGTGAAGCCGATCCTCGCCCCGGAGGACAGTGAAGAGGGCCGCAATCTCATGGCCACATGGGGTGACGATGCGCCGGTGCAGTTCTTCCCCTGCGAGGAGGAGGGGCTGCTCTACCACCGGTTTACGCCCGGCATGTCTGCGCTGAACTTCATCGACCTGCTGTTCAGCCCGGACATGCAGCCTGTCTGCCGCACGCAGGCGAGGCTGCCCATTCTGGCGCCGGAGGTTGCGCTGCTGTACAAGGCGGCGCAGCCCCAAACGGAATCCGCACAGGCAGATTTCGCAGCTGTGTATCCTCTGCTGAACGACAGCCAGCGGGCGTGGCTTCAGGCTGCATTGACCGCGAGATACCCCGAAGGCCATCCATGGCACAAAGAACAGGAGTGATTTCATGCTGAAGGTCCGCATCACCGCCGTCCGCCAGACCGTCTATACCGACCTGATGGCGCAGTACGAAAATCCCATGGAGCATGCCTGCGACGTGCAGGCAGGAACCTCCTGGGTCAGCGACGGCTGGAATTGCCCCGAGGGCCTGTGCATGAGCGCCTGGGAGAGCATGTCCGCCTTTGTGCGGGCGCTGGGCGCAGGCGGCGGGAATTTCTATGACGGGTGGATGAAGAATCCGCGTTCGGCGATGATCTCCTGCAATGACGGCTTCAGGCCTGTCAGCTTTCTGCTGGAAGTGATGGAATGACACGAAAAACCGCCGTTTTCGGAACTGCTCCGGAGACGGCGGTTTTGTATGGGATATGCGGTTATTTCAGCGCCCGTTCCAGCTGGGGCACGGCGTAGGTGAAGGCCACGCCCAGCGCTACGCCGGAGACGCCCTGGATGGTGTTGCCGAGGATGTCCACCACGGCGTATTCCCGGGCGACGAACCACTCAAAGGCAAAATAACCGCCCACCATGGCAGCCTCAGCCAGGATGAAGGCCAGCACCGTGCGGGCGATGCTGCCCCTGCGGTACATCAGCCAGGCGATGAGCGCTACCAGGCCCTTGATGACGAAGGTGGCCGGGGCGTAGAGGGCAAAGCCGGAGAACAGGTCGGCCAGCATGCTGCCGATGGCGGCGGCCGGGATGGCCAGCGGGCCCACCAGCATCACCGCCAGGAGGATCACGCCGTCGCCCAGGTGGATATAGCCGGAGCCCGCGGGGATCGGGATGTGCGGGAACATCGTCAGCACACAGATCAGCGCGGCCATCAGGCCGGTAAAGGTCAGCTTCTTTACGGAGATCGTTTTCATGGGAAAGCCTTCTTTCATGCGGAAAAAATGGACGCTGCATCCATGGCCGGATACAGCGTCCACATTATATATCGGGATAACTATTCTGTCAATGCAGGTGACTGTACTTTGATTGTTCAGTCCGGCTTCCTCGGGGAGGACTCCCTCAGTCAGCGAGCAAGCTCGCTGCCAGCTCCCTCGGGGAGGGAGCTCTTATCGGGTTCCCTTGCTGCAATGCGGGGCATGCAACAGGAGGGCAGTTAAGCGGCGGCAATCCCCTGAGCTCCCTCCGGGAGGGAGCTGTCGCCCGCAGGCGACTGAGGGAGAACGCGGGAGTTGCAGTACTGCTCTCGTGCAAAAGGATAAACAAGCTATATGCGGGCGGGCGACCCATGGTCGCCCCTGCGAGGGTTCCGCCGGGAGTTGGTGCAACCGTTTACAAAAGCCTCCCTCCCGAGGGAGGTGGATTCCTTCGCCTTGGGCGAAGGAAGGCGGAGGGAGTTACAGCTTCGCCAGGCCCAGGTCAATGCGGCGGAGGCACTCGTCCTTGCCCAGGAGCCACGCGATTTCAATGGCGCCGCCGGGGGTGGACATCTGGCCGGAAATGGCGATGCGCAGGGGCCACAGGGCGGTGGCGTTCTTCATGCCGGCCTCGGCGATTTTCGCCATCAGCACGTCGTGGATGGTGGTCTCCGTCCAGTCCTCAATCCCCTCGATGACGGGGCGCAGCATCGTCAAAGCAGCCTTGGCCACCTCGGGGTTGGTCTTGGCCTTCTTGTTGGTGAACATGTCGGCCTCGTACTCGGGCAGCTCGCCGAGGAACTTGACCATATCCGGAACGCGGTTGAACACCTCGGTGCGGGTCTGCATCAGCTCCGCCAGGCGTTTGTAGTTGATGCCCTTGCCTGCCAGCGCCTTGTCGAACCACGGGGTTGCCAATTCGAGGTACTTCTCGGGGGACAGTTTGCGGATGTACTCGGCGTTGAACCAGGTCAGCTTGTCCACGTCGAAGATGCCGGGGGACTTCGACAGGCGATCGACGGAGAAGGCCTCCACCAGCTCCTCCAGGGTGAAGAACTCGCGGTCGTTGCCGGGGTTCCAGCCTACCAGGGCCAGGTAGTTGATCAGCGCCTCGGTCAGGTAGCCCTTCTCCACATAGTCGGAGTAGTAGGCGTCGCCGTCGCGCTTGGAGAGCTTATGGGTGGCGTCGCGCATAACGGGGGCCATGTGGATGTACTGGGGAATTTCCCAGCCGAAGGCTTCGTACAGCAGGTTGTACTTGGGGGTGGAGGAGAT
>JAFXDB010000161.1 GCA_017516305.1 Clostridia bacterium | reverse complement strand
GAGTACCTGGGCGTCATCGTCCCCAATGACCGCGAGGGCATCCTGCAGGACGTCCACTGGTCCGGCGGCATGCTGGGCTACTTCCCCTCCTATGCCCTGGGCAGCGCCTACGGTGTGCAGATGCTTTCTGCCCTGGAAAAGGACTTTGACCCCTGGGCTGATGTGGAGAAGGGCGACCTGAGCCGCATCACCGCCTGGCTGGGCGAGAAGATCCACCGCCATGGCCGCATGCTGACCCCGCCCGCCCTGCTGGCAAACACCATCGGCGGCCCCTTCGACCCGGAATGCTACGTCCGGTACCTGACGAAGAAGTTCACCGAGCTTTATCATCTGTGATATCCCCCATGAAAAAGACCTGTCCGGCTCTGCGCGAGTCAGACAGGTCTTATTGCTTTCAGCACATTTCATTCCAAGAAGGAGGTTTGCTCCCCGTCCGTCCGGCGGATGGTCGGCATCGCCCGCTCCGTCACGCGGTCATCCGGCAGAAGGCAGCCCGTCAGCAGGGGCGAATCCGGCCGGTGCGCCGCTGCGCTGCGGGCAACGACCTCCGGGCTGTGGTTGGCGTAGCAGTACAGGCAGCCGTTGCCGCAGGTGTTGTACGCACCCACATCCACACTGGGAAGGCAACCGCAGTCACCGCGCTGGTTGGCGTCGCGTCGTCCGTCCACGGGGCATGCCAGAAGGTTGCCGATCAGGTCGGCATCAATACACGCGCCATGCCCGACGCCATATACCGCCAGGTCGGTCTTCTCCGCGCAGGTCTGCAGGCGCAGCCCGTGCTGCCCGGCAACCTCCGCAAAGGCTGCAGCGAGGCGGTGCATGTCAGCCTCCGTACAGGGACGTGCACCGATTGTGCGCAGCCGGGCACGGATTTTGTCATACACATCCAGGAAGCTGATGACGCACCTGTCCGTGCAGCCCTCCAGGGCCGAGGCCAGCTCACGGAAGCGGGCAATATGCCAGTCCACCGTGTAGGTATCCGAAAGGAGGATGGGATCATACCGCCAGACCACCGGACATTGCCGGGACAACGCCCGGAAAGCATCCAGCCGCTCCTGCAGCGCCGGCAGGGAGGCTTCCACCTCGCGCCCGTAGGCATTCAGCGTCACCTGAAACAGGAAGGGATAGCCCATCCGGCGGATCTCCGGAAGAAAAGGCAGCATGGGCGCCGGGTTCTTCGTCCAGAACACGATGCAGTCCACCGTCTCCGGCGTGAGCGTGATCCGGCTGACCTGCCGGGAATTCATCGGATTCCTGGCCAGCACAAATCCCGCCCGCAGACGATGCATGAACCATTCAGGATAACAGGCCGGGATGTCCGTACGCCTGCTGACGGATAGTATCACAGTGTTTCCCTCCCTTCCCATATCCATCATATCGCATATTCTCCCGGCATGCAAGCTGTCCATTTGCAAATTGTTCATTTGCCATATTAAGCAAATTATGCTATGATATAACCTGCCAACAACAAGCAAGGAGCCCACATGAAGGACATCATGATTTTCAGGCGCGTAGAGAAGAAATACCGCCTGACGCCCGCACAGAAGGATGCGCTTCTGGAACGGATTTCAAGCCGCCTGACGCCGGACGCCCACGGCTGCAACACCATCTGCAGCCTGTACCTGGACACACCGGATCATCTGCTGATCCGCAATTCCATCGTCGCCCGCGTGTATAAGGAAAAGCTTCGCCTGCGCAGCTATGGCATTCCCAGCGCTGATACCGATGTGTTTCTGGAGATCAAGAAAAAATACAAGGGCGTGGTCTACAAGCGCCGCGAGGTGCTTCCTCTCCGGCAGGCCATGGCATATATCCGCGGCGGCCCGGCTCCGGTGGATTCGCAGATCATGCGCGAGCTTGACTATGCGATGCACTTCTACCGTCAGCCGCAGCCAGCCATGCTCATCGCCTACGAGCGCGAGGCCTATTTCGATCAGCAGCTGCCCAGCCTTCGCATCACCTTTGACACCAATGTACGCTACCGGGACGCCGATCTGCTGCTTGACCACGGCCACGACGGTACCCTGCTGCTGCCGCCGGATGCCATTCTCATGGAGATCAAGACTGATGGCGCCATGCCCGTCTGGCTTGCCCGCGCCCTGAGCGAGTGCAGCATCCTGCCCTCGTCCTTCTCTAAATACGGCAATGCGTATCAGGTGACCGCCGGACTGATCCCGCCGCTTTATACCCCGGAGGCAGAGGACTGCCCTGCTGCCGTCAACCAACCGAGAGGAGATAATGACCAATGAGCTTCTTTGATTCCCTGACCGATCTGACCGCCGACTACATCGCCATCGACACCTTCCTTATGTGCCTGGCCGGTGCGCTGGCCTGCGGCGCGATCACCGCTGTTGCCTCCGCCATCCGTTCACGGGTGAGCCGCAGCTTCCTTATTTCCCTGACGCTGCTGCCGATGATCGTCGCCACGGTCATCATGATGGTCAACGGCAGCGTTGGCACAGGCGTGGCCGTTATGGGCGCGTTCTCCCTCATCCGCTTCCGCTCTGTGCCCGGCAAGGCCCGGGACATCGTGGTCATCTTCCTCTCCATGACGGCGGGCCTGGCCTGCGCCAGCGGCTTTGTGGGGATCGCCCTGGTATTCACGTCCATCGTCTCTCTTGTGCTGGTGCTGCTGTCCCTGCTGCCCATCGGCAGCGACCGCTATATGGAGCTGGCCATCACCGTTCCCGAATCCCTCCGCTTCGCCGGTGCGTTTGACGATCTCTTCAAGCAGTACCTGTCCAGCTGTCGCCTGGTGCGCGCCCGTACCACCAACATGGGCAGCCTGTACAAGCTTCTTTACCGGGTGCGCATGAAGAACATGGGACAGATGCAGGAGTTCATCGACGCCCTGCGCTGCCGCAACGGAAACCTGGAAATCAGCCTGGCAGAGATGCTGGAAAACACGGAGGAGCTGTAATACGAAATGAACAAGTGCATTGCCTTGCTTCTGGGCATGCTTCTGCTGATCTGCTGCACGTCCTGCACCGCTGCCGACGTTGCGGAAGGCCAGCGCATGCCCGATATTACAAAAGAAATGGACGTCACCTTCACCGAGCGGGAGCTCGCCGGTGAATGGGATGTTCAGAAGGCAATCACTGTCACCGGCAGCGGGAACACCTTCAAGACCAATGGCCGCGGGATCAAGCTTTCCGGCGGACAGGCGCGCATCATCGCAGATGGCGTCTACGTCCTCACCGGCGAATTCACCATGCCCATCGTCATTGCCGCCAGCAGCAGCGACAAGGTGCAGCTGGTGCTGCAGAATGCCGCCATCACCACCGCAGACGGCCCTGCCATCCTCATTGAATCGGCTGACAAGGTGTTCATCACCCTGCCGGAGGGCAGCGTCAGCCATGTGACCGACGGCGCAGCGTATGCCTCCACCGAGTCCGGCGCGCCGGATGCAGCTATCTTTTCCCGTGCAGATCTGCGCCTGAACGGCGCCGGCTCCCTCCTGGTGACGGGGCAATACCGTCACGGCATTGTCAGCAAGGATGATCTGGTCATTGTCCGCTGCACCCTGGAGGTCAGCGCCGCCTCCACCGGCCTGGACGGCAAAGACTGCCTGAAGGCCACCGAAGCGAGCATCACCATCCATGCCGGAACCAACGGGATGCGCTCGGACAACGCGGAGGATGCCGCCCGTGGCTTTGTTTACCTGAATGACTGCCGCATTGTCCTGGAATCCGGCGGCGACGGCATTCAGGCGCAGACCAGCCTCATGCTCTCCGGCGGCGAACTCACCATCACCTCCGGCGGCGGGTCAGGCCGTTCCCTCCGGAATGCAGAAGACTCCTGGAAGGGCCTCAAGGCCGCTGGTGACCTTCTGATCGAGAAGGACGCCGTTATCCTCATTTCGTCCCGTGACGATTGCATCCACGCCAACGGCAGCGTCCTGATCACCGGCGGCAGCCTCGACCTTTCCAGCGGCGACGACGGCGTCCATGCCGACAGCAGCCTGACCATTTCCGGTGGAGAGCTGATCATCCGTCAGAGCTACGAGGGGTTGGAAGCCAGCAAGCTGACCATTTCCGGCGGCAACATCAGTATCACTGCCTTGGATGACGGTCTCAACGCCGCAGGGGGCGCGGACGGCTCCGCGGCGGGGAATCGCTTCGGCCGCGGCTTCTTCTCCAACGGCGTGGGCGAAATCATCATCTCCGGCGGCTACACCGTCATCAATGCCAGCGGCGACGGCATCGACAGCAACAGCACCATTGCCGTCTCCGGCGGCGTGACCCTTGTTTCCGGCCCGACCAACAGCATGAACGCCGCCTTCGATTATGACGGAAGCGCCACCGTCACCGGCGGAATCCTCATTGCCACAGGCCCTGCCGGGATGGCGCAGAATTTCTCCGACGCCCAGGGCCAGGGCGCGATCCTGGTCAGCTTCAACAACCGCGTGTCCGCCAGCCTTGCCCTGGTGAACGAGGACGGCCAGGTCGTTGTCGCCTTTACGCCCCAGACCGCGTATCAGAGCGCAGTCTTCACCGCCCCCGGCATTCAGGACGGACAAACCTACGCCATTGTCGTTGGTGGCCAGTTTTCCGGCGCTGACGCCAACGGATTCGCACAGGATGGTGTGTATACCGGAGGCAACACCGCCGGAACCATCACCATGGATGGTCTGATCTACGGTGTCGGCCATTCCTTTGGGCCGGGCGGGGGCGGGCCCGGCGGTGGAGGACGCCCCGGCGGCGGCTGGGGCCGGTAAAAGCAAAACATGCCCGCACAAACACAACCGCCTCTGACGGCCATGCACGGCTGGTCAGAGGCGGTCTTTTTCATGATATTCTGACTACGCTCAATAGGGGCTGTCGAACTCAGCCTCGGTCTTGGCCACGGCTTCCTCCAGCGTCATACCGGTAAAGTGCGGCGCATTGAGGTAGCGGCCGGACTTGCCGTCGTCCACAAAGGCGCCCACCGCGATGCCGGGGATGGCGCTCTCCGGCGCATTGGGGGCATGGGGGCCGCCCAGATCCGTGCGGCACCAGCCGGGATCGGTCAGGTTGATCATCACATTCGTGCCCTGCACCTTGCTGCCCAGGTCGATGGTGAACTTATCCAGGGCTGCCTTGCTGGCGGAGTAGCCCGCCTGCTGGGGGTCCAGGGCGATGCCGCTGGTGGTGTTGAGGATGCGGCCAAAGCCGCGCTCCACCATCTTCGGCAAGAAGTGGTAGCAGATCATCGCCGGAGCAATGGTGTTGATCTTGAAGGACTCCGTGAAGTCGGAAACAGGCGTGGCGCAGTAATCCACGCGATAGGCAATCTGCATACCGGCGTTGTTCAGCACGATATCCACCGGGACATTCAGCGCGTCGATCTCATGCAGCATGGCCTGCACGGCGTCCAGGTCGCTCAGCTCCGCCGCCACCGCATGGGCCTCCACGCCCATGGCGCGAACCTCCGCCAGCACCTTCTCGGTGTGCGCCAGCTTGCGGCTGTGGAGAATCAGGTTCGCGCCCTTCTCCGCCATCAGCTTCGCGGTAAGGTAGCCGATGCCGCGGGCAGCGCCCGTGATCAGGCACCAACGGCCATGCATATCAACCATTGCGCACGACCTCCTTGGCGGCCTCCAGGGCGGCAATCACCTTGTCGCACCAGGCGTCATACTCGGGATCCTCCACCTGCAGCTCGGGGGTATTGAGCATACTGCGCACCGTCCAGCGGAGGCCCTGATCTGCCCTGACCGTACACTGGAAGCCGGGCACAGCGCGCTTCACCTTGGAGTTATCGAACACGACGGTGTTGGCCTTGTCGCCCGTCAGGCCGCCGCGGAAGTCATACTTCCCTGCCGCATGCAGGAATTCGCTGGTGACATAGTAGGGCTTGTATGGAACGCCCAGTTCGTCGGCGATGATCTGGTAGATCTGGTTCCAGGTGACGGACTCGTCGCTGGTGATGTGGTAGGCGTCGCCGATAGCGTGGACGTTGCCCATCAGGCCGATGAAGGCTTTGGCAAAGTTGCTGTTGTGGGTCACAGTCCACAGGGTTGTGCCGTCGCCGTGCACGAGGACGGGCTTGCCCTCCATCATGCGCTTGAGCACCTGCCAGGAGCCCTTGTCGCCGTGAGCGCCCACGGGGACATTGCGCTCGTCATAGGTGTGACTGGGGCGGATGATGGTGACTGGGAAGCCGTTCTCCCGGTACTCGCGCATCAGCAGCTCCTCGCAGGCGATCTTATTGCGGGAGTACTCCCAGTAGGGATTGTGCAGGGGCGTGGACTCGGTGATGACATGGCAGCCCACGGGCTTCTGGTAAGCCGATGCGGAGGAGATGTACATGAACTGCTTCGCCCTGCCCTTGAAGAGGCGCACATCGCGCTCCAGCTGGGCAGGCACGAAGCCAATGAAATCGCACACGCAGTCGAAGGTGTAGCCTTCCAGCGCTGCAGCAGCTTCCGCTTCGTTGTTGATGTCGGCCCGGATGGTCTTCACATTCGCAGGCAGATTGGCGTTGCGGGTGCCGCGGTTGAGCAGGTACAGCTCCCAATCGGGATTCTCTGCCAGCTGGCGGGTGATGGCCATGGAGATGGTGCCGGTACCGCCGATGAACAGTGCTTTCATGTACAATTCCTCCTGTTACAGGGTCGCGTGGGCAGCGATGCGGTAGATGGCCGCCGCGTCCTCGGAGGACAGGCGGACAAAGCCCCAGCTGCGGCCGTCGCCCAGGCCAAGCTTCTCCACCAGCACGGGGATGTCCTCTTCCTTCGCGCCAAGCTCTGCAAAGTTGATCGGCAGACCCAGCTCATGCAGGAAGCGGCGGAAGCAGCGGATGCCCTCCTTCGCGGTGGCTTCGGGGTTCTCGAAGTTCATCGCACAGCCGAACACGCGGGTCGCCATCTGGGCAAAGCGCATGGGGTTGTGGGGCATGACGAACTCCATCCATGCGGGCATCATGACCGCCAGTCCCGCACCGTGAGCCACGTCGTACAGGCCGGACAGCTCATGCTCCAGGTTGTGGCTGTTCCAGTCCTGGCTGCGGCCCACGCCGACGATGTTGGTGTGCGCCACCGTACCGGCCCACATGATGTTGGCGCGGGCCTCGTAGTTGTTGGGATCAGCGATCACGCGGGGAGATTCCTTCACCATCGTGCAGAGGACAGCCTCGCACAGGCGGTCGGTGATCTCGACCTCCTTCGTATTGGTGAAGTAACGCTCAAAGACGTGCGCCATGATATCGCAGGCGCCGCAGGCCGTCTGGAAGGCAGGCAGCGTGCAGGTCAGCTCGGGATTCATGATGGAGAAACGTGGACGCAGGGCGTTGCTGCCCGCGCCGCGCTTGAGGCCCGTGGCTTCCTGGGTCACGACGGTGTCGCCGCTGCCCTCGCTGCCAGCTGCCGCAATGGTCAGCACCGTGCCGATGGGCAGAGCCTTTTCCACCGCCGCCTTGCCGCAGTAGAAATCCCAGAAATCGCCCTCATACACCACGCCCGCCGCAATGGCCTTGGCGCTGTCGATGACGGAACCGCCGCCCACGCATACGATGAAATCCACCTTCTCCGTCCGGCACAGCTCGATCCCCTCGTACACCAGGGTGTCGCGGGGATTGGGCTTCACGCCGCCCAGGGTCACATACGGCACACCGGCCTTCTCCAGGGACGCGGTGACCCGATCCAGCAGGCCGCTGCGAACCGCACTGCCGCCGCCAAAGTGCACCATGGCCTTGGTGCCGCCCCACTTCTTCACCAGCTGGCCCGCCTCATTCTCGCGGCCCTTGCCGAACACAAACTCCGTCGGGCTGTAAAAGTTGAAATTATCCATCTCGATACACTCCTTCATCACGTTATTGCAAACGTTGCTGATGCAACCATTATATAGGATAACAGGCGTATTGGCAAGCGAATTTGAAAAAATCCCCTGCCGCGGATGCAGCAGAGGATTCTTGTATATGGTATTCTGTCAATCCCAGTCGATACCGGCAGTGAGATAGGTCACCTCATCCTTGCCGACGGTCAACAGACCGCCGCCGGTGGTGCCTTCCCGGACGGTGTCATCCGCCAGGTGGATGGCGCAGCGGGTATCGGGCTTGACGTTGGTGATGAAGGGCACATGGCCCGCCATGACCGCCAGGTCGCCCGCAACGCCGCGCACGACCAGCATGACCGCCTCGCCGGAAAAGAACTTGCCATCAGGCGAAGAGATGTTCAGCAGGAAGGTGTTCATCCCTGCACCTTCTTTGCGCGGGCCACGACGTCATCGATGGTGCCCGCAAACAGGAACGCGGACTCGGGCAGGTCGTCGTGCTTACCCTCGATGATCTCGCGGAAGCCGCGGATGGTCTCGGCGATCGGGACGTACACGCCCTCATAGCCGGTGAACTTCTCGGACACGGTGAAGGGCTGGGACAGGAAGCGCTGGATCTTACGGGCGCGGCCCACCAGGAGCTTGTCGTCGTCGCTCAGCTCGTCCATACCCATGATGGCGATGATGTCCATCAGCTCGTTGTAGCGCTGCAGAATGCGCTGCACCTCGCGGGCAACACGGTAGTGCTCCTCGCCCAGAACCTCGGGGT
>JAFXDB010000160.1 GCA_017516305.1 Clostridia bacterium | reverse complement strand
TTCCCGCTCTTTTATGTTAAGATGTTGGTAGTGGCTCATTGAGTTGCTCCTTTCGTAGTTGTCCGCAAACACTATTCTAAAGGAGTTTCCTCTTTGAGTCACTATTTCTTTGTACTGTTGCACTTACATTGTAAATTCAAGTATACAAAAACCCCCGGAGGGAGTCCATCCCTCCGGAGGAGCAGCGCCTTAAAGCGCCTTCATGGTAAAGGTGAAGGAATAGGGCTTGTCAGCCAGGTAGCAGTACTTGGGCAGGGTGGGTGCGCCCCAGCTGTCATCGCCGCCCACGCCCTTGCGGAACATGGCCACGTCCAGCACCGTGCGCACGGAGCCCATCAGGTCGCTGGGGTGGTAGGCGGCCTGCAGCTCCTCGGGCAGCCACGGGGTCACGCTGATTTGCAGGTTCTCACCGGTGACCATCAGGCCGTGTCTGTCCTGATCGGTGACGGTCATTACCTGCACGCCGCAGCGATTGCCGGATTCCTGGGGCTTGCAGTAGCGGGTCATGCCGTCCGCCACCTTGTAGGTGTGCCAGCCCAGGAGCGCGCCGTCGCAGCGGTCGATGTAGTTCTCGTCCGGGCCCAGGCCATAGTAGGTCACGGTGTCCAGGCGGGGATCGAGCTGGAAGGAGAGGCCCAGGGCGGGCATGTCCGGCAGATCGGCGACGCCGGGCCAGTTCACCGTCACCTCGATCTCGTCGTCACGGCGGACGGTGTACACCACCGACATCTCAAATTCCTTGAGCATGGGGGTGGTGTAGCGGTAGGTAAGGGTGGCGCAGTCCTCGCCCTGCTGCAGCTCGCAGTGATGGCGCCAGCTATAACGGCTGATAAGGTGATAGATACCCTGGCGGATGGCGGTGCCATTGCCGCGGTCGTTGTCGGTCTGGGCGCGGAAGAGGCTCAGCTGCGGGGCGCGCAGCAGGGTCTCACGGCCCAGCTTATCGCGGAAGGAGATGGGGCCCGCGCCGCGCTCGAACAGCACGCCCAGGCCGTTTCCGCGCACGCCGATGTTGTTGTCGCAGGGGATGATCCTGGCCATGGGGGCCTCGGGCTTCACCGCTGCATGATCGCCATAGACGGTCTGGCCGTGGCTGACGACGGTGCCTGCCGGCAGGATGCCCTGATCCTCCGCCAGCACGAGGTAGCAGGTCAACACCACCTGACCCTGTGCAGGGAGCTTGCCGTAGGGCAGGTTCAGGTGCTTGCTCTCGCCGGGGGCGATCTCCGGCAGGGGCAGGGAGCCGGTGGCAATGGGCAGGGTGTCGCACTCCACCGTCCAGCGCAGGGTATAGCCGGTCAGGGAGGCGAAAAGCTTGCGGTTCCAGACGGTTACGCCGGTCTTGCCGGGCTTGAGGAACACATCGCGGAAGAGGTAGCGCACCTCCTGGCACTTGCCGGTTTGACTGCGGTCGCCCAGGATGATGCCGTTGGTGTTGAACTGCCAGTCGGTGGGCTTGTCGCCGAAGTCGCCGCCGTAGGCCAGGCGCTCCTGACCGTTTGGGCCCGTGACGCGCAGGGCCTGATCCACGTAGTCCCAGATGAAGCCGCCCTGATACATGGGGTACTTGTCCTCCAGGGCGGTGTACTCGTTCATGCCGCCGCAGGAGTTGCCCATGGCGTGGGTGTATTCGCAGTTGATGAAGGGGCGCTGGGGATCGTTTTTCAGGTACTTCTCGATGTCTGCCGCCTTCATGTACATGTGGGAGAGCATATCGGAGGTGTGCAGGTAGCGCTTGTCATGCACGCAGCCCTCGTAATGCACCAGACGGGTGGGATCGGTGTGGCGGAAGTACTCGGAGAGGTCGAAGAGGTTGCTGCCGCCCCAGCTCTCGTTGCCGCAGCTCCACAGCAGGATGCAGGGGTGGTTCTTGTCGCGCTCCAGCATGTGGCGGCCGCGGTTGAGGACGGCTTCATGCCACTCAGGCTTGTCGCCGGGAACGACCCAGTCGTGCCAGGGTGCCCAGGAGCCGTGAGTCTCGATGTTCGTTTCGTCGATGACGTACAGGCCGTATTCGTCGCACAGGCGGTAGAACTCCGTCGTGTTGGGGTAGTGGCAGGTGCGCACGGCGTTGATGTTCATGGCCTTCATGTCGTGGATGTCGCGCAGCAGCAGCTCGCGGGTCATCACACGGCCGCGGTCGCAGTCGAACTCATGGCGGTTCACGCCGTGGAAGACGATGCGCTTGCCGTTGAGGCACATGACCTTGTCAATCATCTCGAACTGGCGGAAGCCCACCATGACGCGGCTGACCTCGGTGACGCGGCCCAGGGCATTGGTGAGGGTGATGGTCAGGGGATAGAGGGTGGGAGCCTCGGCGCTCCAGAGGTGGACGCTGGAAATGACGGAGGAGAACTCCACCTGATCCTGGCCGCTGATGGCGCGGGTCTCCTCGTACAGCACCTGGCCGCTGCGGTCGGACAGCGTCACGCGGGCCTGGCCGCCCTTCTGGCCGGCGATGGTCAGCAGCGCCTCGAGGTGGGCGGTGGTGTAGTTGTCCGTCAGGGGAGTGCGCACGCGCACGTCCGCCAGATGGGTCTCGGGCCAGAAGTGCAGCGTGACGCTCCGGTGAATGCCGGAGAAGCGCCAGAAGTCCTGATCCTCCATCCAGGAGCCGCTGCAGCGCTTGAAAACGCGCAGGGCAATGCGGTTTTCACCCACGCGCACGAAGGGGGTGATGTTGAAGGCATGGGCGGTGAAGGAGTCCTCCGCGTAGCCGACCTCATGGCCGTTGACCACCACCAGCACAGCTGCCTCCACGCCTGCCAGGTGCAGGACGATGCGGTTCTGCATGTCCTTGAGGGACAGGGCGAAGGTCTTCACGCAGGTGACGGTAGGGTTGTATTCGTCGCTGACCTCGGGGGCCTGCAAAGCCTCGTGGCCGTCCCAGGGATACTGGGTGTTGACGTAGTGGGGGGGATCCCATTCGGGGGCGACGAGCTGGAACTCACAGGGGACGGTGATCTCCCGCAGGGTCTCGTCCAGGGCGCTGCCGTCCAGCAGCGCCTGGGGCGCACCGGCGGGGTTCAGGGCGAAGTGCGCCTTCCACACGCCGTCCAGGGAGCGCACGAGGGAGGATGCGCCCTCGGCCAGCTCCTGCTTGGTGGCGAAGAATTCATGGTCGGAGTAGGGGGGCAGCACGTTTACCAGGCTGATCTCCGGATCGGACAGCCAGCGGGTGGTGAAGCGTTCTCCGCGGACGATGTTCATATCGGTCGGCTCCTCTCGTTATTCAGATATTGCTTCTGTCTCTTCACCGGGGAGCGGCTGGCTCTCGGCAAAGGGGATGTAGGTGTTGCTTTCAAAGGAGTCCACAAGGATGAAGTACCTGTCATGTTCACGCCAGCCTGCCTCGGTGGACTGGTAGGTCTGGGTTTCGATCACGCAGTTCGGCAGCACGGCCTGCAGCTTGTCGATCTCCTCCTGGGTGAGGTTCGGATTGTAGGAGATCCACAGCCGCTGCAGGTTGGGGCAGGAGTAGAGCGGTGACAGATCCGTCACATTGTTGTGGCACAGGTTCAGGTCCAGCAGATACTCATGGTTGGCCAGGGCGGAGATATCGGTGATGTCCTGCATGAACAGCTCCACATACTCCAGATCCGGGAGCTGTGCCAGGACAGAAATATCCGTGACGTGCCGCTTGGAGTCGATGCAGATGAGCCTGCGCAGCCTGGGGAAGTTGGCCAGGAAGCTGAGGTCGGAGACATTGTTGTGGCCCACATCAATGGCCAGCATATAGGGGAAATGCTGCAGGCGGTCCCAGATCTGGGAGGCGGTGTAGCGGGGATCCTGACGGCCCTTTGCGGTGGAGAAGGCCGTGGCGTCCGAGCGCAGACGAACCCGGCGGCCGTCGCAGATGATCCAGTCCAGCGTCCAGTCGAACCACACGTCCGGGTACTCTTCAAGCAGATAGTCCCGCATGCCGGCCAGGCTGGGGCGATACTTGAACATGACGACCCGCTGAATATTGGGCAGCGCGTCCAGCGCAGCGGCAATCTGGGACAGCTTCACCTCGCCCCTGGGGGTATCCAGATCCATCACCGTATCCTCGGAGGAAATGATGGCATAGCCCAGCTTCACTGTCCAGATGAAGTGAATGTCCGGGAAGCGCTGGACAAGCTTGCCCTTGTTGGCGGTGGAGATGTTCACATCGGTCAGATCGACCACGGTGATCTCCGGATGGTTTTCCAGGTCGCTTATGAGGTTATTGATCCTGCTGTCCGCCTTGGTGACGCCGGTCAGGTCAAGGGTTGTGGCGCCCTCGGGCACGGGTACGCCCAGTACGTCCGCGTGGGCAGCCAGGGGAAGGAGGGTCAGCAGCGCAAGAATAAACAGCACAAGAAGCAGGGGGAGCCTGCGCACGGGGCATCATCCTTTCGGGGAATTCTTCAATCATTACCACAGCGATTCCTGTGTGCATTATAGCACATGGAGAGGGGGGAGCGTCAAGGTTATTCGGATAAAAGCAACTGATTATACACAAGTATACAATGTACACCGGCAGGACAAGAAAAGTACGCTTTTCCCGCTTTACAACGGGGCCGAAACGTGCTATAATGCATGCATTCGCAGTGAACGGGAACGTCCTCCC
This sequence comes from Clostridia bacterium, assembly GCA_017516305.1. Lineage (GTDB taxonomy): Bacteria > Bacillota > Clostridia > Christensenellales > Aristaeellaceae > UBA11524. Next base: position 727 of record JAFXDB010000160.1, on the reverse strand, counting down.
AACACCTGATGCAGAGAGCCGTGCGGCTGGTGAAAGCGCGGACAGGCAGGGATGACCGCTCGCCCGGGAGTGAATCCGGTTTTCCGGCGCCTGGCGCACGTTACGCGCAAGAGTGGCCTGCCCTGGCGCAGGCAAGCAGAGTGGTACCGCGAAGCAACCGCTTCGTCTTTGCGTTTTTTGCAGGGGCGAAGCGTTTTTCTTTTCCCCACAAAAGCCGACCAACCCTCATCAACCTGACAAGGAGGAAACCACCCATGGAATTCAAGCCCTACAACCCGGCAGAAATTGAGCCGAAGTGGCAGAAGCACTGGGATGACAACCAGACCTTTGCCGCCACCAACGATTACTCCAAGCCCAAGTTCTACGGCCTGATCGAGTTCCCCTACCCCAGCGGAAACGGCCTGCACGTGGGCCATCCCCGCTCCAACACGGCCATGGACATCATCTCCCGCAAGCGCCGCATGGAAGGCTGCAACGTGCTCTTCCCCATCGGCTGGGACGCCTTCGGCCTGCCCACGGAGAACTTTGCCATCAAGAACAACATCCACCCGGCGATCGTCACCAAGCAGAACGTGGATCACTTCCGCATGCAGCTCAAGCGCCTGGGCTTCTCCTTCGATTACAGCCGCGAGGTGGACACCACCGATCCCGGCTACTACAAGTGGACGCAGTGGATCTTCCTGAAGCTGTTCGAGAAGGGCATGGTCTTCCGCGACAAGACCCTGGT
>JAFXDB010000159.1 GCA_017516305.1 Clostridia bacterium | reverse complement strand
GCTGATGGCGGCGGGGCTGCTGATACCGATTGACTGGCTGGGGATGGTTTTCTGCGTGGCGGCCTACCTGGCGGCAGGGTATGACGTGCTGCTGACGGCTGGGCGCAACATCCTGCGGGGCCGCGTGTTTGACGAGAATTTCCTGATGGCCGTGGCGTCCGTGGGCGCGGTGGCGGTGGGGGAAGCCGTCGAGGGCGTGATGGTCATGCTGCTGTACCAGGTGGGCGAGTACCTGCAGCACCGGGCGGTGGACAAGTCCCGGGCGTCCATTGCGGCGCTGATGGATATCCGACCCGACCAGGCGAATCTGCTGCGGGACGGAGCGGTCATCGCCGTCCACCCGGAGGAAGTGCGGGCGGGTGACCTCATTCTGGTGCGTCCGGGGGAGAAGCTGCCGCTGGACGGCGTGGTGACGGAGGGCGAATCAACGCTCAACACCGCCGCGCTGACAGGAGAATCCCTGCCGCGTGACGTGCAGCCGGGAGACAGCGTTCTGGGCGGCTGCGTTAACCTGACGGGTGCGCTGACCGTGCGGGTCACGGCGGAATGGGGCGAGTCCACCGTGGCGAGGATTCTGCGGCTGGTGGAGGAATCCGGCGATGCCAAGGCTGCCACAGAGCGGTTCATCACCCGCTTTGCGCGCGTCTACACGCCCATTGTTTGCCTGGCGGCGGTGCTGCTGGCGGTCGTGCCGAGCCTCTTTGACGGGCGCTGGTTGCACTGGCTGTATCAGGCGCTGACCTTCCTGGTCATCTCCTGCCCGTGCGCGCTGGTGATTTCCGTCCCTCTGACCTTCTTCAGCGGCATCGGCGGTGCATCCCGCAGGGGCATTCTGGTCAAGGGCGCCAACCACATCGAAACCCTGGCGCGCCTGGACGCGGTGGCCCTGGACAAGACGGGGACGCTGACGAAGGGCGAATTTGCCGTGGCGGAGGTTGTGCCGGTGGGTGCGGGCCCGGATGAATTGCTGGAAATGGCGGCCCATGCGGAATGCCACAGCGTCCATCCTGTCAGCGAGGCGCTGCGCAGCGCCTGGGGGCAGCCTGTGGACAGCAACCGCGTGACGGACGTGACGGAGGCTGCCGGACGGGGCGTGTCCGCCGTGGTGGACGGCCGCAGGGTGCTGTGCGGGAACGCGCGGCTGATGGCGGAGAACGGTATTTCACCAGCGGCGGAGGCTGCGGCCATCGGCACGGTGGTGCATGTGGCGGTGGATGGAGTCTATGCGGGCCGCATCGTCATCAGCGACACGGTGAAGGACGGCGCGGCAGAGGCTGTGGCGGCCATGAAGGCTGCCGGGGCGCGGGAGCTGGTGATGCTCACCGGCGACCGGGAGGCTGTGGCGGCGGACGTGGCGGTGAAGGTCGGCCTGACCGACCACCGGGCGGAGCTGCTGCCGGAGGGCAAGGTGGAGGCGCTGCATGCGCTGCAGGCCCGGGGACGCCGGGTGGCCTTTGTGGGCGACGGCGTGAACGACGCGCCGGTGCTGCGCCTGGCGGATCTGGGCATTGCCATGGGCGGCCTGGGGAGCGACGCGGCCATCGAGGCAGCGGACGTGGTACTGATGGATGACAACGTGGGCAAGGTGGCCCTGGCGATGCGCATTGCCCGCAAGACCATGGATATTGCCCGGCAGAACATCGCCTTTGCCCTGGCGGTGAAGGCGGCGGTGATGCTGCTGGGTGTGCTGGGCATTGCCAGCATGTGGCTGGCGGTGTTTGCGGACGTGGGCGTGGCAATGCTTTGCATCCTCAATGCGGTCAGGGCCATGGGCGAATAATTGGAATTCGGAATTCGGAATCTGGTTTGTGGGCGGGTCGGCTTTGGTCGGCCTGCTATTTCTGTCTGCGGGAATGGTGGAGAAGTTGTTTTGTCGCGTTGGTGCGGGTTTTGTCAGCGTTGATTAAAGGGCATGGGGCCGTGCCATACTCTGTACATCACCGATCAGGGGGTGTACCGACATGGCTTATGGCAAGGTTGATATCTGCGGCGTTGACACATCAAAGCTTCCCGTGCTCACGGCGGAGCGCATGCGGGAGCTGTTTCCGCGGGTACATGCGGGAGACAGGGCGGCCCGGGACGAATTCGTGCAGGGGAACCTGCGGCTGGTATTGTCCGTGCTGCAGCGCTTCTCAAACCGGGGCGAAAGCGCGGACGATCTGTTCCAGGTGGGCTGCATCGGGCTGATGAAGGCCATCGACAACTTTGACGTCAGCCAGAACGTGCGCTTTTCTACCTATGCGGTGCCGATGATCATCGGCGAGATCCGCCGGTACCTGCGCGACAACAACGCCATCCGCGTTAGTCGCTCCATGCGGGACACGGCCTACAAATCACTGCAGGCCAGGGAACGGCTGCAGGCGGCCAATGGGCGGGAGCCCACGATGGCGGAGATCGCCGCGGAGATGGGGATCCCGGAGGAGGACGTGGTCTTTGCGCTGGAGGCCATTCAGGATCCGGTGAGCCTGTTTGAGCCCGTCTATAACGACGGCGGTGACGCGCTCTACATCATGGATCAGGTGCGGGACGAAACGGCCAAGGTGGACCGCTGGGTGGAGGACATTGCCATCCGCGAGGGCATGAGCCGCCTCAATGACAGGGAAAAGAAAATCCTCCACCTGCGCTTCTTTGAGGGAAGAACGCAGATGGAGGTGGCTGGGGAGATCGGTATTTCGCAGGCGCAGGTGAGCAGGCTGGAAAAGAACGCGCTGCTGCACATGCGCCGCAATATTCAGGTCAGCCCGTGAGGTCAGGCCTTCCTTTCCGGGCGGATGAGGAGGGTGAAGACGAGCATCGCTACGGGGAAGACGAGGGCGAAAAGCAGACCGCTCTGCAGCGTGCCGCTTGCCGCGCCGGACACCATGCCCACCACCGTCGGGCCGCCGGAGCAGCCCAGATCGCCGCCCAGGGCCAGCAGGGCAAACATGGCCGTACCGCCGCCGGGAAGGGCCGCTGCTGCCGTGGAGAAGGTGCCCGGCCAGAAGATGCCCACCGAGAACCCGCACATTGCGCAGCCCACCAGGGCCAGCAGCGCATTGCCGCTGAGCGCCGCCAGCAGGTAGCAGCCGATGCACAGCCCGCAGGAGGCCGCCATGAAGGTGCGCAAGGGGATTTTCGCCTCGAACTTGCCGTAGAGCGCGCGGGCTGTGCCCATCAGGACGGCGAAGGCGCAGGGGCCGGCCAGGTCGCCCACGGTCTTGCTGACGCCCAGACCCTTTTCGGCAAAGGCGCTGGCCCACTGGCTCATGGCCTGCTCGGAGGCGCCGGCGCAGACCATCATCACCATCAGCACCCAGAAGACCTTGCTGCGGAACAGCTCGCGCAGGGTAAGCTGCTTCGTGCCCTCCTGCACCACCGGTGCCAGGGGGACAAGCAGGAAGTAGAACACATTGAGAAGCGGAACCAGCGCCCACAGGCAGGCCAGCACGCGCCAGTTGGCAATGCCGCACACGGCAAAGAACGCGGTGCTGACCACCACCAGGAACACATGGCCCCAGCAGTAGAAGGAGTGCAGCAGGCTCATGGCCGCGGCCTTGCGCTCGGAGGGGCAGGCCTCGACGATGGGGCTGACGAGCACCTCCAGAATGCCGCCGCCGACGGCGTAGAGCACCACGGCGGTCATGATGCCCGCAAAGGGCGGCAGGATGGCAGGGAAGACGGCCAGTCCGGCCAGACCGGCGGCGGCAAAGACATGGGCCGCTACGATGCAGGGCCGGTAGCCGATCTTATCCACCACCTTGGCGGCAATGGCGTCCACGGCCAGCTGCACGGCGAAGTTGACCGTGGTGATGAGGGTGATCATCTCCATTTTCAGGTCGAACTCGCCGATGAAGGTGATGAACAGGAGCGGGGCGAAGTTGTTGACGATGGCCTGGGTGATGTAGCCCAGGTAGCTGGCGTAGATCGTATGGGTGTAGCTTTTGCGGATGGCGGAAAGCATGGGCGGGTTCCTCCCGATGATGTTTTCGCCGCCCATGATAGCATATTTTGTTGGGTTTGGGAAGGGGCGGATGAGAAAAGGCCGCCGCGATTTGCGGAGGCGATGGGGAGTGGTCAGGGGATAAAGTGCAAGTTTTCTGTGCCCGTGGGAAGGCCGGTCTCAGGGTCGAGGGCAAGCTCCCAGGTATCGCCGAACACGGTGGTCAGCAGCAGATGCGTGTCATAGGCCAGCCATGTACCGATCGCCATCAGGTAAGTGGTGTCCTCAATGATCATGGACGCGGAGCCTTCGGGCAGCTCGGGGTGCGTGTCACCGATGAAGTAGTAATGCAGCATGAACCGGTTGTCATCAAGGAGCATCAGGCTGAAATGGCCGGTGTAGCCCGGAGAAGCGAAGTTCAGCCACTGAAATTCCACATCTATACAGGGATACAGGCGCAGATCGTCGCTGAGGGTGATCGTCCGTTCCAGGGGACTGGCGGGGGTGATATGACATCCGCAGGAAATGATGTGGCCATCATGGCTCTCAAGAATCAGTGTGTCGCCCTCCAGGCGGCAGACCCCCTCGGACGTCATCCCTTCGCTGATCAGGCGGTATTGCCCATTGTACATGATATACAGCATCGTCGCACACAGCGTTTCCTCTGCAGAGGTTTCCCAGCGTCCGGCAAGTCCGGTAGGGATGGCGCCTTCTGCCTGGGCGGCGAGGGGGCAGAGCATGGTGATAAGCAGAAGCAGAGCAGTCAAGCGGCGCATGGCGTGTTCCTCCTTGCGGTTTCTCTGGTTTCATGATACCATGGATATCCCACAGAAAGCAAGGAAAGGCGCGGAATTGTTACATATGTAAATCAGCACGCCCCGGCCCGCAGCATTTCCCCGTGGAGCCGCTGCAGGATGCGCTTTTCCAGGCGGCTGATGTAGCTCTGGGAGATGCCCATCACGTCGGCGACCTCCTTCTGGGTCATCTCCTCCCGTCCGCCCAGGCCGAAGCGCAGGGACATGATCTGTTTTTCGCGGGGAGCCAGGCGGCTGAGGGCCTCGAAGAGGACGGCCTTTTCCGCATCGTCCTCGATGCCGCGGGAGACGGTGTCCGGCTCGGTGCCCAGGACGTCGGAGAGGAGCAGCTCGTTGCCGTCCCAGTCGGTCTTCAGCGGCTCGTCGATGGAGACCTCCTGGCGGGTGCGGCTGTGGCGGCGCAGGAACATGAGCACCTCGTTCTCGATGCAGCGGCTGGCGTAGGTGGCTAGCTTGATCTTTTTCGTCGGGTCGAAGGTGTTGACGGCTTTGATCAGCCCGATGGTGCCGATGGAGATGAGATCCTCCAGCATGACGCCGGTGTTGTCAAACTTGCGGGCGATGAAGACCACCAGGCGCAGGTTGCGCTCGATGAGCGTACGGCGGATGGAGCCGTCGTCCTCCGGCAGGTGGACGAGCAGGGCGCGTTCCTCCTCGGCGGTGAGGGGCGCGGGCAGGGGCTCCGGGCCGCCGATGTAATACAACTCCCGGACGGTCAGGGAGGAAACCAGGTCGGTCAGCTTCTGCCGGGCGAGGGAATAGAGCTGGAAGGGTGTGGACATATTCAGCCTCCTGTCTGTTGGGATAGGGTCCGGATGGGTGCCGGAGGGATGCCGGGGGTGACAAGGCTGGCGGGCACCAGGGCCTGGAAGCCCTCGCCGCCGCCGGGGGAAAGGCCGATGAGCGCTTCCGCCTGCTGCCACGCGCCGCCTATGCGGATGCGCAGGCTGTCCGGCCGGAGGATGGGCATGAGCGATATGCCGGCCACGGTGCGCACGCGGATCAGGCGCATGCCCGGCAGGAGCTCCCCCTCCGGCGGCAGCGGCGTCAGCCTGGCGGCGGCCCTGCGGGAGATGACGATGACCGGCAGCCCGGTGAGGGGGTCGCGCAGGAGGTTGCCGCTGTCCACCAGGGCGGTGAGGACGGCGCTGCGCCGGTGGAGCGAAACGTCCACCGAGGTACACCGGGGCAGGGGGATGCCCGGCCTGTCCGCCTGGGCAAGGAGCAGCAGGGCGCCGCACACCAGGGGCGCTGCCAGCGAGGCGGGCAGCGTCAGCGCCAGCGCCATGCGCATCAGGCCGGTCAGCAGCAGCGGAAGGACGAGGGCCGCAAGGGCCATGCGCCGCCGCAGGCTTCGCGGGGCGTCCGGCCATGCAGCCAGGGGTGACAGCGCACAGGCGGGCGTCATCACAAGGCGCAGCAGCGGCAGATCCACCGCGGCCATGGACATCAGGGCCGGGGGCATCCCGGCCAGCAGCAGCCTCCAGGGCGGCGTGTGGGCACAGCCTGCGCAGCGTCCGATGGCCCAGAGGATGCAGGCGCTGCTCAGCAGCTGCTGCAGGAGATACAGCCAGGCGCTTACCCGCATGTGCGGCGTCACCCCCTTGTCTTTTTTCTCTGTCATGATAGCGAAAACCGATGGCCCGGAACGTCGAACGGGCATGCAGATAAAGTCGTCATGCGTCGCGTCGTGCGGCGGGCGGCAAAAACCGGGGAGGGATACCGGATGAAGGTTGGAGATTTCGATGTGAAGGTGACGGTGCGCAGCAGCTGCAGGTCTGGATGGTGCGCATGGATGTGCGGGTCAGCCATGTGACATTGCAGGAGATGACCAGCCGTTGGGGCTCCTGCCGGGCGGCGACCGGCCGCCTGACCTTCAACACCCGCCTGGGGATGCTGGAGGAGCGCCTGATTGAGGAAACGGTGGTGCATGAGCTGTGTCACTTCTTCCATCAGAATCATTCGGCGGCCTTCTACGCGCAGATGACCCGGTGGCTGCCGGACTGGAAAGCGCGCAAAGCGCAGCGGGACAAGGCGGACATGCGGCCCCGTCCGCCCATGGCCGGGTGATGCACTCCACCGGGGCGCCTGTCATACGCTGAACGGGGAATGTATGCGGTATACAACGCTGCAGACCCTTGACATCCCCGACGGAGTGTGACATCATGAAAAGAGGAGATATATACCGTGCAAACCTGGATCCGGTGGTGGGCAGCGAGCAGGGAGGCATACGGCCTGTGGTCATCATTCAGAATGACATGGGCAACCTGCACTCCCCGACGGTGATCGTGGCTGCCATCACCACCCGCAGCAAGCCGCGCCTGCCCGTGCATGTGGACATCACGGCGGCGGAAAGCGGCCTGACGCGGGATTCGGTGGTGCTGCTGGAGCAGGTGCGCACGCTTGAAAAAACGCGTTTGACGCGCCGGATGGGAAGCCTGGGCGAGGATGCGATGCGGCGGATTGACCGTGCATTGGAGCTGAGCCTGGGAACGGCGCGCAGCTGTTCCGGAGGAATGAAGCATGTCGAAGATAAGGATGAAACGTCTCTCGTCCGAAAGGCGTGAGCAGATGATGGCCTGGCTGCAGATCGTGGTCGGCTGCATCATCGGCGCGGCGGCGTACCCCATGTTCCTGGAGCCGTGCAATATCGCGCCCGGCGGCCTGTCCGGCGTGGCGATGATCATCGGCAGCTTCACCGGCTGGCCGGTGGGTATCACGTCCCTGGTGCTGAACATCCCGCTCTTTATCGTGGGCTACCGCAGCATGGGGCGGGTGTTTGCTTTCCGGAGCCTGGTGGCGACGATCCTGTTTTCCCTGGCCATCGACGGCCTGAAGCTGCTGGGACTGCCGGCAGTGACGATAGGCGAGGAAGCGGCGATGCTGGGCTGCATCTTCGGCGGCGTGCTGCTGGGCGTGGGCCTGGGCATGATCCTGCGCGGCGGCGCCACCACCGGCGGCTCTGACATGGCGGCCCGTGTGGTGCATCGCTATCTGCCCTTTCTGTCCGTAGGCATGTTCGTATTCCTGATCGACTGCGTGGTGGTTATCGCGGCGGCGTTCTGCTTTGATGTGATGAGCGCGCTGTATGCCCTCATCTGCATCTTCATCAACGGCAAGGTGATCGACGTGGTGATGCTGGGCCTGTCAAAGAACAAGGCCTGCTTCATCATGACCTCTGCCTGGGAACGGGTCAACGAGCGGGTGCTGCAAGAGATGGACCGCGGCGTGACGCTTCTGGAAGCCCGGGGCGGCTATACCGGCGAGCGGCGGCCTGTGGTCATGTGCGTGCTGCCGCCGCAGGAGGTGGCCCGGATCAAGGCAATCGTCCGGGAGACGGATGGGAGCGCCTTCATGTTCATCACCGAGGCCCACGAGGCGCTGGGGGAGGGGTTCTCCCACCTGGCCGGTGAAAACTGATCTGCTGCTGACGGTGCGCGGCCCTCGTGGGCTGCGCATCGTTTGCTGATCCGGTAACTTTCGACGGATATGGCTGAAATTTGTTCTGAAAGTGACATGTACCTCTTGAATGTTGATGACATGTGTGCTATAATCAACACACCCGTTAAATCGCCTGACAGTCAGGCGAATGAATAGTAAGGAGGAATTTCCCATGAAGAAGATCCTTGCGATGCTTCTGGCTCTGGCCATGCTGCTGGGCTGCGCGGCCTTCGCCGAGACCGTGAATCCCGATGACATCCCGGATACCGTCACCTCTGCGGACGGCACCTACGTCATCGCCTTCGTCACCGACGTGGGCCAGCTGAAGGACAAGTCCTTCAACCAGGGCACCTGGAACGGCGTGAAGCTCTACGCCCATGCCAATGGCCTGACCTACAAGTACTACCAGCCCGCCAACGGCAACGAAGCCACTGACGACGACCGTTACGACGCCATGGCTGCTGCTGCTCAGGGCGGCGCGAAGGTCGTTGTGGCTGCCGGCTTCATGCAGGGCACCGCGCTGACCAAGGCTGCTATCGAGTTCCCTGAGGTCAACTTCGTGTTCATCGATGGTTGGCCCCTGTCCGACGCTGAGGGCAACGTGCTGACCAACGTCGCCGCCATCTCCTTCCAGGAGGAGCAGGCTGGCTACCTGGCTGGCTACGCTGTCGTCCGTGACGGCTTCACCAAGCTGGGCTTCTCCGGCGGCGGCGGCGGCACCAATGCTGCCTGCGATCGCTACGGCTACGGCTTTGCTCAGGGCGCCAACGCTGCGGCTGCTGAGCTGGGCGTGAACGTTGAGCTGCGCTACTCCTGGCAGTACGGCGCTTCCTTCTCTGCTTCCCCCGAGCTGCAGACCATGGTCGCCGGCTGGTACCAGTCCGGCACCGAGATCGTCTTTGCCTGCGGCGGCTCCATGTTCCAGTCCATCGTGGCTGCTGCTGCCGCTGCTGACGCCTACGTTGTGGGTGTTGACGTTGACCAGTCCTTCGAGTCTGCCACCGTTGTGACCTCCGCCCTGAAGGGCATCTCCGAGGCCGCTCAGCTGTCCATCGCCGCTCACTTCGACGGCACCTGGGCTGAGAATTACGGCGGCAAGCTGAACGTGCTGGGCGCGAACCAGGACGCTGTCGGCCTGCCCACCGAGACCTGGTCCATGGAAGTGTTCACCCTGGCTGAGTACGAGGCCCTGATGAACGCTCTGAAGGAAGGCACTCTGGTCGTGGACGCCACCGATTACCAGGGCGACGCCATCACCACCGTTGCGTTCTCCAACCTGACCATCATCTACGAGTAATTCGTAAATCCGCAGGAGAGAGTGTAAAAGCTCTCTCCTGTTTTTTTGTGGGAAAACGTCGCATGTCTTGCTTTTTTTGCATAAAGCATATATAATTGTAGGAAGAATAGCGGTTGGCGGGCAGGGACCGGGGTCGGATCCTGCCTGCGCGAGAATGCTGCGAGAAAGGGAGGTGGCAGCATGGATAGCAAAACACCTGAGTTTGTTATCGAGATGCTCCACATAACAAAGGAATTCCCCGGCATCAAGGCCAACGACGATATTACCCTGCAGCTGCGCAAGGGTGAGATCCATGCGCTGCTGGGCGAGAACGGCGCGGGCAAGTCCACGCTGATGAGCGTGCTGTTCGGCCTGTATCAGCCGGACGGGGGCGAGATCCGCAAGGACGGCAAGGCCGTGCAGATCCGCAACCCCAACGACGCCACGGCGCTGAATATCGGCATGGTGCATCAGCACTTCAAGCTGATCGACGTGTATACGGTGCTGGACAATATCATCCTCGGCGCGGAGGACACGAGGTTCGGCTTCCTGTCCAAAAAGAAGGCCCGTGCGAAGGTACAGGCGCTGTCTGAGCGCTATGGTCTGAAGGTCGATCTGGATGCGAAGATCGAGGACATCACCGTCGGCATGCAGCAGCGCGTGGAGATCCTCAAGATGCTCTACCGCGACAACGACATCCTCATCTTTGACGAGCCGACGGCGGTGCTGACGCCTCAGGAGATCGAAGAGCTGATGAAGATCATGAAGGGGCTGGCTGCCGAGGGCAAGTCCATCCTCTTCATCACCCACAAGCTTGCGGAGATCATGGCCGTAGCTGACCGCTGCACCGTGCTGCGCAAGGGCAAGGGCATCGGCACTGTGGACATTGCAGGCACCACCCCGCAGGAGCTGTCCCGCATGATGGTGGGCCGTGACGTGCAGCTGAAGGTGGACAAGACTCCCGCCGTGCCGGGAGAGAGCGTGCTGTCTGTGCGCGACCTGCATATCCGCTCCCGCCTGTATCACCGCGACGCTGTCAAGGGCGTCAGCTTTGACGTGCGTGCGGGCGAGATCGTTTGCATCGCCGGTATCGACGGCAACGGTCAGACGGAGCTGGTCTACGGCGTGACGGGCCTGGAGAAGGCGGCTAAGGGCAAGATCACCCTGCAGGGCAAGGATATCACTGCTGCGCCCATCCGCCAGCGCTCCAAGGCCGGCATGAGCCACATCCCCGAGGATCGCCACAAGCACGGCCTGATCCTGGACAACACGCTGGAGCAGAACATGGTGCTGCAGCGCTACTACGAGCCCCGCTTCCAGAACTGCGGCTTTATCCGCTTCGACGCTGTACGCACCTACGCGGAATCCCTCATTGAGCAGTATGACGTCCGCTCGGGTCAGGGCCCCATCACCACCACCCGCTCCATGTCCGGCGGCAACCAGCAGAAGGCCATCATCGCCCGCGAGATTGACCGCGATCTGCCGCTGATCGTGGCGGTGCAGCCGACCCGCGGCCTGGATGTGGGCGCCATTGAGTACATTCACGGCCAGCTGGTCAGGCAGCGCGACGCAGGCAAGGCGGTGCTGCTGGTGTCCCTCGAGCTGGACGAAGTGATGAACCTGTCCGACCGCATCCTGGTGATGTATGAGGGCGAGATCGTCGGCGAGCTTGACCCCAGGACAACCACGGTCGAGGAGCTGGGCTTGTACATGGCAGGCGCCAAGCGCCAGGGAAAGGAGGCGGCTGAGGCATGAAAAAGTTCAGTATCGGCGAACTCTACCGGAAGCCCGGCTTCAAGGCCGTGCTGGCCTCGCTGATCTCCATTGTGATCGGCCTGCTGGTGGGCGCCATCGTTATCCTCGTTTCCGGCCTGACCAGCAAGGGCCTGGGCGGGAAAACTGCCTGGGAGGGCATCCAGCTGATCTTCGGCGGCCTGTTCTCCACCGGTCGCAATGCCTCCGGCGCGCTGACCTTCGGCTTCAATCCCCAGCTGATGGGCAACATGCTCTTCCGTGCCATGCCCCTGATCATGACCGGCCTTTCCGTGGCGCTGGCCCAGAAGACGGGCCTGTTCAACATCGGCGCGCCGGGTCAGTACCTGATGGGTACGGCGGCGACGCTGTTGATCGCTCTGTACCTGCCCACGGGCACGGGCGAGAAGCTGCAGTATGTTTCCGGCGCCTGGGCCACCCACATGGAGGCGCTGGGCATCGTGGGCCAGACGACCTATCCGGCGTGGCTGGTGTGGACGCTGGCGTTCATGGGCGGTGTGCTGGCGGGTGCGCTCTGGGGCGCGATTCCCGGCATGCTCAAGGCGCTGCTGAATATCAACGAGGTGCTGGCCTGCATCATGACCAACTGGATCGCGGCCAACCTTGTGACCTGGGTTTTCGACATTGCCAACCTGAAGAACATCGTCGAGAACACCAAAATGGGCTACATCTACAAAACGACCTTCAACGGTGTGCAGACCAGCAAGCTGGGCCTGGACAAGCTGCTCCCGGGCAGCCAGGTCTCCGGCGGCATCCTCATTGCCATCCTCTTTGCCATCCTGGTCTACATCGTGATGAACAAGACCACCTTCGGCTACGAGCTGAAGGCCTGCGGCTCCAACCGCTTTGCTGCACGCTACGCCGGTATCCGCGATAAGCGCAGCATCGTGGTCTCGATGGCTCTGGCTGGTGCGCTGGCCGGTGCGGGCGCTGCGCTGTACTACCTGGCCGGCAACACCGAGTTCTACTGGGAGACCTCCCAGAGTCTGCCTGCGGTGGGCTTCAACGGCATCCCTGTGGCACTGTTGGCGGCCAATAACCCCATCGGCGTCATCTTCTCCGGCCTGTTCATGTCCATGCTGGAGATCTGCGGCCAGAAGCTGAAGGACCTGACGGCCTTCAACGAGTACATCACCGACGTCATCATTGCCGTCATCGTGTACCTGTCCGCCTTTGCGATGCTGATCCGCATGCTGCTGAACAAGAAGAAGGCAAGTAAGGAGGCGCTGAAGTAATGGATATTCTTGCGATTCTCCAGAGTGACTCGATGGCCTTCCTGATCCGTCAGACCCTGCTTTTCTCGGTGCCGCTGATGATCGTGGCGCTGGCCGGCGTTTTCTCCGAGCGCAGCGGCGTGATCAACCTGGCCCTGGAGGGCATCATGATCTTCGGCGCCTTCATCGGCGTGCTGTTTGTGTCCTCGGTGGAGAACCTGCCGTGGTTCAAGGAGGCCTACGACGCGCTGAAGACCCTCTCGGCGGTGAAGCCGGACGCACGCGATGCGGCCTACACGGCGGATATCGTTGCCAACCTCTTCCGGACGCAGGGCTTTGCGATCCTGTCCATGCTGGTGACGGCGCTCTCCTGCGCGGCGTTCTCGATGCTGCTGGCCTTTGCGGCCATCCACCTGCGTGCGGACCAGACCATTGCCGGCACGGCCCTGAACCTGCTGGCCCCTGCGCTGGTGCTCTTCTTCGTCCGCCTGCTGGCCAACCAGAACACCATGAACATTGCAGGCGAGGCGAGCAGCTGGTTCATGCTCAAGGAGAGCTACTTTGGCTTTGGCGTCAAGCTGACCCGCACGGCCAAGACTGCTTCCATGGGCTTCCTGGGACAGGCATTTGTCAACCAGGTCTACCCGATGACCTACTTCTGTATCCTGCTGTTCATCGTGATGGCGGTCTTCATGTACAAGACCCGCTTCGGCCTGCGCCTGCGCGCGTGCGGCGAGAATCCGCAGGCGGCGGACAGCCTGGGCATCAACGTGTATAAGATGCGCTATGCCGGCGTGGGCATCTCCGGCGCGCTGGCGGGTATCGGCGGCTTCCTCTACGCCACCACGGCGATGAACTGCTCCTCCAACGGCGACGTGGCGGGCTTCGGCTTCCTGGCCCTGGCCGTTATGATCTTCGGCAACTGGAAGCCGGGCAACATCGCCTGGGCGTCCCTGCTGTTTGGTCTGCTGAAGTGCATTTCCGCCTCCTACGGCACCCTGGACTTCGACGCCAACGGCGTGTTTGAGCTCAAGGAGCTGGGCATCAGCAAGTACATCTACAAGCTTCTGCCCTACATCATCACTCTGCTGGTGCTGGCCTTTACCTCCAAGCGCTCCCGGGCGCCCAAGGCGGAGGGCATTCCCTACGATAAGAGCGTCAGATAAGCGATATTCCCTGGGCGGACGACTGCTGTGGTCGTCCGTCCTTTTGTGGCTCTTCACGGAAAGTTCGGGAATGGTTTGTATGACATGGCGCAGACACCTTCACCGCCATTGCGGCTGCATCGAAGCCATGAAGGGGAAGATGCGGCGTCTTTGCGGAGGGTTGCG